>JASGEH010000146.1:0-11382 GCA_047606565.1 Comamonas sp.
AAAAACCCGCCGTCCGAATCCGGAGGGCGGGTGGCTTGGGTGCGACGAAGGCGGATCAGAGCGCCATGTCGGAGGCGGCCTTGGCCGGGGGGCGCTGGGCCGGGGGGGCGACTGCGCTGCCGGGGGTCAAGTCGATGTCCGGCGGCGGCGCGAGTTGCAGGATCTGCGCGGTACGAACCCACTCTTCATGCGTCTTGACGGCATCGACGTTGAGCTTGGTGCCGTAGCTGGGCACGATCTGGCGGATCTTGGCCTGCCACTCGGGCGTGGCGAGCTTGTCCTTGAAGACCTTTTCCATCAGGCCGAGCATGATGGGCGGGGCGGTCGAGGCGCCGGGCGAGGCACCCAGCAGGCCCGCGAGGCTGCCGTCGTGCGCAGAGACGATCTCGGTGCCGAGCTTGAGCACGCCACCCTTGGCGCCGTCGCGCTTGATGATTTGCACGCGCTGGCCGGCCTGCCACAGGCGCCAGTCTTCCTTCTTGGCTTCGGGGAAGTATTCCTTGAGCGCGGCGTAGCGTTCGTCGTCGGTCAGCAGCACCTGGCCGATCAGGTACTGGACCAGCGGGAATTCGTCCACGCCCACGCGCACCATGGGCCACACGTTGTGCGTGTTGGTGCTGGTGAGGAGGTCGAAGTAAGAGCCCTGCTTGAGGAACTTGGTGGAGAACGTCGCGAAGGGGCCGAACAGCAGGACCTTCTTGCCGTCGAGCACGCGCGTGTCGAGGTGGGGAACCGACATCGGGGGCGAGCCGACCGAGGCCTTGCCATAAGCCTTGGCGAGGTGGCGCTCGGCGATCTCGGGCTTTTCGGTCACCAGGAAGGAGCCGCCCACGGGGAAGGCGCCGTAGTCTTTGGCTTCGGGGATGCCCGACTCCTGCAGCAGGTGCAGCGCCGCGCCGCCCGCACCGATGAAGACGAACTTGGCGTCCACGTCCTGCGTTGCCCCGCCGCCCTTGGTGGGGGCGTAGGACACGCGCCAGCTGCCGTCGACGTTGCGCTTGATGTCCTTGACCTCGCTGGAAAGCTTGAGGTCGAACTGCGGCTGGGTCTGCAGGTAGGCGACATATTGGCGCGTGAGTTCGCCGAAATTCACGTCGGTGCCCAGCGGCGACCAGGTAGCGGCCAGCTTCTGCTTGGGGTCGCGCCCCTCCATCATCAGCGGCACCCATTGCTTGATCTTTTCGGGGTCTTCCGAGTACTGCATGCCCCGGAACAAGGGGCTGGCCTGCAGCGCCTCGTAGCGCTTCTTGAGGTAGGCCACGTTGTCATCGCCCCACACAAAGCTCATGTGCGGCGTGGAGTTGATGAAGGAGCGCGGGTTCTTGAGCACGCCCTGCGTCACCTGGTGCGCCCAGAACTGGCGCGAAACCTGGAAGGCCTCGTTGATCTCGATGGCCTTGGAGATGTCGATCTTGCCGTCCTTTTTCTCGGGCGTGTAGTTCAGCTCGGCCAGCGCGGAGTGGCCGGTGCCGGCGTTGTTCCAGCCATTGGAGCTTTCCTGGGCCACGCCGTCCAGACGCTCGATCATCGTCATCGACCAGCTCGGCTCAAGCTCGTGCAGCCAGATCCCCAGCGTCGAACTCATGATGCCCCCGCCGACCAGCAGCACGTCGACCTTCTTGCGTTCCGCCTCGGCCGCCTGCGCCGTCAGGCTCAGCAAGGACAGTGCCAGGGCGACAGCGCCCGACCATTTGAATAGCTTCATGAATAACCCCCGATCGATCTGCGAAAGAATGACTTGGCAGGCGCCGGACCGACGACCACGCCAGAGCCCTTCCGTTTTTTGGCTTAGGGAAAGGTGCCGCAACAGCCGCAGCGGCCAGGCAAGCCAAGAGGCTGCCCACGATGGACCTCGGCATTCCTTTGCCGGGCGCGGGGCATTCTATTTTTTGCCGCCCCCCCGCACCACGCCCCACGCCTAGTACATTGCGACTAGATCGTATCTTGATCCATCGCAAAGACCCAGGGCCTGCCATGCCGTCAACCTTGCTGCGGATCAGGTTTTCACAGCATGTGCCCTCATTGCCGACCCCGCCATAATCGGCGGCGCGGCATGCGCCCCACGCGCTATCCGCTGCATCCCACGCGCCCTCATTTCCCCCCCCCCGCCCAAGCACCGCCATGCCCGCTTTCGCATCCCTTCCCCCCTCGTCCTCCACCACGCCGCCCACCATTGCCTTCATCGGCGGCGGCAACATGGCCAGCGCCATCATCGGCGGGCTGATCCAGCAGGGCCACCCGGGCGAACGCATCGTCGTGGTGGCGCCGACCGAGGCCACGCGGTCGCGCCTGAGCCAAGACTACGGCGTGCGCACGCTGGCCGCGCCCTCGGACGCGCTGGCGCAGGCCGATCTGGTGGTCTGGGCCGTCAAGCCGCAGGTGCTGCGCGAGGTGGCGCAGGGCGTGCGGCCTTACGTGTCGAACGCCCTGCACCTGAGCCTGGCCGCCGGCATCGGCAGCGACGCCCTGGCGCGCTGGCTGGGCAGCGAGCGCGTGATCCGCGCCATGCCCAACACCCCCGCGCTGGTCGGCCAGGGCATGACCGGCCTGTACGCCCGCCCGGCCACCAACGACGCCAACACCCGCGCGGCCGACCGCCAGTTGGTCGAGCGCGCGCTGCAGCCCACCGGCCAGTTGCTGTGGCTGGAGCGCGAAGACCTGATCGACGCCGTGGTCGCGGTCTCGGGCTCCGGCCCGGCGTATGTCTTCTATTTCCTCGAAGCGGTGGAAGCCCAGGGCGTGCGGATGGGCCTGACGCCCGAGCAGGCCCACCAGCTCGCCGTGGCCACCTTCTCGGGCGCCGCCGCGCTGGCGGCCGCCTCTGGCGAGTCACCCGAGACGCTGCGCCAGCGCGTCACCTCCAAGGGCGGCACCACCTTTGCCGCCATCAGCAGCATGCAGGCCGACGGCGTGGCCGAGGCCATCCAGCGCGGCATGGCGGCCTGCCGCGCGCGTGCCCAGGAGCTGAGCGTGGAATTCGGCCGCGCCGATTGACTCCAAGCCGGGAAGCCGCCACCGTGACGGCGTTCCCCCGGAGACCCCGGGAAACCAGGAGACATCGCATGCCCATTCCCACCCTTCTCCAAGGGCCGCGCGCCGGTCTGGCCCGCGCGTTCGCCCTGCTGGCGCTGGTCGCGCTGGTGTTGCTGCAAGCCGGCTGCGCTTCCACGCTGCGCAGCGACGTCACCACCTTCCAGCGCTGGCCCGCCGACGCCGAGGGCGCCACCTTCGACTTCCGCACCGACCCGCGCCACGCCCAGGACCTGGAATACCAGAGCTACCAGCAGCGCATCGCCGACGAACTGCAGATCCACGGCCTGCGCCTGGCCGAGCCGGGCCAGACCCCGCGCTTGTGGGTCGGCTTCGACTACGACACCGCGACCCGCCGCGTCCAGGTGCAGGAGCCTGTCTTCAACGACAACCGTGTCTGGATCGCTCCGATGTGGGTCCCCAACTTCGGCTGGCGCGGCGGCTACTGGGCCGGCGACCCGTTCGGCCCGCGCATCATCGGCTACCGCACGGTCGAGCACGACGTGCGGACCCGGCAGTTGCAAGTGGAGATCAGCGATGGCCAGCGCCGCGTCTTCGAGTCCACCGCCCAAACCCGCGCCGGCGGCGACCAGCCCATCAGCGCGCTCATGCCCTACCTGATCCGCAGCATCTTCGACGGCTTCCCCGGCCACGACGGCCAGACCCGCACGGTCGAGTTCGACACCCAGACCCGGGCGATCCGGCGCTGACCCGTCCGGCCGCCCGGACGCCGGGCGCGGGCCTCACAATCGCGGCATGTCCATCGCCGACCGCCCGCCCTCCTCCATCCCGTCCGCCGCCCCGCCGGCCGCCCTCGTGGCCAGCCCGCACCCCTACGCCCACCTCACGCCCGACGTGGTGCTCGACGCGCTGTCCTCGGTCGGCCTGTACGGCGACGGCCGGCTGCTGGCGCTGTCGTCCTACGAAAACCGGGTCTACCTGGCGCACCTGGAGTCGCCCGTGGCGCACGGTGGCGAACACAGCGCGGCGGTGGTCGCCAAGTTCTACCGGCCCGGCCGCTGGAGCCGCGCGCAAATCCTGGAAGAACACGCCTTCGCCGCCGAACTGGCCGCCGCCGAAGTCCCCATGGTCGCGCCCCTGCCCCTCGCCGGCCAGACGCTGTTCCATTTCGAGGGCTTCGACTTCTCCATCAGCCCCCGGCGCGGCGGGCGCGGCCCGGAGCTCGACGACTTCGAGGTGCTGGAGTGGATCGGCCGGCTCATGGCGCGGCTGCATGCCGTCGGCGCCGCCCAGCCCTTCCGCCACCGCCCAGCGCTGGACGCCGACGCCTTCGCGCGCGAGCCGCGCGACTGGCTGCTGCGCCACGACGTGATCCCGCCCGACGCACGCGGCGCCTGGGAGCAGGCCTTCGAGGCCGCCCTGGCACTCGCCGCACGTGCCCTGGACACCCCCGTGCGCCAGATCCGCCTGCACGGCGACTGCCATCCGGGCAACATTCTGTGGACGCCCGACGCCGGGCCGCATTTCGTCGATCTGGACGATGCGCGCACCGGCGCGGCGGTGCAGGACCTGTGGATGCTGGCCAGCGGCGACCGCGGCCAGCGCACCCGGCAATGGAGCGCACTGCTCGACGGCTACGAAAGCCTGCGCGAATTCGACCGCCGCGAGCTGGCGCTGGTCGAGCCGCTGCGCACCCTGCGGCTGATTCACTACAGCGCCTGGCTGGCGCGCCGCTGGGACGACCCGGCCTTCCAGGCGGCCTTCCCGTGGTTCGGCAGCAGCGCCTACTGGCACGGCCAGGTTCAGATGCTGCGCGAGCAGGCCGAGGCCATGCAAGAAGATCCGCTGTCCGTCTGATGGCTTACGCGGAGCGCATGACGCTCAAACTGGACAGCTTCCGGCGCGTGCTGGCCGATTAGCCGCGCGCCGCCGACGCGTTGGAGCGCGGCGTCACACGTAGCAGAACGGCCGGGCCCGCGCCGACGGTGCCTCATGCCGCAGGGCCTGCGCCAGCAGGTGCGCGCTGCCGGCGGCCAGCGTCAGGCCGAGCGCGCCGTGGCCGACGTTGAGCCACAGGTTGCCCAGCGGCGTGGCGCCGATCAGCGGCCGCCCGCTGGGCGTGGCCGGGCGCAGGCCGGCCCAGGGCTTGCGTTGCGACAGGTCGCAGGCGCCGGGGAAAGTCGCCGCCACCGCGTCGCACAGGGCGTCGATACGGCGCTCGTCGATGGCCAGGTCGGGCCCGCACAGCTCGGCGAACCCCGCCACGCGCAACTGTCCGCCCAGCCGCGCATGGACCAGCTTGCGGCCGGTGTCGGTGATGCTCGCGCGCGGCGCGGCGGCGTCGTCGACGATGGGCAGGGTGACGCTGTAGCCCTTGATCGGCTCGATCGGCAGGCGCAGGCCGAGCGGGCGCAGCAGCGCCTGCGACTGCGGCCCGGCCGCCAGGACGAAATGATCGGCCGCGATGCGCTGCCCGTCGGCCAGGCGAACGGCGGCGATCTGGCCGGCGCGCTGCTCGAAGCCGGTGACGGCCTGGCCCATGACGCGCGCCGCGCCGCTGGCGTCGGCCAGCGCGCGCGCCAGGCCGGCGGCGTCGATCACTTCCTCGCTGTCGGTCCATACCCCGAAATGAATGGCGCCGCCGCCCGTGGCCGCCAGCGCCGGTTCGAGCGCCCGGCATTCGCTGGCGTCCACCAGTTGCTGCTCGCAGCCCAGCGCCGCCTGCCAGCGCAGTTGCTGGGCGACCTGGGCGCGCGCCTCGGGCTTGCGGTAGACCACCAGCTTGCCCGGGCGGGTGTGGTGCAGCGCCGCGCGCGTGGCCGCCGGCAGGCCATCGAGCCAGCCGTGCAGCGTGTCGCGGCTCAGGAAGGACAGCGCCAGCAGCGCCGCCGTGGTGTCCTGCACCCGCGGCCAGCGGCAGGCCTGCATGAAGGCCAGCAGCCAGCGCCCGTGCGCGACCTCGGCGCGCGGCCGCCAGCGCAGCGGGCTGGCGGCATCGCCCTGCCACGACGACAGCAGCCACGAGGGCAGCGCGCGCAGCGCGGCGGGCGTGGCCAGCGGCTCCACGTAGCTGTAGCTCAGTTGCGCGCCGTTGGCCTTGCTCACGCCTTCGCCCGGCTGGGCGTTCGCATCCACCAGTGTCACGCGCCAGCCGTCCTGGGCCAGCGCGTGGGCCGTGGCCGCGCCGACGATGCCCGCGCCGATGATGCAGACCTGCTTGCCACCACTCATGGTTACACCTTCCGAAATGGCCTCAGGTCGCGGGCTGGTCGGACAGCGCGCTCAGGTTGCCCTTGAGTTCGTTGCTCATCGGCGCTTCCAGGTTGATGTTGGCCGGCGGAATCGGCGAGAGGAACCACTTCTTGTAGAGCACCTCGAACTCGCCGCTCTTCATCAGCTCGGCCAGCGTGTCGTTGACCAGCTTCTGGAAGGCCGGATCATCCTTGCGCAGCATGAAGGCATAGGGCTCGACCTGGATCGCGTCGCCCACCACGGCCAGGCTGGCCGAATTGCGCGACATGGCCTTGAGGCCGTAGAGCAGGATGTCGTCCATGGCGAAGGCGTCGGCGCGGCCGGACTCGACCAGCAGCGCGGCCTCGGCGTGGTCCTTGGCGCTGGTGATGTTGATGCCCAGGTTCTGCTCCTGGTTGACGCGGCGCATGACCAGCATGTTGGTGGTGCCGGCGGTGATCACCACGTTCTTGCCCTTGAGGTCAGCCAGCGTCTTGATGCCGGAATCGGCCTTCACCAGGAAGCGCGTGCCGGTGTAGAAGTAGTTGATGGCGAACTGCACCTGCTTGCCGCGCTCGCTGTTGTTGGTGGTCGAGCCGCACTCGATGTCGACGGTGCCGTTTTGCACCAGCGGCACACGGTTGGCCGAGGTCACGCTCTGGCCGACCACCTTCAGGTCCGCGCGGCCGGTGACGGCCTTGAGCTTGTCGGCGATCTTGTTGCAGATCTCCCAGCCGATGCCGGTGGGCTTGGCCGAGCCGTCCAGGTAGGAAAACGGAATCGACGACTCGCGGTAGCCGATGGTGAACACCCCGCTTTGCTTGACCTTGGCGATGGTGTCACCCGCTTGCGCATGGGCCGAGGGCGCCAGCGCCATCAGGCCGGCCAGGGCCAAAGCGCCGAGGATGGATCGGGAGCGGGTGGCTGGGGTGAGAGTGAGAGCGGCATGCATCGGGCGGTTTCCTTTCGCAAGGTCATGAGAGGGAAGCGCCATGCTAGGGCGATCGCCCCGGCGCGCGCATCGTTTTTTCACCGAAGCCATAAGCCGCGCTAATGGTGCCCCAGCGCGGGGCGTGCGCAGGCCGGATCTTCCCTGGTGCCGCACGCTTTCGGTACACGCCGCGTGTCCTGGCCGCACCAATAAAAGCCAGGCATGCCGTTGGGACATGGCCACGCCGCCCCGGCCCCGCGCCTGCCCGGCCGCGCCCACCCAGCCGTGCCAGCGCAGTTACCATCGAGTCCTCACGCCAACCCGCTCATCCGCTTTTTTCGGCTGCCGGCCGCCCCGGCGTCACGCCCGCCCCCTTCCCGCCGCCGCGCGGCGAGCCTCACCTTCCATGAAACTCATCTTCGCCGGAACCCCCGAATTCGCCGCCGTGGCGCTGGACGCGCTGGTCGCGGCCGGCCACGCCATCGCCCTGGTGCTGACCCAGCCCGACCGCCCGGCCGGACGCGGCATGAAGCTGCAGCCCTCGGCCGTCAAGCAGCGCGCGCTGGCCCACGGCATCGCCGTGGCGCAGCCGCGCAGCCTGCGGCTGGACGGCAAATACCCCGAGGACGCCGAGGCCGCGCGCCAGGCCATCGAAGCCGCCGGCGCCGACGCCATGGTGGTCGCCGCCTACGGCCTGATCCTGCCGCCCTGGACGCTGGCCGCGCCGCGCCTGGGCTGCCTCAACATCCACGCCAGCCTGCTGCCGCGCTGGCGTGGCGCGGCGCCCATTCACCGCGCCATCGAGGCCGGCGACGCCAGCACCGGCATCACCATCATGCAGATGGACGCCGGCCTGGACACCGGCGACATGCTGCAAACCGAAGCCCTGCCGATCGCTGCCGACGACACCACCGCCAGCCTGCACGACAAGCTGGCCGCCCAGGGCGGCCGGCTGATCGTGCAGACCCTGGCGGCGCTGGAAACCAGCGCCCTGGCGGCCGTGCCGCAGCCAGCCGAGGGCGTGAGCTACGCCCACAAGATCGAAAAGCACGAGGCCGCCATCGACTGGACGCAGCCAGCCGCCGCCATCGCGCGTCGCGTGCGCGCCTTCGACCCCTTCCCGGCCGCCGCCACCGTGCTGCGGGGCGAGACGCTGAAGATCTGGCAGGCCCGGGTCGCCAGCGCCCCGGCGCACGCCGCGCAGCCCGGCGAGGTGCTGGCCGTGGACGCCGACGGCATCGTGGTGGCCTGCGGCCCGCACGGCGACGAGGCGCTGGCGCTGCTGCAACTGCAGCGCGCCGGTGGCAAGCGGCTGGCCGCGGCCGACTTCCTGCGCGGCTACCCCATCGCGCCCGGCGAGCGCGCGGCGAGCGCGGAGGGCGCCTGATGTTCTGGCGCCCCGAACTGCGCCGCCACCCCGAATTCCGGGCCGGCTTTACCGACATGCTGCCGGTGCTGCCGGGCATCGCCGCCTGGGCGGTGATGAGCGGCGTGGCCATGGTCAAGTCCGGCCTGAGCCCACTGGAGGCCGCGACCATGACGGTCATGGTCTACGCCGGCAGCTCGCAGTTGGCCTCGCTGCCGCTGATCGCCGCCGGCGCGCCGCTGTGGGTCATCGTCGCCACCGCCTTCTGCGTCAACCTGCGCTTCGTGGTCTTCAGCGCCCACATGCGGCTGTACCTGCTGTACCTGCCCAAGGCGCAACGGCTGATCACCGCCTACCTCATGACCGACATGACCTATGTCATGTTCACCCGGCGCCACCGGCTGCCGTCCGAGCAGGCCGGCGAGCGCCTCGCCCAGCGCGCCTACCTGGCGGGCAACGCCCTGGTGAGCTGGGTCAACTGGGTCGGCGCCAGCCTGGTGGGCGTGGTGCTGGCCCATGTGCTGCCGGTGTCCTGGGGCCTGGGCTTCGCGGGCACGCTGGCGCTGGTGGGCATTCTGTGCTCGCTGATCCAGACGCCACTGCAGCGCGTCTCGGCGCTGATCGCCGGCGCGGCGGCGGTGCTCACGCTAGGGCTGCCGCTCAAGCTCAACATCCTGGTGGCGATCGGCACGGCCGTGGCGGTCTGCCTGTCGCTCGAACGCCGGCCGCTGGGCGCCCCGCCCGACTCTCCAGGAGACCGCACACCATGAGCTTCGACGGCTGGACCTTCCTCGCCATCTGCGGCATGACCGCCATGACGGTGGTCACGCGCGCCTTCTTCTTCCTCTTCGACCGTCCCTGGCACCTGCCGGACTGGGCCCGACGCGGCCTGGTCTACGCCCCCGGCGCGGCGCTGGCCGCCGTGGTGGCGCCGGAAATCCTGACCAGCCACGGCTACCTGAGCAACCCGCTGGCCGACGCCCGCGTCTACGCCGTGCTCGCCGGCCTCGCCTGGTACGCCTGGAAACGCGGCCTGCTCGGCACCATCGTCTGCGGCATGGCGGTCTACCTGCCGCTGCACATCGGCCTGGGATGGTGAACCCGTGCGCCACTCACGCTGACCCGCGAGTGCCCCGTGAATTACCGGCAAGTTACCCGCGCAGACCTGCCCGATAGAATGACCGTCGCTCGCCTGTGGCCCCGGGCCGCGCCACGGCCGCTTCGTTTTCCAACTTCCCCGAGACCCGTCACATGAACGTCATCCGTTTCACCGATCTCATCGCCCAGGGCAAGGTCCAGGGCCAGCGCGTGTTCATCCGCGCCGACCTCAACGTGCCGCAGGACGACGCGGGCCGCATCACCGAGGACACCCGCATCCGCGCCTCGCTGCCGGCCATCCAGGCCGCGCTCGACGCCGGTGCCGCCGTCATGGTCACCTCGCACCTCGGCCGCCCCACCGAAGGCGAGTTCAAGCCCGCCGACTCGCTCGCCCCCGTCGCCCAGCGCCTGTCCGAGCTGCTCGGCCGCGAAGTGCCGCTGGTCGCCCACTGGGTCGATGGCGTGGACGTCCAGCCCGGCCAGGTGGTGCTGCTGGAAAACGCCCGCCTCAACAAGGGCGAGAAGAAGAACGACGAGGCCCTGGCCCGCAAGCTCGCCGCGCTCACCGACATCTTCGTGCACGACGCCTTCGGCACCGCGCACCGCGCCGAGGCCTCGACCTACGGCATCGCCCAGTTCGCGCCCATCGCCTGCGCCGGCCCGCTGCTGGCCGCCGAGATCGACGCGCTCACCCAGGCCCTGGCCGCGCCCCGGCGCCCGCTGGCGGCCATCGTCGCCGGCTCCAAGGTCAGCACCAAGCTGACCATCCTGAAAGCGCTGTCGGACAAGGTCGACCAGTTGATCGTCGGCGGCGGCATCGCCAACACCTTCTTGCTCGCCGCCGGCCTGCCCATCGGCAAGTCGCTGGCCGAGCCCGACCTGGTGGACGAAGCCAAGGCCGTGATCGAGGCCCTGCAAGCGCGCGGCGCGGCCGTGCCCATCCCGGTCGACGTGGTCACCGCCAAGACCTTCGCCGCCGACGCCCCAGCCACCATCAAAGCCACCACCGAGGTCGCCGACGACGACCTGATCCTCGACATCGGCCCCCAGACCGCCCAACTGCTGGCCGAAAAACTCAAGGCCGCCGGCACCATCGTCTGGAACGGCCCGGTCGGTGTCTTCGAGTTCGACGCCTTCGCCCACGGCACCGAGGTCGTGGCCCAGGCGATTGCCGACAGCAGCGCCTTCTCGATTGCCGGCGGCGGCGACACACTGGCCGCCATCGCCAAATACGGCATCGAAGACAAGATCAGCTACATCTCCACCGGCGGCGGCGCCTTCCTGGAGGTGCTGGAAGGCAAGACCCTGCCGGCCTTCGAGATCCTGCAAAAGCGCGCGGCGGGTTGAGCACCTGTTCACAGTCTTTTCATGGGGTTCGCAAGGCCGCAAGACAGGCCTCATGAAAAGACCTTGAACAGTCTCTAGACTTCAGATATTTGCTCGGAGTGACGACGATGGCCGTGAGCGTTCAGCGCGTGATGCCCTTGGTGATGTCGGCGATGATGGCGGCGCTGATGTCGGGCGCCATGACTTGGGTCCACCTGGGGCTGACTGCGGACTTCATGTCCAAGTGGCTGCATGCCTACCTCGTCGCGTGGCCCATTGCGGCATTGGGGGCCTCGATCCTGGCGCCTTTTGCCTTCAGGATCGCCAGCAAGATCACCGAAGCCATCAACAAGCGCATCGCATAGCGGCGTCCTGTCAGCTCACGCGCCCGATCATGCGCTGCGCCACGCCGTCGCGCCACAGCCAGCGGTGCACCAGC
>JASGEH010000147.1:0-6972 GCA_047606565.1 Comamonas sp.
CGCCAGCAGCAGCCCGATACCGCTGTCCTCGGCCATGTACGCCAACCGGTCCGCCGGATACTCCGGGTCCAGCGGCACATAGGCCCCGCCGGCCTTGAGGATCGCCAGCAACCCCACCACCAGTTCGGTTGAGCGCTCCGCCAGAACACCCACCTTGACCTCCGGCCTCACGCCCAGACCGATCAAACGGTGCGCCAGCCGGTTCGCTCGCGCGTTGAGTTCGCCGTAGCTCAGCTCCGCTTCGCCAAACACCAGCGCCGCCGCGTCCGGCTTCGCCCTCGCATGCGCCTCGAACTGCGCATGCACCGGCCGCGCGCTTGCCGCACAGGCTTCGCCCATCCCCCATCGCAGCAATTCGCTGCGCTCGCAGTTCTCCAGCAGCCGCACATCGCCCACCGCCCGCTGCGGATCATCGGCCAGCGCCTGCAACACCGCCAGATAGTGGTTCGCCAGGCGCTCGATGCGGCGGGCTTCGAACAGCTCCCGGGCATACATGAAGCGGGCCTCGACGCGGCCCGCCTGATCCTCGCAGGTCTCCAGCACCAGCTCGAACTGCGCGCCGCCGGCGGCCACGTCCAGCCGCTCGACCTGCAGGTCCGGCCAGTCGCGCGTGAACCGTTCGTCGCGGCGCAGGTGATTGAACATGACTTGGAACAGCGGCGTGGTACCCAGGCTGCGCACCGGCTGCAAGGCCTCCACCACGCGCTCAAACGGCAGTTCCTGATGGGCCTGCGCGTCAAATGCCGCGTCGCGCACATGCGCCAGCACCTGGCCGAGCACCATGCGCTCCTCGATCCCGGCGCGCATCACCAGCGTGTTGACGAAGAACCCGACCAGCCCCGCCAGCTCGGGCCGGTTCCGGTTGGCCACGGGAACCCCGACCCGGACGTCGCCCAACCCGGTATGGCGCTGGAGCAGCACCTCAAACGCCGCCAACAGCGCCACGAACAAGGTCGCGCCTTCGGTGGCGGCCCGGGCCTTGAGCCGCTGGACCAGGCCGACGGGCAGCGGCACGGCGTGCCATGCCATGCCGTAGCGCCCATCGGCGCGGCGCGGGCGGTCCGTCTGCAGCGCCAGGACCGGCATCTCGGCGCTCGCCAGCCGGCTGCGCCACCAGGCCAGTTGCTGCGCGCTTTGCGGGCCCTGCAGCCACTCGCGCTGCCAGGCGGCATGGTCGGCATAGCCCACCGGCAGATCGGCCAGTTGCGGCGCCCCCCCTTTCCGGCGCGCGCGATAGCACGCCGCCAATTCGTCGAGAATGATCTGGGTCGACTGGCCATCCGAGATGATGTGGTGCATCGCCACCAGCAGGACATGCTCGCCGGCCCCGGTCTGCAGCAGCGCGGCGCGCAGCAGCGGGCCCCGGGCCAGGTCGAATGGCGTGCCGCACAGGCGTTCGGCTTCGGCCAGCACGCGCTCCGCCGGCGCTGGGCCCCCGACCGCCTGCAAGTCGACCCTGGCGAGGCCTACCTCCGGCGCCGGCAGGACCACCTGTTCGGCCGCGCCGTCCGCCCCCTCGGCGAACACGGTCCGAAGCGACGCGTGCCGCTCGACCAAGTCGGCCAGGCTGTCCTGCAGCGCCTGCGCATCGAGCGGGCCGCTGAACTTCAGCCCACCGCTCAGATGGTAGGCCGTGCTAGCCGGATCAAGCTTCCACAGAAACCAAAGCCGCTGCTGAGCGGAAGACAGCGGCGCACGCGCGCCGGCCACGCGCCGGGGAATCTGCTGGCGCTGCGGCGATGCGGGAGCCAGGCCCTTGAGTCGCCGCTGCAGCTCGGCACGTTGCTGTTCGCTCAGGTTGGCGCGGCGCCGCGCAAGGTCTTGGTGATTCGGCATGGAACGGACTCTCAGACAGGGGCGGTCGATGGATGCGCGGCGCCCGCCACGGCCTCGGCCTGCTCGAGCTCCTCGATCAGCCAGCTTTCGACCAGTCGCGCCAGGGTCGCGACCGTGGGACTCTTGAAGAAGGCGGCGGGGTGCAGTTCCGTGCCGTAGCGGCTGCGGACCTTGGCCAGCAGTTGGATGGCCAATAGGGAATCCCCGCCCAGCTCGAACAGGCTGTCGTCGGCACCGATGGGTGCGATCCCGAGGAATTCGGACCACAGCCCGGCCAGGCCCTGTTCCAGCTCGGTGGCCGGCTCCGCGTAGGGGGTGGACAGGGCCGGCCGCGGATGTCCGCCGGCCACGGCGGCGGCCTCGGGCAGCAGCTGGTCGGCGAGCCCGGCGGACGATCGCGTGCGCGCGAACTGCTCCTCCAGCGCCAGCGTCGAGACCAGCGTCTGCGCCGCCGACGTTCCGGACAACAGGGCGTTGAGCAGCGGCCCCAGGGTCTCGAGCGCGATGCCCGCGCCTTCGGGCAGGCGCTGCGCCGCGGCCATGCCAACGCCGCGCCAGGCATCCCAGTTCACCGACAGGACCGGCCCGCCGCATGCCTCCTGGGCCGCGCGGGTCGCCAGCGCATCCAGGAAAGCGTTAGCCGCGCAATAGTCCGACTGCCCGAACCCCCCGGTGATCGCCGTGAGCGAGGAGAACAGCATCACGAAATCCACCGGCGCATCGCGCAGTGCGGCGAGCAGGTTCAAGCTGCCCTGGATCTTCGGCGCGAAGACCTCTTCCACCGCAGCCCGGCCGCGCTGCGCGATCATCCCGCCGCCGGCCACCCCGGCGGCGTGGAAGACGCCATGGAGGGCGCCGAAGCGCTCCTGCGCCGCGGCCACGGCCGCCTGCGCCTGCGCGGAATCGCTCACGTCGCACTGCAACACCGCCACCTGCGCGCCCAGGCCTTCGAGTTCGCTCACCTGCCGCTCTCCGCGCTCGGACAGCGGATTGCGCCCCGCCAGCAGCAGCCTGGCCTGCCATTGCGCGGCTAGGTGGCGGGCCAGTTCCATACCGATGCCGCCCAGGCCGCCCGTGACCAGATAGACCCCGTGCCTGCGCAGGACGGGGACGTCCGGCGGTGCCCGGTGGACCGGCTCGTACACCTTCAGCCAGCGCTGGCGCCCGCGGTAGGCCACGGTCTGCCCCTGGACCGGTCCGCTCATCTCCGCCGCGATCTGCGACGCGGCCCGGCCTGCGCCCGCCGCATCGACCATCCCGACCGCGCCGATGTCGATCACGCGGCACGACAGGTTCGGATACTCCTGCGGCGCGACCTTGCACAGGCCGTGCAGCACAGCCTTGTGCGGGTGCAGCACATCGGTGCCGCCGACGTCCTCCAGTTGATTCGCCACCACAGTGATGGAAACGACCGGCTGGCCGTCCACTGCCCCCAAGTCCCCCAAGGCCTGGACCCAAGCCAACAGGCCATGGAAGCTGCGTTCCAGCGCCTCGTCCGGCGAAGGCATGGCGCCCTCGGGGTCCACGGTCCACAGGTAGCTGATCGCCGCCACCGGCCCATGCTCGATCCGCACCGCACGCAGCAGCGCCTCGGCGTCCGAACGTTCTCCGAGGCGGACCGTCCAGCGACGATCGTCCAGCCGTGCCAAGCCCGGACCGCGCTCAACCCACACGACGCACCGGCCCTGGGCCTGAAGCCGTTCGACCAGCGCCGCGCTCAGCGCCGTGGCGTCGCCCAGCACCAGAACGCATCCGTCCATGCCCGTGATGCCGGCATCGGCCGGGCGCGGGCCTGCGGTGGCTTCGGTCCGCTTCCAGCCAGGCACGTACAGCCAGTCGGCCGGGCTGCGCGGGCCCGCCGGGCTGGCCGGCCCCGGTACGGCGGCCCCCTCGGACGCGGCGACCCAGTAGGACTGGCGTTCGAAGGGATAGGTCGGCAGCGGCAGGCGGCGGCGCGCGCCGGCCGTTGCAGCGTCCACGGTCCCGGCCTTCCCGACCTCGATGCCGGCGACCCATAGCTGCGCCCGACAGCGCTCGAACTGCGCCGCGTTGGCCTGCTGCCGGTCCGGATGGCACTGAGAGGCCAGGACGACGCGGCCGGCAGCGACCTGCGGATGGCGCCTGGCCAAGCCGCTCAGGGTCTCGCCCGGCCCGACCTCCAGCAACAGCCGGTCGGGCCTGTCCAGCAGCGCGTCCAGGCCATCGGCGAAACGCACCGTGCCGCGCGCATGGCGTATCCAGTAGGCGGGGCTGCAGGCCTCCTGCTCCGTGATCCAGCGGCCGCTCAGGTTGGAGACGAAGGGGATGCGCGGCGGCGCCAGCGCGATGCGCGAGAGCAAGGCTTCGAATGCGCCCAGCATGGGGTCGACCAGGGCAGAGTGGAAGGCGTGCGAGACGTGCAGCCGGCGCACCGTCACGCCGCGGGCGGCCAAATCGCCCTCGGCAGCGGCGATGGTCGCCGGCGCCCCTGACAGAACGCACAGGCCGGGGGCGTTGACCGCCGCCAGGTCGCAGCCGGACGATTCCGCACAAGCCAGCGCTTCGGTCTCGGGCAGGCTGACGGCCAGCATGGCGCCGGCCGCCGTGCCCTGCAGCAGACGGCCGCGTTCGGCCACCAGGGCCAGCGCATCCTCCAGTGAGAACACGCTTGCCAGACAGGCCGCCACGTACTCGCCGATGCTGTGGCCTAGCATGGCCTCCGGCTGCACGCCACGACTCATCCACAGCCGCGCCATCGCATGCTCGACCACGAACAACGCCGGCTGCGTGAAGGCGGTCTGCGCCAGTTGCTCAGAGGCCGCAGGCTCGTCCCCGCGCGCAGGCAGGATCAGCTGGCGCAGGTCCAGGCCCAGGCGCGGGGCCAGCCATGCGCAGTCCCGGTCCACGGCCTCGCGGAACACCGCCTCGCCTTCGTACAAGGCCCGCCCCATGCCGGCGTGCTGCGCGCCCTGGCCCGGGAACAGGAAGGCCACGGCCGGGCGCTCCGACAGCACCCGCCCCTGGAAAAACGACGCAGCCGGGCGCGCCCGCAATGCGTGGATCGCGTCCGGGCCACTGCTGGCCAGGACGGCTGCGCGGTGCTCGAAGTGACGGCGCCCCGCCGCCAAAGTATGGGCGACATCGGCCAGTGCCTGCTCGGGGTGCCGGTCCAAGTGGTCAGCCAGCAGCCCCGTCGCTTGCTCCAGCGCGGCCGGACTCCTCGCCGACAGCGTCAGCAGTTCAGGTGCAGCCCCCGGCAGCCCGGTGGCCGCGGACGCCGGCGCCTCTTCAAGGACGACGTGCACATTGGTGCCCCCCATGCCGAAGGAACTGACGCCGGCTCGGCGCGGCGTGCCGGCCTCGGGCCAGGGCCGGGCCTCGGTGTTGACGTAGAAAGGGCTGGCGGCGAAGTCGATGCGGGGATTGGGCTGCTCGAAATTCAGGCTGGGCGGCAGTGTCCGATGCTTGAGCGCCATCGCGGCCTTGATCAGGCCGGTAACGCCAGCGGCGGCATCTAGGTGCCCAACGTTGGTCTTGACCGAGCCGATGGCGCAGAAGGCGCGGCGTGTCGTGCTCGCGCCGAACGCCTGCGCGAGCGCGGCGACCTCAATCGGGTCGCCAAGTGTGGTGCCGGTGCCATGCGCCTCCACATAGCCGATCGAGTCGGCCGCGACCTCGGCCATCGCCTGGGCGGCCAGGATCACCTCGGCCTGACCCTCGACACTGGGCGCGCTGTAGCCGACCTTGGCCGCGCCGTCGTTGTTGAGCGCCGAGCCCCTGATCACGGCATGGATGGTGTCGCCATCGGCGATCGCATCAGCCAGGCGACGCAGCACCACCACGCCCGCGCCGCTGCCGATCACAGTGCCGCCCGCCCGCGCGTCGAAGGCGCGGCAACGCCCGTCCGGCGACAGGATCGCGCCCGGCTGGTAGCGGTAGCCGCGGTCCTGCAGCAGGTTCAGGCTGACGCCGCCGGCCAGCGCCAGGTCTGCCTCGTGGTTGAGCAGCCCGCGGCAGGCCAGGTGCACTGCCGCCAGCGAGGTCGAGCAAGCGGTCTGGACCGTCAGCGCCGGGCCGCGCAAATCAAGCTTGTAGGCCACGCGGGTGGCGAGCGAGTCCTTGTCGTTGCCGTTCATCAGGCCCAGGAGGTCAGCGACGCCGCTGGCCTGCCAGTCCATGCCGGGTAGCAGGTGGCGCATCAGGTAGAGGCTAGCGCCGCTGCCGGCGTAGACGCCGACCGGCCCTGGGCGATCGCGGCCGGCATGGCCCGCATGCTCGAGCGCCTGCCAGGCGGTTTCCAGGAACAGGCGGTGCTGCGGATCAAGCTGCTGCGCCTCGCGCGGCGAGTAGCCGAAGAAACCAGCGTCGAACCGGTCCATGCCCTCCAACACCACGCCGGCCTTGACATAGGCCGGGTCGGCCAGGACGTCTTCGGGAACGCCGCGCCCGCGCAGCACCTCGTCAGCGAAGGCCGTCACCGACTCCACGCCGTCGCGGATGTTGCGCCACAGCGCATCGACGCCATCGGCGCCGGGAAAGCGGCCAGCCATGCCGACGATGGCGATCTCGACGCCGTTGGGGGTGGATTCTGAAAGCTGACTCATGGGGACGCCTTTGCAGAAGTGGGCCGGCGCAGCAGAAAGGCCGCGCGCTGCCGTTGGGCACGGTCCTCGAACGGCTTCAAGGCTGGATCAGGCTGGGAGGCCCCTCGGCGCAGGAAGGCCGCCAGCGACTCGATGGTGGGATACTTGAAAAGATCGACCACGGAGGGAAACAGCTGCAGTTGCTGCCCGATGCGGTGGTGCATCTTCAGCAACAGCAGCGAATGGCCACCGACGTCGAAGAAGCTGTCTCGGCGGCCGATGCGGCCGACGCCTAGAACATCGGTCCATATGGCTGCGAGCGCTTCTTCCAGATCGCCCTGTGGCATTTCATGGCTGGCAGAGGCAATAGCCGATGGTTGCGGTAGAGTCTTGCGGTCCACCTTGCCGTTGGCATTCAGCGGCAAGGCCTCCAGCACCACGATCGCGCCCGGCACCATGTACTCCGGCAACGCCTCGCTCAGCCTCCGTTTGAGTTCGCCCGCATCGATGGCCTGGCCCGCCCGCGCCGACACATACCCCACCAGCCGCGCTCCGCCCGCACCCTCTTGCGCCA
>JASGEH010000148.1:0-6905 GCA_047606565.1 Comamonas sp.
CGGGCCGGCGCCGATGATGGCGATGCGCGGGCGTCCCGGGGCGGGCGCGGGCCAGGCGGCGGGCGCCGCGCCGGTTTCCGGGGATTGGACTTCAGGCGCCATGCGCGGCCTCCTGGCTGCCGGCCTCGGCGAGCAGCGGCGTGAAAAAGCGCGGGCGCAGTTCGTCCAGGCCGACGTTCTGGAGGATCTCGGCCAGCCGCTCGGCGGCCTGGCGTCGCGCCACGCCGGGCTTGCGCGAGGCGATGATCAGTTCGTTCTTCATCGAGTGTTCCCAGCCGACCAGCTCGGTCACGCTGACCTGGTAGCCGTGGGCTTCGAGCTGCAGGCAGCGCAGCACGTTGGTGAGCTGGCTGCCGAACTCGCGCGTGTGCAGCGGGTGGCGCCAGAGTTCGGCCATCGGGCTGCGCAGCGCGCGTGCCTTGCCGGCGCGCAGGTGGGCGGCGACCTCGGCCTGGCAGCAGGGCACCAGCACCAGGTGCTGGGCGCCGCGCGCGATGCCGAAGCGGATGGCGTCGTCGGTGGCGGTGTCGCAGGCGTGCAGCGCGGTGACGATGTCCAGTTGCGCGGGCAGGCGGTCGGACTGCATGGACTCGGCCACGCTGAGGTCGAGGAAGCTCATGCCGGCGGCAAAACCCAGCCGCTCGGCCAGTTCGCGCGAACGTGCGACGAGTTCCTCGCGCGTTTCCACGCCATAGATGTGGCCGGCGCGGGCACCGGCCCCGTCGCCCCGGTCCTTGAAGAACAGGTCGTAGAGGATGAAGCCCAGGTAGGACTTGCCGGCGCCGTGGTCGACCAGGCGCACCGCGCCGTCGCGCGCCAGCACGTCGGCCAGCAGCGGCTCGATGAACTGGAACAGGTGGTAGACCTGCTTGAGCTTGCGCCGGCTGTCCTGGTTGAGCTGGCCGTCGCGGGTGAGGATGTGCAGCTCCTTGAGCAGCTCCAGCGACTGGCCGGGGCGGATGTCGTGCTTGGATGAGGAGGGGGGCGCCGCCTGGGGCGTGCCGGCTTTCTTGGGTTTTTTCATGGCGGATTCAGGGGCGGGTGGCAGCGCCGTCCGGGGCGTCGAACAACTGCTTCCAGCCTTCCAGGCCCAGGTCTTCGAGGGTGCGCATATTGCGTTCGTAGATCGACTCGGCTTCGGGAAAGGCCTCGACCGCCCGGTCGATGCTGGCCTCGCGCAGCAGGTGCAGCGTGGGGAAGGGCGAGCGGTTGCTGTAGTTGGTGATGTCGTCCTCGCGCGTGCCGGCGAACTGGTAGTGCGGATGGAAGCTGGCGATCTGCAGCACCCCGTCGAGTTCCCGCTCGACCAGCAGGTCGTCGGCCTCGGCCAGGAAATCGTTGTAGTCGTAGAAGTCCTGCAGCACCCGGGGGTGGATCAGCAGCGTGGTCTCGACCTGGGCGGGGTCCTGCGCCTGCAGCTCGGCCAGCTCGCGCGACAGGTCCTGCAGCAGCGCGTCGCGCGAGAGGGCGGCGCTGACGACGTAGCGGATGCGGCCGTGCACATGCTCGGCCTTGGCGAAGGGGCAGAGGTTGAGGCCGATGACGGCGCGTTCGAGCCAGCGCCGGGTGGCGGCGATGACGGCCTCGTCGGGTGGGTCGGCCGCAAGCCCGTCGGGGATGGGCGAGGGGGCCGGCGCAGAGGCGTGCGGTCGTGAAGGATGAGGCATAGAGGGCACGATTGTCCCATTGTCTCGGTGGGTGCTGCTGCTCAGGCCTGGGTGGGCTTGAGGTGCTGGCGCATGGCTTCGATGAAGGTCCGGGCCGGCCCCTGCGCGATCTGGCGTTCGCCCACGGCGGCCATGACGGCCACCGGGATGTGGGGCAGAAAGGGACGCACGGCCAGTCCTGTCAGGTCGACGCCGGCCAGCGCGAACTCGTCGACCAGTGTGACGCCCGCGCCCTGCCGCACGAGGTTGATGGCCAGCGTGTAGCGGTTGGTCTCCAGTGCCGAGGCTGGCCGCTCGCGAAAGCCCCGGATGGCCGCCGAAAGGGTGGCGATGATGCGCGCGTCGGTGGTGATGTAGATCAGCTCGCGCGCGTTCAGGTCGTCCCAGCGCACCGTCTCGCGCGTCGCCAGGGCATGGCCGGCGGGCATCACGCAGACCATGCCGCCGACCGCGACCACATGCGCTTCGGGCCGCGTGTCGGCGACGGGCTGCAGCAGAAAGCCCAGGTCGTACTGGCGATGGGCCACTGCTTCCTCGATCTGGTTGTTGAGGAACATGTCGACGACCAGGCCGTAATCGGGCCAGGCCTGGCGAAACTGTCCGGCGGCCTGCGGCAGGACGTTGATGGCCAGTGCCGGCGTGGCGCAGACGCGCAACTGGCCCACGCGGTAGCAGCGCACCTGTTCGAGCAAGCGGTCGAAGCGCGCCATGCCCTGCAGCATGCGCCGGGCCTCCTCGTGGACCTGCCGGGCCTCGGGCGTGGGCTGCATGCGGCCGCCGCTGCGCTCGAACAGCGCAAAGCCCATCTGTTGCTCGGCCAGCGCCAGGCTCTTGCTGACCGACGGCTGGGACATGCCCAGCGCCTGCGCTGCGGCCGTGACCGAACCCAGCTCCACCACGTGGACGAAGACTTCCAGTTGCTTGGGGCTCATGTCTTTAAATGAATATTCAATTGAGAAATATGCATTTTGATATATGTATCAATCTTCATAAACTGCGCGACGCCATAGATCAAGGAGCATGTCATGAAGGTCGGAGCGCTTTTCAGAAAATGGAGGCATATGTTTATGCTGCTGGGCGCTGTCCTGGCGGCTGGATCGGCCCAGGCCGCGGACGACCTGGCCGCCATCCTGGGCGGCCAGGTGGTGCGCGTGGGGGCCGTCTCGGCGCCGCCCTGGTATCAGAAGGACTTGCGGACCAACCAGTGGACCGGCCTGGTGCCCGATCTGGCGCAAGCGCTGTTCCAGGGTACGGGGGTGCGGATCGATTACGTCGACACCCAGTGGGGCACGGCCGTGGCGGGCCTGCAGTCCGACCGCTTCGACCTGCTGGGCGGCTTCAACAAGACGCCCGAGCGCGCCCAGGCGGTCGATTTCACGCGGCCGATCGGCGCGCACAAGATGGGGGTGCTGACGCTGGAGGCCGACGTTGCGCGCCTGCAGACCTGGGATCGCATCAACCAGCCCGACGTGACGCTGTCGGCGGTCGACGGCTCGGCCGTGGCCACGCTGCTGCAGCCACGGCTGACGCGGACCCGCTGGGTCATCGTGCCCAACAGCGAGGCGATGCAGCTCGAAGTCGAAAGCGGCCGCGCCACGGCCATGCTGACCAGCGACATCCAGATGGCGCAGTACGTGGCCCGGCGCGGGCGAGGCCAGATCGTGTTCCCCACGCCGGTGCAGGAGCAGGCGACCAACATCGGCTTGCGCAAGGACCGTGCGGCGCTGCGCGGCTGGCTCGACGCCCGCCTCGACGCGCTCGAGCGCGACGGCACGCTCGCGCGCATCTGGGCGCGCTACGTACCCACAGGGCAGTGATGGCGCTGGCTGTTGCGGGCACCGCCCCGGACGCCCCGCTGCTGCGCGTCGAGGGGCTGGGCAAGACGTTCCAGGGCCGGCGGGTGCTCGACGGCGTGTCCTTCGGCGTGGCCGCCGGTGAGGTCATCGGCATCATCGGGCGCAGCGGCTCGGGCAAGTCCACGCTGCTGCGCTGCCTCAACCGGCTCGAACGGCCGGACGCGGGCGTCGTGATGCTGGACGGCCAGGCCATCGGCGCGCCGGGGCGCGGGTGGCCCCTGGCGGGCGCGGGCCAACTGGCGCGCCAGCGCGCGGCCATGGCCATGGTGTTCCAGCACTTCAATCTGTGGCCGCACCGCACCGTGCTGCAGAACGTGACCGAAGGCCCGATCGCCGTGCGCGGCGTGCCGCGCGCGCAGGCCGAGGCTCAGGCCCTGGAGATCCTGGCGCGCATCGGCCTGGCGGCCCAGGCCCATGCCTATCCGGTCACGCTGTCTGGCGGGCAGCAGCAACGGGTGTCGATCGCGCGGGCGCTGGCCATGCGGCCGCGCCTGATCCTGTTCGACGAGCCGACCTCGGCGCTCGACCCGGAACTGGTGGGCGAGGTGCTGGCCGTTATGAGCGACCTGGCGCGCAGCGGCACGACCATGCTCGTGGTCACGCACGAAATGCGCTTCGCCTTCGAGGTCTGCGACCGCATTCTGTACCTCGACGGCGGGCGCCTGGTCGATCAGGGTTCACCCGCGCAATTGCTGCGGCGGCCTGCGGGCTCGCCCATCCAGGTCTTCCTGGGCAGCGCGCTGCAAGCCTACGAAGGTGTCGCACATGCCTGACTACACCTGGGATTTCCGCGCGGTACTGGAATACCGCGATGTGCTGCTCAGCGGCATCCTCACCACGTTGCGGGTGCTGGCGCTGTCGGTCACGCTGGGCGTGGCGCTGGGCCTGCTGCTGGCGCCGCTGCGCGCGGCGCGCTCGCGCTGGTTGCGCTGGCCGTCGCAGTCCGTCATCGAGGTGGTGCGCGCCGTGCCGCCGCTGGTGCTGGTGGTCTGGGCCTACTACTGCCTGCCCATCCTGAGCGGCATGAAGCTGTCGGCCTACTGGACCTGTGTGCTGGCGCTGGGGCTGTACGGCAGTGTGTTCTTCGCGGAGATCTTCCGCGCTGGCCAGAAGCGCGACGTTTGGTTTGATCCAGTCGAACACTTAATTTGATCCAGGAATTTCGCCGCAATTTGGCGAGATCCACAGAACCTCAGTCCGGGTCCGGGTGCTTCCGGCTGCGCGATGTGGCCGTTCCACCCGTCGCCAGTCCGACAGCGCCGAGTCGTACAGATCCGACGGATAGCCCGCCAGTACCACCAGGCCTTTGATTGTCTTGAGCTGGTTCAACAGTGCCACGTGCTCGGCTTCGGTCATCTCGTGGCGGTAGCCTGATTGGGTTCGCGTCGACGGCATGTAGGGTGGGTCGACGAAGAACAGGGTGTCGGGGGTGTCCTGGGCCTTGATGATCTCGGTGGCCGGGCGGCATTCGATGATCACGCCCTGGAGGCGCCGGGCGATGCTGACCAGGCTGCGGGGGTAGCTTGCCCATTCGTGGGACTTGGCGTGGATGCCGGTGCGGTGCCGGGCATCCGCGAAGCTGGTTTTCTTGAGGTTGAATAGCGACTCGTGGTGGAAGGCCTGGTAGGCCCGGGTGATGGCTCGCTGAGCCCGGATGATGGGGTCGCTGCTGGGCTGGAAGGCCAGTTCGAATTCGCGGCGCGAGTATGGCGTGCGGCGCAGGCGGCGGATCAGGGCCTGGCAGGTCACCGGGTCTTGCACGAGCCGGAAGATGCCTGCGATCTCCTCGTCGAGGTCGTTGTAGACCTCGATGCAGCTCCTGGGCTTGCGCAGCAGGACGCTGGCGGCGCCGCCGAAGGGTTCGACGTAGACCCGGTGGGCAGGAAAATGGGCCATCACCCAGGGAGCGATGGCCCACTTGCCTCCGAAGTAGCGCAGGAGTGCGCGGCGCACTTCGGATTTCTCGGGCTTGTTAAAGGGGCTGTCTGAATTTTTGTGTGCAAGGCGCTGCGTAGACTTGTCCATGGCGGTGGGCGTCGCTTGCGACGAACGACCGACGTGGTGGACAAGTCGGTTTCATGCTACACGGCGGCTCGCATGAACCGATCGCCGTAGGCGATGGCAAATTGATTCATCGCCTCTCGCCACTCCTTGGCCGCACGGCCCCAGTCAGCCGTGATGTTGCGCAACGCCAGCCAGATCAGCTTGGCGGCCGCGTCGTCGCTGGGGAAGTGACCTCGCGTCTTGATGATCTTGCGCAAACGCGCGTTGATGCTCTCGATGGCGTTGGTCGTGTAGATCACCCGGCGAATAGATGGCGGGAATGCAAAGAACGGAATCACCCGATCCCAGGCCCGGCGCCAGGCCAGCGCCACCGTGGGGAACTTGCGTCCCCAGGACCCGGCCTCGAAGGCCTCGAGCTCGCCCGCCGCTGCCTCGGCGCTGGGCGCGGTGTAGATCGGCTTCAAGGCCGCCGCCAGCAGCTTTCGTTCCTTCCAGCTCGCAAAGTCCAGGCTGTTGCGAATCAGGTGCACGATGCACGTTTGCAGCGTGGTGGCTGGGAACACCGCGGCCAGCGCCTCGGGGATGCCTTTGAGGCCGTCGGTGACGGCGATCAGGATGTCGGCCACCCCACGTGTCTTCAGGTCGTTGAACACCTTCAGCCAGAACTTGGCGCCTTCGGTGTTCTCGATCCAAAGCCCCAGGATGTCACGCGTGCCGTCGGGCAGCACGCCCAGGGCCAGGTAGACGGCCTTGTTGCGCACCACCGCGTCCTCGCGGATCTTCACGCGCAGCGCGTCGAAGAACACCACCGGGTACATCGGCTCCAGCGGCCGGCTCTGCCAGGTTGTGACTTCGGCCATGACCTCATCGGTGACCGAGCTGATGAACTCCGGCGACACCTCGGTGGCGTACTGCTCGGCCAGGAAGGCCTGGATCTCTCGCACCGTCATGCCCCGGGCGTACATGGCGATGATCTTGTCGTCAAAGCCGGTGAAGCGCCTCTCGTGCTTGGGGATGAGGAGGGGCTCGAAGGAACCGGCGCGGTCGCGCGGCACCTCGATGCGCAGGGGACCGTCCTCGGTGAGCACGGTCTTGGCGCTGCGCCCGTTGCGGTGGTTGCCCGCCTGCTCGGGCCTGGCCGCCCCGGGTGGATAGCCCAGGTGATGAGACATCTCGGCGCCCAGCGCGCGCTCGATCAGCGCCTTCTTGAAGGCCATCGAAGCGGCCTGGACCGCCTCGGCGCTCATCGGGCCAGTGACGAATTGATCAATGAGTTCTTGCGGGATCGCCGGCAACTCCGACGCCGGGTTCTTCTTGCTTGGCATACATGCTCCTGTTGGTCATCGTATGCCTCACACACAAAATTCCTGACAGGCTC
>JASGEH010000149.1:0-3482 GCA_047606565.1 Comamonas sp.
CGGGCGCCGTGCGCACGCCGGCGCGGCCCGGCTCCTCGATGACGACGAAGCGGATGGCGCCAGCCTCGGCCTTCTTGTCGAGCCGCATCAGCTCCAGGAAGCGGCGGGCGCCGAGCTTGGGCGCGGTGACCGGCAGGCCCGCGCGCTCGACCAGCCGGCGCAGGCGAGCGACGAAGGCCGCGTCGACCAGGCCCAGCCGCCGCGACAGCTCGGCGGCCATGACCAGGCCGCAGCCCACCGCCTCGCCATGCAGCCAGGCGCCGTAGCCCAGCCCGGCCTCGATGGCGTGGCCGAAGGTGTGGCCGAGGTTGAGGATGGCGCGCAGGCCGCCCTCGCGCTCGTCCTGCGCGACCACGGCGGCCTTGATCTCGCAGCTGCGCCGCACGGCGTGGCCCAGGGCCTGCGGGTCGCGCGCCATCAGCGCGTCGATGTGGGCCTCGATCCAGTCGAAGAAGGCCATGTCGGCGATCGGCCCGTACTTGATGACCTCGGCCAGCCCCGCGCTCAGCTCGCGCGGCGGCAGCGTCTGCAGCACGTCGAGGTCGCACACCACCAATTGCGGCTGGTAGAAGGCGCCCAGCATGTTCTTGCCCAAGGGATGGTTGATGCCGGTCTTGCCGCCGACCGAGGAATCGACTTGCGCCAGCAGCGTGGTCGGCACCTGCACGAAGGGCACGCCGCGCATGTAGCAGGCCGCGGCAAAGCCCGTCATGTCGCCGACCACGCCGCCGCCCAGCGCGTAGAGCACGGTCTTGCGGTCGGCGCCGTGCACCAGCAGCGCGTCGAAGATGCCGTTGAGCGTGCTCCAGTTCTTGTGCGCCTCGCCGTCGGGCAACTCCACCTGCAGCACCTGGGCGTGGTGGCCGGCCAGCGCCGCGCGCAGGCGCTCCGCGTACAGCGGCGCCACGGTGACGTTGCTGACGATCAGCGCGGTGGCCGAGCGCGGCACGCCGGCGTAAGTGGCGGGCTGGCCGAGCAGGCCCGGGGCGATGGCGATGGTGTAGGCGCGTTCGCCGAGGTCGATGGCGACGTCGTGGCGCGCGGGGCTGGCGGACAGTGCGGCGGAGGGTGCGGCGGAAGGAGAGGACATGGGCCTGCCTGGTGAATGGAGGATGGCGGATGCAGATGTGTGGGGCACGCGGGTCAGCCGATGGTGGTCTGCTGCGGCGCAATGGCGCCGGCCAGCTCCAGTTGCATGAGGATCATGTTGACCAGCCGGTGCGAGGAGTGGCGCCCAGTGTCGACCACGAAGGCTGCCGTCTGCCGGTAGAAGCCGTCGCGCGCCTGGTACAGCTCGTGCAGGCGTTCGAGCGGGTTTCCGGTCTGCAGCAGCGGCCGCGCGGTGTCGTTGCGCAGGCGCCGGTAGAGCTCGTCGGGGTGCGTGCGCAGGTAGACCACCGCCGTGCGCTCGGCCAGGGCCCGGCGGTTGGCCTCGCGCAGCACGGCGCCGCCACCGGTCGCCAGGATGCCGCGAAAGTCGCGCGTGAGCTCGTCGATCACGACCTGCTCGATGTCGCGGAAGCGCACCTCGCCCTCGCGCGTGAAGAAATCGCGGATGGTGCAGCCGATGCGTGTCTCGATGACATGGTCGGCATCGACGAAACCCGCGCGCAGCCGGCGCGCCAGCTGGCGCCCGAGTGTGGACTTGCCGCACCCGGGCAGGCCGACGAGCGCAATGCAGCCCGCGTACGCGGCGGGCGGCGGGTGCGAGGGGTCGGTGGAATGGGCCTGCATGGTTCTAAGCCGGGGCCGCCAGCGGCCAGTCTGAAAAACCCCGCATGATACTGCCTCGCCCCGGGGCATGACACGCTTTGGCGTCAGCGCACCGCCGTGCCATCCTCCAGCACGCGCGGCGTGATGAAGACCAGCAGCTCGGTCTTGTTGCGACTGCGCGAGCGGCTTTTGAAGAGATGGCCGAGACCGGGGATGTCCCCCAGCAGCGGCACCTTGCTGACCGTCTCGTTCTCCTCCAGCTCGAAGATGCCGCCGATGACGATGGTGCCGCCGTTTTGCACCAGCGCCTGGGTCTTGATGTGCTTGGTGTTGATGGCGTAGCCGTTGGTGGTCTCCTGGCCCAGCGTGTCCTTGTTGATGTCCAGGTCCAGGATGACGTCGCCTTCGGGCGTGATCTGCGGCGTGACTTCGAGCTTGAGGTTGGCCTTGCGAAACGAGACCGAGGTGGCGCCGCTGGAAGTGGCCTCCTGGTAGGGTACTTCGGTGCCCTGCTCGATCAGCGCCTTGACCTGGTCGGCCGTCATCACGCGCGGGCTCGACACCACCTTGCCCTTGCCGTCGACTTCCAGCGCCTGCAGCTCCAGGTTCAGGAAGCGGCTGGCGCCCGAATTGAACAGCGACAGCGCGATGCTGGGCACAGCGCTGCCGGTGGCACTGGTGGCCGGCAGGTTGACCAGATCGCCGCCGGTGGCGCCGGCGCTGCCTGCGCTGTAGGTCGAGCCGATCGAGGCGTGCGAGCCGACGTTGCTCAGGCCACCCAGACGCACGCCCAGGTCGCGGCTGAAGGTGTCCTCGGCGACGACGATGCGGGCCTCGATCATGACCTGGCGCATCGCCTTGTCCAGCCGCGCCAGCAGGACCTCGATGTCGTCGAGCTTGGTGGCGATGTCGGAGACGAAAATCTGGTTGGTGCGCGGCTCGGCCACCACGCTGCCGCGCGCCGACAGCAAGCGCGTGCCGCCGCTGCCGCTACTGCCGGCACTGCCACTCGCGCCCGCTGCCCCGCTGCCCGGACGGGTCAGTTGCGCGGCGATGTCGGCGGCCTTGGCGTAGTTGAGCTGGAAAGCCCGCGTGAGCAGCGGTTCGAGTTCGCGCATGGCCGCGCGCGCCTCCAGCTCGGCGCGCTCCTTGGCCAGCAACTCGTCCTTGGGCGCGATCCACAGCACCGTGCCGTTCTTGCGCATCCCCAGGTTGCGCGCCTGCAGGATGATGTCCAGCGCCTGATCCCAGGGCACGTCCTTGAGCCGCAGCGTGATCTCGCCGGCCACCGAGTCGGAGACGATGATGTTGAGCTGGGTGAAATCGGCGATCACCTGCAGCAGCGCGCGCACGTCGATGCGTTGGAAGTTCAGCGTCAGCCGCTCGCCGCTGTAGCCCTGGCCCGGGGCCGCCTGCTGGCCGGGGTCGGACTGGCGCGGCTTGACCTCGATGACGAACTGCCGCCCGCTCTGGTGGGCGGTCTGCGTCCACTCGCCCTGGGCGTCGATCACCATGCGCACACGGCCGCCGGCTTCGCTGCTGGTGATGAAGCGCACCGGCGTGCCGAAGTCGGTCACGTCCATGCGCCGGCTCAGGCCCTCGGCCAGCGCGGTCTGGGCGAACTCGGCCACCAGGGCCTGGCCCTGCGGGCGCACGTCCACGCTGATCTGGTCGGAGGGCAGCTCGACGATCACGCGGCCGCTGCCGCCCTCGCCGCGCCGGAAATCGACGTGCCCGATGAAGGGCCGGCTGTCGCCGGCGCCTGACCG
>JASGEH010000150.1:0-25172 GCA_047606565.1 Comamonas sp.
GCATCATCGGCGGCATGACGGTCAGCGTCATCGCCATGGTCAACGCCTCGGCCATGGCCGGCGCCGTGGGCGCCGGCGGCCTGGGCGACCTGGCCATCCGCTACGGCTACGAGCGCTACGAGACGCGTGTGATGTTCGAGGTGATCGTCATCTTGATCGCGCTCGTCACCGCCATCCAGTTCGTTGGCGAGTGGCTGGCGCGGCGCTTCGACCACCGGCGCTGAGAGCAGCCTGCCTGTTCACGATTTTTTCGTGAAACGCCTAGCTGGACGATGGACGTCGGAAGCTGGCTTCAGGCCGCTGAGCGAGCGCCGCCACGCGCCCGCCGGCCCTTCCGGGCCGGCCCGGATCAGAAGTCGACCGTGGCCGACAGCTTGAAGGTGCGCGGCGCACCGAGGGTCGCGTAGCCGGTGTTGAAATAGCCGGCCCAGTAGTTGCGGTCCGCGATATTTTCGACGTTGGCCCGGAACACCACGTTCTTGCCGTAGAGACGGGTCGCGTAGCTCGCCCCCGCATCGAAGCGCGTCCAACCGCCGATGGCGATGGTGTTGCTGCTGTTGAGCCACTGCGCGCTGGTGTAGACGATGCGGCCCGAGACCGTCAGGCCCGGCACCCAGGGCAGATCCCATTCAGCACCCAGGTTCGCTGTCCACTTCGGCACACCCTCGGGCTCGTTGCCCTGGTTGTCGGTGGACTTGACCAGTTCGCCCCGGGTGTAGGTGATGCCGCCCAGCGCTCGCACGCCACGCGCGACTTCGCCCGAGACCGTCCACTCCACGCCGCGGTGACGCTGCTCGCCGTCGGCGGTCAGGCTCACCGTGCCGTCGCTGTTGTCGACCTCCAGCGTGCCCGCCTTGGTGATCTGGAACAGGGCCAGCGTGTTGGTGAAGTGGCCCGCGTTCCATTTCACGCCGGCTTCGTACTGCTTGCTCTGGTACGGGGCGAGCACTTCACCGGCATTCTTGTAGGCGCTGCCCACAGTGGTGCCCGTGGTCAGGCCCTCGATGTAATTGGCATACAGCGAGGTCGAGGCATCCCACGGCTTGAAGACGACGCCCACCGAGGGGCTGAGCGCACTCTTGTCATAGCTGCTGCTGAGCACCGTCGGCGTGCTGGCCGACCAGCTCTTGGTGTCGACCTTCTGCACCCTCAAGCCGCCCAACAGCTGCAGCTTGTCGTCGAGGAAGGACACCGTATCGGCCAGGCCCAGGCTGCTGTAGGACTTGTCGCCGGTCTTGTAGACCGTGCCTGCTGCATTCGCCACGTTCAGCGAACCGGCGTTGTAGAGGTAGGAGTAGGCAGTGCTGCTCGACTTGACGACCGCCGCGCCAGTCCGCTGTTCGAGAAGCGATGCGCTGAGCACGATCTGGTGGTTCAGGCTACCCGTACGCAGCCGGCCGCGCAAGCCGACCTCGCCCGATACGCTGTGGGTATAACCGGCCTGACCGTAGGTCACCCCGCTGTAGTAGCCATTGCTTTTGCGCACCACGATGCGCGTGCCGTTGACGGAAACGCCGTCGTAGTCATAGCGACTGCCGCCCAACGCGCCGTAGAGCGTCCACTGGTCGTTGAGTTCGTACTCGCCGCGCACAACCGCGCCCTTGGTGAGCTGGTTGACGTAGGTGCCCTTGAGGTAGTTGGTGCTGGCGTCGGGGGCCTTGAGCACATAACCCAGCGTGCTGAAGCCCACCATCACCGGGCTGCCGGCCTGTGCCTGCGAAGTTGCATAGGCATCCAGCGAGACCTTCCAGCCACGGCCACGGTAGTCCAGCGCCACCGAGCCCAGACGCTCACGCCGCTTCATGTCGTTGACTGCCGTTTCGCCATTGCGGTAGGAGCCGTTGACGCGGATGCCCAGGCGGTTTTCCTCGCCGAAACGGCGCGAGACGTCGGCCGCCAGGCCGAACTGGGACTTGGTGCTCCAGCTGGTGGTCAGGCGGGTCAGCGGCTCGTCGCCGGCGCGCTTGGGCACCAGGTTGATCACGCCGCCGATGGCGCCGCTGGGGGCGATGCCCGACAGCAGCGCCGAGGGGCCCCGGAACACTTCGACACGTTCGAGCATGTCGGTGGAAACGTGGGTGGCCGGCAGCAGACCATACAGGCCATTGAAAGCCAGTTCCGACGAATTGATCTCGAAGCCGCGAATGGTGAAGTTCTCGGCATTGTGACCGTCACTGGTCTGCGTGCGAACCGACGGATCGTTCTTCAGCACGTCGCCCACGGTCGCGGCCTGCTGGTTCTGGATGGTCTCCGAGGTGTAGGCGGTCACGCTGAACGGCGCATCCATCACATCCACGTTGCCGAGCAGGCCCAACCGCGCGCCCTTGGCGACCTGGCCGCCAGGCGCCACCGCCGGGAGCTTCTCGGCGGTGGATCCCGTTTCGCCCGAGGCCTTCACGGTCACTTCCTGGAGCGTGGTCTGGCTTTCCTGGGCCAGCCCGCTGCCACAGGCGGCCGCCATCAGACAAGCCACGGATAAGGGTTTCAGGGCAAAAGCACGGCGCACACGTCGCGCGTCGTCAAAAAGATGGTGATGTTGTCTTTTCATTGTGAACGAGCTTCCTCAGGGTGAACGGGTCCTTTGGATCGGATCCACCCGACTCCGGACCGGGAAGCAGTACACAACAAATGAAAATCGTAATCAAACGCAAAATGTCGCGTGAACGCCGTTTTTACACGATATTCATGAAGCGTCGCTTTTGCAGAACAGTTCCATCTCGCCCGTGAAGCGCGGCGCCCTCCCCTCGCCCTGTCCGTCCATCCCCGCCCTGCGCGCAGGCCGGCAGCGCCTCAATTGGTCTGCCCGAGTTGCTCGAGGATGGCGGGGTTCTCCAGCGTCGAGGTGTCCTGCGTGATGGCCTCGCCCTTGGCGAGGGACCGCAGCAGGCGGCGCATGATCTTGCCGCTGCGGGTCTTGGGCAGGTTGTCGCCGAAGCGGATGTCTTTGGGCTTGGCGATGGGACCGATCTCCTTGCCGACCCAGTCGCGCAATTGTTTGGCGATGGCCTTGGCCTCGTCGCCGGTGGGGCGGGCGCGTTTGAGGACGACGAAGGCGACGATGGCCTCGCCGGTCACGTCGTCGGGGCGGCCGACCACCGCGGCCTCGGCCACGAGGTCGGTCTTGGCGACCAGCGCGGACTCGATCTCCATGGTGCCCATGCGGTGGCCCGAGACGTTGAGCACATCGTCGATGCGGCCGGTGATGCGGAAGTAGCCCCGGTCCTCGCTGCGCACGGCGCCGTCGCCGGCCAGGTAGGTGGTGCCACCCAGTTCGGGCGGGAAGTAGCTCTTCTTGAAGCGCTCCGGGTCGCCCCAGATGGTGCGGATCATGGACGGCCAGGGTTTCTTGATGACCAGGATGCCGCCCGCGCCGTTGGGCAGGTCGGTGCCGGTCTCGTCGACGATGGCCGCGAAGATGCCCGGCAACGGCAGCGTGCAGGAGCCGGGCACGGTGGGCGTGGCGCCGGGCAGCGGCGTGATGACATGGCCGCCGGTCTCGGTCTGCCAGAAGGTGTCGGCGATCGGGCAGCGCTCGCCGCCGACGTGCTTGTGGTACCACATCCAGGCCTCGGGATTGATCGGCTCTCCCACCGTGCCCAGGATGCGCAGGCTGGAGAGGTCGTAGCTGCGCGGGTGGATGGCCTCGTCGGCCTCGGCGGCCTTGATGAGCGAGCGGATGGCGGTGGGCGCGGTATAGAAGACACTGACCTGATGGCGCGCGATCATCTCCCAGAAGCGGCCGCCGTTCGGGTAGGTCGGCACGCCCTCGAACACCACCTGGGTGGCGCCGGCGGCCAGCGGGCCGTAGGCGACGTAGGTGTGGCCGGTGATCCAGCCGATGTCGGCGGTGCACCAGAACACGTCCTCGGGCTTGAGGTCGAAGGTCCATTCGACCGTCATCTTGGCCCACAGCAGGTAGCCGGCGCTGGCGTGCTGCACGCCCTTGGGCTTGCCAGTGGAGCCGCTGGTGTAGAGGATGAACAGCGGGTGCTCGGCCTCCACCACTTCGGGCGCGCAGGTGGTGGACTGGCCTTCCAGGGCCTGGGCGAAGGTCAGGTCGCGCCCCTCGGCCAGGGGCACGGGCTTGGCGACGCGTTCGTAGACCAGCACGGTGTGCACCGCCTCGCAGCCGCCCAGCGCGAGGGCTTCGTCAACGATGGACTTGAGCGGCAGCTCCTTGCCGCCGCGCAACTGGTAGTTGGCGGTGATGACGGCCACCGCGCCGGCATCGACGATGCGCTCCTGCACCGCCTTGGCCGAAAAGCCGCCGAACACCACCGAGTGGGTGGCGCCGATGCGCGCGCAGGCCTGCATGGCGACCACGCCCTCGATGGTCATGGGCATGTAGATGACGACGCGGTCGCCTTTCTTGACGCCGCGCGCCTTGAGGGCGTTGGCGAACTGGCTCACGCGCGCCAGCAGCTCCTTGTACGTGACCCGGGTGACCTGGCCGTCGTCGGCCTCGAAAATGATGGCGGTCTTGTTCTCGACCGGGCAGCCAATGTGCCGGTCCAGGCAATTGGCCGAGACGTTGAGGCGGCCGTCGTCGAACCACCGGTAGAACGGCGCCTTCGATTCATCGAGCGTGCGCGTGAAAGGCTGGTCCCAGACCAGGTGCTCGCGGGCACGCCGGGCCCAGAAGCCTTCGAAGTCGTTTTCGGCCTCGGTGCGCAAGGCCTCGTAGGCTTGCAGGCTGCCGACGCGGGCCCGAGCGGCGAGTTCGGCCGGCGGCGGGAACACCCTGTTTTCGACCAAAACAGATTCAATCGTGCTCATCAGCGCTGTCTCCTGGACGTTTTTCCATGCTTGTCGGCCCGTTCTGGCAATAAACGGTGCGGGTTGCTCCGGTTATACGCCGCTTGCCGGCCACTGGCTGGAGACGGTCCGGGTGGCGTCTGACAGAGCACGTACCGCCTGAGCCTCAATCCTGAGGAATTCTTTATCGCAGATGATCCGAGGAGACATGCAATCGATGCTATTAAAAAAAGATTCATCGCCAGCATCTCACCTAGGGAAAATCCCAGGCCGCATGCCCTGCCCCGCGGCTGCGCCCGGCTTACTGCTCCTGCCGCGCACGCACCCGCGCGGCCGGCCAGATCACGCTGAACACCGAGCCCTCGCCGAGCTTGCTGTTGATGCGCAGCTCGCCGCCGTGGCGCTGCACCACGTGCTTGACGATGGCCAGCCCCAGGCCGGTGCCACCGGTCTCGCGCGAGCGACTGCGGTCGACGCGGTAGAAGCGCTCGGTCAAGCGCGGCAAGTGCTCGGGCGCGATGCCGGGCCCCTGGTCCTTGACCGAGAAGATGCCGCGCCCGTCCGGCAGCCGACGCCAGCTGACCTCGATGGGCTTGCCCGGCGGCGTGTAGCGCACGGCGTTGGTGACCAGGTTGGAGAGCGCGCTGTGCACCTCGGGCTCGCTGCCACTGAGGTCGTCGTCGGCGGCGACGTCCAGCCGCAGCGGACGCGGCACGGGCGTGAGCGTGGCGCTGAGCACCTCGGCCTCGGCGCGGAAATGCTCGAGCAGCGTGGCCACCGGCAGCCACTCGCCTGCGCCCGGCGGCGGGCTGCCCTCCAGCCGCGAAAGCGTGAGCAAGTCGTTGACCAGGGTCTGCATGCGCTGGGCCTGCTTGAGCATGAGGGCCAGGTAGCGCTGGCGGTCATCGTCGCCCAGCGGAATGTGCAGCAAGGTCTCGACGAAGCCCGAGAGCACCGTCAGCGGCGTTCGGATTTCGTGCGAGACGTTGGCCACGAAGTCTCGCCGCATGGCCTCGGCCTGTTCCAGCGTGGTGACGTCATGGGTCAGCAGCAGCGAGCGCCCCTCACCGTAGGGGTGGATTTGCAGCGAGATCCGCACCGGCCGCGCGCTGCTGCTGCCGCGTCCATCGATGACGATGGCGCGGTTGTACTGCCGCTCGGCGCAGTAGCGCGCGAAAACCGGATCGCGCACCAGGTTGCCGATGTGCTGGGCCACGTCGTCGGCGCCGTGAAAGCCCAGGTGGCTGGCCGCGGTGTCGTTGCTCCATTCGATGCGCTGCTCGGCATCGAGCAGCACCACGCCATTGGGCGAAGCCTGGATGCCGGCCAGCACGTCCTGCATGCGCTGGTCGGCGGCGGCGGCCTGCTGGTCGCGCAGACGCAGCAGACGCCGTACGCGCTCGGCGATCTCGGCCCAGATGCCCCCCACCTGGGGCGGCGGCCGACTTTCGGGGTCGCGCAGCCACAGGATGACGCGCGAAGCGCGCCACAGGTCCAGGCCAAACCACAGCAGGCAGCCGGCCAGCGCGCCGCCCAGCGTCATGCGCCAGAAGGTCGTGGGCACAGCCCACCAGTCGGCAAGGCCGGCGCCAATCAGGACAATCAGGAAAAACCGGAAGGCGCGCCAAAGCATGGAGGGGTACTGCCGAAAAACAAAGAGGAGGAAAGGGCCGAAGGGGCTGGCGCGCTCAGGCGGCCGCCACGCGCGGCTGCGCGGTCATGCGGTAGCCGGCGCCGCGCACGGTCTCGACCATCACCCCGGCCGCGCCCAGCGCTTCGCGCAGGCGCTTGACGTGGACGTCGACTGTGCGCTCCTCGATGAAGACGTGGTCGCCCCAGACCTTGTCGAGCAGTTGCGAGCGGCTGTGCACACGCTCGGCATGCTTCATGAAATAGTGCAGCAGGCGGAACTCGGTCGGCCCCACCTTCAACTCCTGCCCCTGGTAGCTGACGCGGTAGGTCTCGGCGTCCAGCGCCAGTTCGCCGAGGGCGACGCTGTCGCGGACCTGCTCCGGAGCGCGCCGGCGCAGCACGGCGCGGATGCGCGCCAGCAGCTCCTGCGGCGAAAAAGGCTTGGTGATGTAGTCGTCGGCCCCGGCGTCGAGGCCGGCGATCTTGTCGGGCTCGTCGCCACGCGCGGTCAGCATCAGCAGCGGCACCTGCTTGATGCGGGAGTCGGCGCGCCAGGCGCGCGCCAGCGCGATGCCGCTTTGCCCGGGCAGCATCCAGTCAAGCAGGATGACGTCGGGCAGGATGGTGCTCATGGCGGCCTTGGCGGCGTCGCCATCACCGGCGATCACGGGCTCGAAGCCACCATGGCGCAAGTTGATGGCCAGCAGCTCGGCGATGGCGGGTTCGTCCTCGACGATGAGGACGCGGGGATGCGGCTTCATGGCGACCTCCTGGTGACGGGGCACGGCGGAAACTTCATGCGGGTGGGCCCTTTCTCTTCGAACGTGTTCTTGCGCGCCGGACGGATCAGCCGACGGCCGATTCGATCTCGCTCATCGAGGTGTGGCGCACGTCCTCGCCCTTGACGATGTAGATGATCATCTCGGCGATGTTCTTGGCGTGGTCGCCGATGCGCTCGATCGCCTTGGCCAGGAACAGCAGGTCCAGGCTGGGCGAGATGGTGCGCGGGTCTTCCATCATGTAGGTGACGAGCTTGCGCACGAAGCCGTCGAATTCGGCATCGATCAGGTCGTCTTCCTTGAGGATGGCGATGGCCGCGGTGGTGTCCAGCCGCGCGAAGGCGTCGAGCGTCTTGCGCAGCAGGCCCGAGGCCAGCTCGGCGGCCACGCGCAGGTCGGAGGTCGGCAGCGTGCGCGAAGCGCCGCTTTCGATGATGGACTTGACCATGCGCGCCATCTTGGTGGCCTCGTCGCCCACGCGTTCGAGGTTGGTGGTGGTCTTGGAGATGGCGATGAGCAGCCGCAGGTCGCGCGCGGTCGGCTGGCGGCGCGCGATGATGGACGACAGCTCGCGGTCGATCTCGACTTCCAGCGTGTTGACCTTGGTCTCGATCTGGATGACCTCGTCGGCGGCCTCGGTGCTGAACTGGGCCAGCGCGTAGATGGCCTGACGGATCTGCGCCTCGGCATGGCCGCCCATGGCCATGACGCGGCTGGAGACGGTGTTGAGTTCGCTGTCGAACTGGGTCGAGAGGTGCTTGTCGGGCATGGTGGCTCCTGTGCTGTGTCGTGCCGAAGGCGGTTCAGCCGAAGCGGCCGGTGATGTAGTCCTCGGTCTCGCGGCGCTTGGGCTTGAAGAACATCTGCTCGGTCACGCCGAACTCGATGAGGTCGCCCAGGTACATATAGGCCGTGTAGTCGCTGCAGCGCGCGGCCTGCTGCATGTTGTGGGTCACGATGACCACCGTGTAGTCGTTCTTGAGCTCGGCGATCAGCTCCTCGATCTTGGCCGTGGAGATCGGGTCGAGCGCCGAGCACGGCTCGTCGAGCAGCAGCACCTCGGGCTTGATGGCGATGCCGCGCGCGATGCACAGGCGCTGCTGCTGCCCGCCCGAGAGGCCCGAACCGCTCTGGTTGAGCTTGTCCTTGACCTCGGTCCACAGCGCGGCCTTGCGCAGCGCCCATTCGACGCGGTCGTCCATGTCGGAGGCGCTCAGGTTCTCGAACAGCTTCACGCCGAAGGCGATATTGTCGTAGATCGACATCGGGAACGGCGTCGGCTTCTGGAACACCATGCCGACCTTGGCGCGGATCAGCGCCACGTCCTGCTTGGAGGCCAGCAAGTCCTCGCCGTCGAGCAGGATCTGGCCTTCGGCACGCTGCTCGGGGTAGAGCTCGTACATGCGGTTGAAGGTGCGCAGCAGCGTCGACTTGCCACAGCCCGAGGGGCCGATGAAGGCTGTCACCTTGCCGGCCGGGATGGTCAGGTTGATGTTCTTGAGCGCGTGGAACTTGCCGTAGTAGAAGTTCAGGTTACGCACGCTGAGCTTGGGTTTTTCCAGCAGGTCGTGGCTGGCGCCGACGGGCGCCACCGAGGCGGTGGAGGCGTGAACGGGGTTGGGCATCAGGAAGGCTCCTTGATTTCGGTTCGGGCCACGTGGGCTTTATTTCTGGCGGGTCAGGAAGCGCGCGAGGATGTTCAGCCCCAGCACCGCCACGGTGATCAGGAAGACGCCGGCCCAGGCCAGCTCCTGCCAGTTCTGGTAGGGGCTCATGGCGAACTTGAAGATGGTCACCGGCAGGCTGGCCATGGGCTTGGCCATGTCGCCGTTCCAGAACTGGTTGGACAGTGCGGTGAACAGCAGCGGCGCGGTTTCGCCGGCGATGCGGGCGACCGCCAGCAGGATGCCGGTGATGACCCCGGCACGCGCGGCGCGCAGCGTCACCAGCATGATGACCTTCCACTTGGGCGTGCCCAGGGCGTAGGCAGCCTCGCGCAGGCTGGCGGGCACCAGCTGCAGCATGTTCTCGGTGGTGCGGATGACCACCGGAATCACGATCAGCGCCAACGCCACCACCCCGGCCCAGCCCGAGAAGCTGCGGAACTGCGCCACCACCACCGTGTAGACGAACAGGCCGATCACGATGGACGGCGCCGACAGCAGGATGTCGTTGACGAAGCGCGTGACCCGAGCCAGCCAGCCCTTGGTCTGGTACTCGGCCAGGTAGACCCCGGCCAGCACCCCGATGGGCGTACCGACGAAAGTGGCCAGCGCCACCATCATGAAGGAACCGAAGATGGCGTTGGCCAGACCGCCGACCTCGTCGTTGGGCGGCGGCGTGGATTCGGTGAACAGCATCACGCTCAGGCCGCCAACACCCAGGTGCACGGTTTCCCAGAGGATCCAGATCAACCAGAACACGCCGAAGGCCATGGCCAGCAGCGACAGCGTCAGCGCCACACGGTTGATGCGCTTGCGCGCGGCGTACTTGGCGAGACGGGTGGATTGGTCGGCGCCGGCTTGGCCGGGCGGCTCGTTCATCACGGCGCTCATGACTTGGCTCCTTCGGATTTCTGCAGACGACCGAGCAGCAGCTTGGAGCAGCTCAGCACGACGAAGGTGATGAAGAACAGCACCAGACCCAGGTACATCAGCGAGGCCTGGTGCAGGCCCTCGCCGGCTTCGGCGAATTCGTTGGCCAGGGCCGAGGTGATGCTGTTGGCGGCCTCGAAGACCGACAGCGAGCTGAGCTGGTTCATATTGCCGATCACGAAGGTGACCGCCATGGTCTCGCCCAGCGCGCGGCCCAGGCCCAGCATGACGCCGCCGAGCACGCCGGCCTTGGTGTAGGGCAGCACCACTTTCCAGATCACTTCCCAGGTGGTCGAACCCAGGCCGTAGGCCGATTCCTTGAGCAGCGGCGGCGTGACCTCGAAGACGTCGCGCATCACCGAGGCGATGAAGGGAATGATCATGATCGCCAGGATGATGCCGGCCGACAGGATGCCGATGCCCACCGGCGGCCCCGAGACCAGCGCGCCGAGAACGGGCACGCCGGAAAAAGCGGCCTGCAGCGGCTGCTGCACGTAGGTGGCGAGGATGGGGCCGAACACCATCAGCCCCCACATGCCGTAGACGATGGAGGGCACTGCCGCCAGCAGCTCGATGGCGGTGCCCAGCGGGCGCTTGAGCCAGGCCGGCGACAGCTCGGTGAGGAAGAGCGCGATGCCGAAGCTCACCGGCACGGCGATGATGAGGGCGATGGCCGAGGTGGCCAGGGTGCCGTAGATCATCACCAGGCCGCCGTACTCGTCGGTGACCGGGTCCCAGACGCTGGAGGCCAGGAAACCCAGTCCATATTGGGTCAGCGCCGGCCAGGCGCTGTAGATCAGGGAAGCCAGGATGGCCAGCAGCAGACCAAGCGTGAAGATGGCCGCGCCGCGCGCGAGCCAACCGAAGATGCGGTCGGCGAAGGGACCTGAGATGAAAGGCCGGGAAGGAGGTGGTGTCATGGCGGATTCACGTCGGCTCGAAGGGGCCGCTGCGCGATCGAGGGGCAGTGTAGAGGACGACACGTCTTCGATTCCCATAAAAAGGTGCGCCTGGGCGCGGGAAGACCGGGCTGGCGGTCAACGCCAGCCCGGCGAGCGAAAGAAGGCCGCGCGGCCCTCTTCCGTTCAGTCAGTCCAAGCGGCCGCTGTTATTTGTAGGAAACCACCTGGCCTGCGCCCGACTTGATCTCGCCCCAGGACTTGAGGATGGCGTCCTTGACGGGCTGCGGCATCGGCACGTAGTCCAGATCGGCGGCGCTCTTGTCGCCCGTCTTGTAGGCCCAGTCGAAGAACTTCAGTACGGCAGCGGCCTGCGCGGGCTTGTCCTGGACCTTGTGCAGCAGGATGTAGGTGGCGTTGGCGATGGGCCAGGCCTGGGCACCAGGCTGGTTGGTCAGGTTCTCGTAGAAGCTGGCATCCCACTTGGCGCCAGCGGCGGCGGCCTTGACGGTCTCGTCGGTTGGCTGCACGAAGTTGCCGTCGGCGTTCTTGAGCTGCACATAGTTCAGCTTGTTTTGCTTGACGTAGGCGGACTCGACGTAGCCGATCGAGTTGGGCAGGCGGCCCACGAAGGCGGCCACGCCCTCGTTGCCCTTGCCGCCGGCGCCGGTCGGCCAGTTGACGGCCGTGCCTTCGCCGACCTTGTCCTTCCACTCGGGGCTGATCTTGCTCAGGTAGCTGGTGAAGATGTAGCTGGTGCCCGAGCCGTCGGCGCGACGCACCGGGGCGATGGTGGCGTCAGGCAGATTCACGCCCGCGTTGATGGCGGCGATGGCCGGGTCGTTCCACTTGGTGATCTTGCCCAGGTAGATGTCAGCCAGGATCGGGCCGGTCAGCTTGAGCTGGCCGGGCTGGATGCCCTGGATGTTGACGACCGGCACCACGCCACCCACCACGGTGGGGAACTGCACCAGGCCTTTTTCAGCCAGCGCATCGGCCTTCAGCGGCGCGTCGGAAGCGCCGAAATCGACGGTCTTGGCCTCGATCTGCTTGAGGCCAGCACCCGACCCGACCGACTGGTAATTGATCTTGACGCCAGTCTGCTTGTTGTAGTCGGCGGCCCAGCGGGCATACAAGGGCGCGGGGAAGCTGGCGCCGGCGCCGGTGGCTTCGCTTTGCGCCATGGCTGCGCCCGCGAAACCGGCGGCCATCATGCTCGCGGCGAGCAGCTTGATCATCATCTTGGTCATGTCCGAGCCTTTCAAGGTCATCAGGTTGTTTCAGCGGTGGCGGGACTCGCGGTTTTGTCCCTCCGGGCCAGCGGTCCACCACTCGGGAATGGACTTTAAGAACGTTTCATGACACTCACATGACAAAAACAATCTCATCGGCCGCTTGCCGAAATACCACGCGCGGCCTCGGCCTACAGACAGCGGGGTTCGGTTTTTCCGCGCTTGGCGCTATGCTGCGCGCCGACGGATGCATACGCAGACCGGCAGACCGCATCCTCGACACCCACCAGCCCCAGTTGCCATGCCCGCCGCCCCACCCGGGACTCGCATGGTGGGGCTGCAACCTCGTGCCCCACCCATGCAAAACGGAACCCGCCTTGCCGCCGTCGATCTCGGCTCCAACAGCTTTCGCCTCGAAATCGGCCGCTACGAGCATGGTCAGATCACCCGCACCGACTACCTGAAGGAAACGGTGCGCCAGGGCGGCGGCCTGGATGCCGAGCGCAACCTGACGCCCGAGGCGCTGCAACGCGGCTGGGACTGCCTGGCGCGCTTCGGCGAACGGCTGCAGGGATTCGCCCCGGACCAGGTCCGCGCCGTTGCCACCCAGACCCTGCGCGAGGCCCGCAACCGCGACACCTTTCTGCACAAGGCCCAGGAGTTGCTGGGCTTTCCCATCCATGTCATCTCCGGCCCCGAGGAAGCGCGGCTGATCTACCAGGGCGTCGCCCGCCTGCTGCCCCAGTCGGACGAGCGGCGGCTGGTGATCGACGTCGGCGGCCGCTCCACCGAACTGATCCTGGGCCAGGGCTACGACGCCCACGTCACCAGTTCGTTTCGGGTCGGCAGCGTGGCCTGGTCGATGAAATACTTCCCTGATGGCCAGTTCACCCCGCAGGCCTTCCAGATGGCCGAGATCGCCGCCCAGGCGGTGATGGACGAGGCCCTGCTGACACACGGCCCGCAACACTGGGAAGTGGCCTACGGCGCCTCTGGCACCGTGGGCGCGGTTGGCGAGGTGCTGCACGCGCTGGGCGGGCCCGAAGGCGTCATCACTCGCGAAGGCCTCGACGATCTGGTCGAGCGGCTGATCCGCGCGCAAAGCGCCGAGCGCGTCAAGCTCGAAGGCCTCAAACCCGACCGCAAGCCGGTCATCGGCGGCGGCGTCAGCGTGTTGCGCGCCCTGTTCGGGCTGTTGCGCATCGAGACGCTGCAGGTGGCCCAGGGCGCGCTGCGGCAAGGCGCGCTCTACGACCTGCTGCACCGCGAGCAGCCCGAGACCGACATGCGCGAAACCACGGTGGAGATGCTCAGCCGCAAGTTCGGCGTCGATGCCGCGCAGGCCCAGCGCGTCAGTCACACCGCCTGCGCCCTGTTCGGGCAGCTCGAACGCCCGCGTGCCGACGCCCGCGCCGAGCACGCCCTGCGCTGGGCCAGCCAGTTGCACGAGATCGGCTGCCTGATCGCGCACGACTACGCCAACCGCCACGGCGCCTACATCCTGGAAAACACCGACGCGCCGGGTTTCGCGGTGCCCGAGCTGGTCCGCCTGGCCCAACTGGTGCGCGGCCAGCGTGGCAAACCGCACAAGATCGGCCTCGATTTCGAGGACCGCGATCAGATCGAGCAGTTGATCTGCCTGCGGCTGGCCATCCTGCTGTGCCATGCCCGGCGCGATCCGGACCTCTCCGGCCTGGCCTTCCGGCTCCGCCAGGACGGCGGCTTCGCGCTGGATCTGGCCCCCGACTGGAGCCGGCGCTTCCCGCAATCCATGCACCTGCTGCAGGAGGAAGCGCTGGCCTGGGGGCGGGCTGCGGTTCCCATCGAAATTGGCGCAGTTGGCGGGGAATAGGCCCGACACGGCTCCCCACAAGCCGCCTCGAATGCGACGCAGGCACGAAATTACCGCCAGATTGTCGAGAAATATTGAAAATTCGACGATGAATGGTGGAATTTGCCCATAGTTTCACGCTATCTTTCAAGGGAAGAGGCGCACGATCTTTATAGAATCGATACGCCATGCCCCTGTACACCCTCATCCTGCTGCCGTTCATAGGCAGTGTCCTCGCGGCGCTGTTGCCCACCAACGCGCGCAACGCCGAGTCGACGCTGGCCGGCATCATCGCGCTGGCCTGCTGCATCCAGGCCGCGCTGCTGTTTCCCGAGGTGGCCCAGGGTGGCGTGATCCGGCAGGAAATCGCCTGGCTGCCCTCCATCGGCATCAATTTCATGGTCCGGGTGGACGGTTTCGCCTGGATGTTCAGCATGCTGGTCTACGGCATCGGCAGCCTGGTGGTGCTGTATGCACGCTACTACATGTCGCCGGACGACCCGGTGCCGCGCTTCTTCTCCTTCCTCATGGCCTTCATGGGGTCGATGGCCGGCATCGTGCTGTCGGGCAACCTGATCCAGCTGGCCTTCTTCTGGGAGATGACCAGCCTGTTCTCCTTCCTGCTGATCGGCTACTGGCACCACCGCAAGGAGGCCCGGCGCGGCGCCCGCATGGCGCTGACGGTGACTGGCGCCGGCGGGCTGGCGCTGCTGGCCGGTGTCATGGTGGTCGGCCACATCGTGGGCAGCTACGACCTCGACACGATCCTGGCGGCGCGCGAGGCGATCCAGAACGATCCTCTGTATGTGCTGGCTTTGTCGCTCATCTTGATCGGTGCACTCAGCAAAAGCGCGCAATTCCCCTTCCACTTCTGGCTGCCGCGCGCCATGTCGGCGCCGACGCCGGTGTCGGCCTACTTGCACTCGGCCACCATGGTCAAGGCCGGCGTCTTTCTGATGGCGCGGCTGTGGCCGGTGCTCTCGGGCACGCCGGAGTGGTTCTGGATCGTCGGCACGGCCGGCGTCGTCACGCTGCTGCTGGGCGGTTATTGCGCGATGTTCCAGGACGACCTCAAGTCGCTGCTGGCCTACTCGACCATCTCGCACCTGGGCCTGATCACGGTGCTGCTGGGCCTCAACAGCCCGCTGGCGGCGGTCGCGGCGGTGTTCCACATCATCAACCACGCCACCTTCAAGGCCTCGCTGTTCATGGCCACCGGCATCATCGACCACGAAAGCGGCACGCGCGACATCAACCGGCTCTCCGGGCTGTTCAAGGCCATGCCGACCACCGCAACGCTGGCCATGGTGGCCAGCGCGTCGATGGCAGGCGTCCCACTGCTCAACGGCTTCCTGTCCAAGGAAATGTTCTTCGCCGAGGCCACGGCGCTGGCCGACACCGGCTTCCTGCAGTACGGCATGCCCATCGCCGCCACGCTGGCCGGCGTCTTCAGCGTGGCGTATTCGCTGCGCTTCGCGTACGACGTGTTCTTCGGCCCCCTGGCGCGCGACCTGCCGCTGGAGCCGCACGAGCCTTCGCGCCTGATGCGTGTCCCGGTCGAACTGCTGGTGGTGCTGTGCCTGGTGGTGGGCGTGCTGCCGGCCTACTCGATCGGCGCCATCCTGCAGGCCGCGGCACTGCCGGTGGTCGGCGGCGATCTGCCCGCCTACAGCCTGGCGATCTGGCACGGCTTCAACGAGCCGCTCATGATGAGTCTGCTGGCCCTGGCCGGCGGCCTGGCACTCTACCTGCTGCTGCGGGGCCAGATGAAGCGCGGCCGCTTCACCGAGCCGCCCTTCGTGCACTGGATCAACGGCCAGCGCGTGTTCGACGGCCTGCTGGCCTGGATCAGCTACCTGTCGTGGCGCACGCGCCACCTGCTCAACACCGACCGCATGCAGGTCCAGTCGCTGCTGCTGATCGTGATCGTCCTGGCCGCCGGCGCCGCGCCGCTGTGGCACAGCGGACTGCACCCGGGCGACCTGCCGCGCGCGCCGTTCTCGACGGCCTTCGCCATCCTGTGGCTAATCGGTGGCCTGGCGGCGCTGGCGACCGCCTGGCAGGCCAAGTACCATCGCATGGCGGCCCTCACCTTTCTGGGCGCGGCCGGCCTGTGCACCTGCCTGACCTTCGTCTGGTTCTCGGCGCCCGACCTGGCGCTGACGCAACTGACGGTCGAGGTCGTCACCACCGTGGTCATCCTGCTGGGCCTGCGCTGGCTGCCCAAGCGGCTGGAGATCCCGCCGCAGAACAGCCTGTGGGGTGCGGTCAAGGCCAAGGGCCGGCGCGGGCGCGACCTGCTCATCGCCATCGCGGCCGGCAGCGGCATCGCCACCCTCGCGTATGCCGCGATGACGCGGCCCTTCGAGTACAGCATCTCCGAGTTCTTCCTGGAGCGCGCGGTGCCCGAGGGCGGCGGCACCAACGTGGTCAACGTGATGCTGGTCGATTTCCGCGGCTTCGACACTTTCGGCGAGATCGTGGTGCTGTGCACGGTCGCGCTCACGGTCTACGCGCTGCTGCGGCGTTTCCGCCCGGCGCGCGAGACCATCGACCTGCCGCTGCAGCAGCGCGTGCTGCCGCACGACCTGTTGACCGACCTGGTCAACCCGCGCAACGCGCGCGACACCGCCGTCGGCTACCTGATGGTGCCCGCCGTGCTGGTGCGGCTGGTGCTGCCGCTGGCGGTGGTGGTGTCGGTCTACATGTTCATGCGCGGGCACAACCAGCCCGGCGGCGGCTTCGTGGCCGGGCTGGTGCTGTCGATCGCACTGCTGCTGCAGTACATCGTCTCGGGCTCGCAATGGGTGGAGGCGCACCTGCAGCTGTTCCCGCGCCGCTGGCTGGCCGTCGGGCTGATTGCGGCGCTCGCCACGGGCGCGGGGTCTTTCGTCTTCGGTTTCCCCTTCCTCACCTCGCACACCTTGCACCTGACGCTCCCCCTCCTGGGCGAGATCCACATCGCCAGCGCGCTGTTCTTCGACATCGGCGTGTTCTCCGTCGTAGTGGGCTCGACCATCCTGCTGCTGATCGCGCTGGCCCACCAGTCGATCCGCAGCCACCGCCTGCCGACGGCCAAGGACGATGCCGAGCCGCCCGGCCCAGCCGCCGCGCGGGGCGTCAACCTCATGGGGGGGCTCTGAACATGGAGCTGGTCATTGCCCTGGCCATCGGCGTGATGACGGGCGCCGGCGTCTGGCTGCTGCTGCGCCCACGCACCTTCCAGATCGTGATGGGACTGTCGCTGCTGTCGTATGCGGTCAACCTGTTCATCTTCAGCACCGGCCGGCTCAACGTCGACCGCGACCCGGTCATCCGGCATGGCGAGGCCGCGTCCTTCGCCCATTACGCGGACCCCCTGCCGCAGGCCCTGGTGCTGACGGCCATCGTCATCGGCTTTGCCATGACCGCGCTGTTCCTGGTGCTGCTGCTGGCCTCGCGCGGCCTGACCGGCACCGACCATGTCGACGGCACCGACCATGTCGACGGCACCGAGCGGGAGAGCAAGGAATGAGCGAACTCGCCCAGCGGCTGATGCCGCACCTCATCGTCGCGCCCATCCTGCTGCCGATGCTGACCACGGCCGTCCTGCTGCTGCTGCAGGAAAGCCAGCGCCGCCTGAAGGCACTGATCAACGTCGTCTCCAGCGCGCTCGGACTGTTGCTGGCGGTGCTGCTGTTGCGCTGGGTGCACATCCACGACGCGCCCATCGCCGAGTCGGTCTACCTCGCCGGCAACTGGAAGGCGCCGTTCGGCATCGTGCTGGTGGCCGACCGGCTCGCCGCGCTGATGCTGGTTCTCTCGGGCACGCTGGCGCTGTGCAGCGCGCTGTTCTCGGTCAGCCGCTGGGACCGCGCAGGCGTGCATTTCCACCCGCTGTTCCAGCTGCAGCTCATGGGCCTGGCCGGCGCCTTCCTGACGGGCGACCTGTTCAACCTGTTCGTGTTCTTCGAGATCATGCTGGCCGCCTCCTACGGGCTGATGCTGCACGGCTCGGGCCGCGCGCGCGTGAGCGCGGGCATGCACTACGTCATCATCAACCTGATCGCCTCCTCGGTCTTCCTCATCGGCGTGGCCCTGCTCTACAGCGTGACCGGCACGCTCAACATGGCCGACATGGCGGTGCGCATCCCGCAGATCTCGGCGGGCGACCGGCCGGTGCTGCACGCGGCAGCGGCCATCCTGGCCGTGGCCTTCCTGGTCAAGGCCGGCATGTGGCCGCTCAACTTCTGGCTGGTGCAGGGCTATGCCCATGCCACGCCGCCGGTGGGCGCGCTCTTCGCCATCATGACCAAGGTGGGCATCTACACCATGCTGCGCCTGAGCACGCTGATGTTCTCTCCAGCAGCGGGCGAGAGTGCAGGCTTCGGCGGCGAATGGCTGATCTATGGCGGCCTGGCGACGCTGGCCTTCGGCTCGGTCGGCATGATCGGCTCGCAAAAGCTCGGCAACATGGCCGGCTACGCGGTCATCGTGTCATCCGGCACGCTGCTGGCGGCCATCGGCTTCGGCCGCGAGGGGCTGACCGCCGGCGCGCTCTACTACCTGCTGAGCTCCACCCTGACGGCCGGCGCCTTCTTCCTGATGACCGACGTGATCGAGCGCTGGCGCAACGACGGCGAATCGATCGCGGGCTTCGAGCGCGACGACCTGGCTCCCTTCCTCAGCGCCGACCTCGAACCGCAGGAAGGCGTCAACCTCGACGAGGAGGAGGAAGCGCTAATCGGCCGTCCCATCCCCGCGGCCACCGCCTTCCTCGGCCTGGGCTTCATCTGCGTGGTGCTGCTGGTGGCCGGCCTGCCGCCGCTGTCGGGCTTCGTCGGCAAGGTGGCGATGCTCTCAGCCCTGCTCAACCCGCACGGCCTGCAGCAGGGTGCCTCGGTGATCACCGGCACGGTCACCATGCCGATGGTGCTGCTGGCCCTGCTGATCGTCTCGGGCCTGTGCGCGCTGATCGCCATGTCGCGCGCCGGTATCCGGCACTTCTGGGCCATCGAGGGCCGTGGCACGCCCAAGGTCAGGCTGGCCGAGGGGCTGCCCATCGCCGCCCTTCTGCTGACCTGCATCGTGATCACCGTCAAGGGCAACCCGGTGCTGCGCTACACCCATGCCACGGCGCAAGCGCTGCACGCCCCCGACCGCTACATCCAGGCCGTGCTGGGCAAGGAGCCCCTGCCCGGCAAGGTGCGGACGCAGCCCATCACCATTCCCAAGCCCGCCACCGCCCCGCTCGCCCAAGGAGTCGCGCCATGAAAAATGGCCCCTCGGTCCATCGCTTGCGCGATGCCCCGGTCCCCCAAGGGGACGTTTTTCATCTTGGGGCGGCCCGGCGATGAAAAAAGTGCTGCCTTCTCCCCTGCTGTCGGTCGTGGTCGCCGTGCTGTGGCTGATGCTCAACCAGTCGATCGCGCTGGCCGACTGGCTCATGGCCGCCGTGCTGGCGATCGCCGTGCCGCTGTTCGTCAACAGCCTGCGGCCGACGCCGGTGCGCATCCGCAAGCCGTGGCTGTTCCTGCGGCTGGTCCTGCTCATCAACTACGACATCCTGGTTTCCAACCTGAAAGTCGCGCGGCTGATTCTGAGCCCGCGTGCCAATGCCCACACCTCGCGCTTCGTTCGGCTGCCGCTGGACGTGCGCGACCCCAACGCGCTGGCGGTGCTGTCGGTAGTGCTGTGCCTGACGCCGGGCACCGCCTGGGCCGAGATTGCGCTGGACCGCTCGGCCCTGCTGATCCACGCGCTGGAACTGGGCGAGGACGAGGTCGACGACTTCATCGCCACGGTCAAGCGGCGCTACGAGCAGCCGCTGATGGAGATTTTCGAATGAATCACATGACGCCCTTTCTCGCGGGCTGCCTGGTCGTCGGGCAGTTCCTGCTGGTCAGCGCGATGGCGCTGGGCACCTACCGGCTTCTGCGCGGCCCCTCGGCGCAGGACCGCATCCTGGCGCTCGACAACGTCTACATCAGCGGCATGCTTCTGATCCAGGTGTTCGGCATGGCCTTCGGCACCACCTCCTACTTCGAGGCCGCACTGCTGGTCGCCATGTTCGGCTTCGTCTCGTCGATGGCCATGGCCAAGTTCCTGCTACGCGGCGAGGTGATCGAATGATGGCCGCCGCAGTCCCCGACTGGGTTCAGTACATCGTCGGCGTGCTGGTGCTCATGGGCAGCGCCCTGGCCTTCATCGGTGCGCTCGGGTTGGCGCGGCTGCGCTCCTTCTTCCGCCGCAGCCACGCCCCGGCGCTGGGCGCCACCTACGGCACCTGGAGCATCGTCTTCGCCATGGTGCTGTACTTCTCGTTCGCCTTCCACACCTTCGCCACCTTTCCCTTCCTGATGTCGGCTTTCATCGGCCTAAGCAACCCCATCACCAGCATCTTCCTGATGCGCACGGCGCTGTTCCGCAAGCGGCAGATGGGCGCCAAGGTGCCACCCTCGCTGAGCCGCCGCTAGAAACCTGTTCAAAGAGCCGGTTCAGCGAACGACCGAGCCCCGCACCGGCACGGCCTGCAGCAACTGCCAGCCGGTGCGCTGCACGAAGGCCGCGTAGTCCATCGGCGCACCCAGCCGCGCCTCGGCCGTGTTGGGCAGCACGTAGCCCCAGGCCCGCTGGTTCTTGTCGTCGTAGACCAGCTTGAACAGCGCGGCCGGCACCCACACCCGGTCGCCGCCGACGGTGCGGTAATGCGCGTCGAACACCGGTCCGGTGAAGACGTAGACCGGGCCCGAGGCGCGCCGCACGAACTTGCGCACGTCAGCCTCCAGGTCGGCCCAGACCTTGCGGTTGTTCTCCGGGTCTTGCGGCACCATGTTGCTCAGCGCGAAGGACTGCACCATGGCCGCCGTGCTGGCCCGGTTGGCCGCCGCCGCCATGTGCCCACGGTCGTAGCCGCTGCGCGCGTAGTCCGACAGCTCGGCACGGCGCCCAGCCGCGATGCGCTCGTCGGCGAAGAACTCATCGGTCCGCGATTGCGCCGAGGCATCGCCCAGCGCGGCCGCGTCGAGCCGCTCCACCACGAACAGCGGCGTGCGCGTCAGCCCGGAATACATCACCGCGAAGCCGTCGAAACACAAGGCCTGCGGCAGCCAGCGCGGCGACACCTCGGCCGTGGACATTGCCACGCTGGCCGGGAACTGGCTGGCACACTCCGCGAAATCCTGGCCCGGCCGCATCGCCCGCAGCAACGCCTGTGCATCCCGCTGCGCGCTGGGCGTCGAGGTCGCCTTGGGCGTGCCGCCCTCCTGCCGCAGGGACAGGCCCAGCTCCCGCAGTGGCTGCAGCACCGACTCATCGGCCAGCGCGGCCAGCACGGCCGGCCATTCGCGCCAGTCGCGCTGCGCCCAGCCCCCAAGGGCGAGATGGCCCGGCAATACCTGTGCCGCGCTACCCAGCACCAACCCGCCCAGCAGAAAGCCCAGGCGCCCGCCCAGACGCTTGAGCACGCTGCCGCGCAGCGCGGTCCACGGCGCCGTGAGCCACGAGACAGGGGAAGCAGCGCCCCGGCTGGCGCGCGCACGGCCCGTGGCGGAAGTTTTGGAACGGGAAGAGGAGCGAGAAGACGACATGCGCGCTGCGGCCAAAAAACGGGCGGCCAGTGTAGAGCGTTTCGAGAGCGTTTTTGGGTGCGCCCCGCCGTCAGGCCACGGCCAGTTGCTGTCCGTGCGCGATCGCCATGACCTCCAGCGGATCGAGCGCCCTGAGCTTGTGGTCGCTCCACACCTGGCGCCAGCGCCGCGCGCCCGGCAGGCCATGCCGCAAGCCCAGCATATGCCGCGCGATGCCCGGCCACGCCACGCCGTGGTCGCGCGCCTGCTGGCGCATGTAATCGACCATTGCCCGCTCGACCGACTCGCGCGTCAGCGGCTCGGCGCGGGGATCGGCAGGGGCGTCGGCGCCCAGGAAGGCCGTATCCCACGACGCCAGCCACCAGGGGTTGTGGTAAGCCTCGCGCCCCACCATCACGCTGTCGACGTGCCGCAGTTGCTCGCGCACCTGCTCGTCGCGCGCGATGCCGCCGTTGACGCCGATGTGCAGCGCCGGGAAATCGCGCTTGAGTTGATGGACCAGCTCATAGCGCAGCGGAGGAACCTCGCGATTTTCCTTGGGCGAAAGGCCCTTGAGCCAGGCATTGCGGGCATGCACGATGAAGGTCTCGCAGCCCGCCTCGCTGACCTGGCCGACGAAGTCGCGCACGAAGGCGTAGCTCTCCTCGCGGTCGATGCCAATGCGATGCTTGACCGTCACCGCGACCGAAACCGCGTCGCGCATGGCCTTGACGCCATCGGCCACCAGTCCGGGCTCGGCCATCAGACAGGCCCCAAACGCACCGCGCTGCACGCGTTCGGACGGGCAGCCGCAGTTGAGGTTGATCTCGTCATAACCCCACTGCTCACCCAGCTTCGCCGCCCGCGCCAGATCGCCCGGCTCACTGCCGCCCAGTTGCAGGGCCACCGGATGCTCGGCCGCATGAAAGCGCAGGTGACGCTCCACATCGCCATGAATCAAAGCGCCGGTCGTCACCATTTCGGTATAGAGCAAGGCGCGCGGGCTGAGCAGCCGGTGCAAGTAGCGGCAATGCCGGTCGGTCCAGTCCAGCATGGGCGCCACGGACAACCGGGGATAATTCTTAACCTTCTGATTCATATGAAAATTCTGGGCACATGCTGAGCATGCCCAAGGGGCCGCGGCCAGGCATGAACCACCTATTTCTCGTCCAGCGCCGAAATTGCATCCAGCAGTTTGCCCTTGCTGCGATAGTGGCCGTCGATGCGCCACTCGCGCAACAGCTCGAGCGCCAGGTCGAAATGCTGCAGCGGCAGGTTGTACAAGCCGCTGAGCCTGAACTCGTTGTCGTCGCTCTCCAATGCGAGAACCAGGGCGGACAGGAACTGGGCCTCGTCCGACTCCGGGGATTTCTCGATGAGCTTTCGGATTTTCTTGATGGCAAGCAAGAGATGACTCCTGAGGTGAAATCCCGCGATTTTCCTGCACCGGGGTCGGCAACAGGGTGTCAGTTTCGTAACACCCATCACCACGGTCACGACCCGCCTCGCAGACCGTTACAAACCTGATGGCCGCTCGATAGTTCAGCGTGTATACACTGATTGCCAGTCTCCGACTGAAACAGCTGCCATTCTGCAATAGTCGATCGGAGGCGAGGATTATGGGCCATGAGCGCACTCCACCGGCTTTTCTATATCAGCCGCGCAGATGAAAAAATCGGGCACCAGCACCTGGGCGATTTGCTGCCCGGGGCCAGGCACCACAATGCCACGCGGGGCGTGACCGGCATCCTGATTTTCGATGGCCTGCATTTCGCGCAAGTCCTCGAAGGTCCGGCACCCGAGCTGTTGCCCTTGATGACGCGCATTTATGGCGACGACCGCCACTCCGAGGTCAACCTGCTCTTTTTCGAGCCGATTTCCGAACGCCAGTACCGTTCCTGGGCGCTGGGTTACGTCTACGACGACACACTGGTCGATGACGTCGCCAACCTGCTGGCGCTCAAGGTCATCGACCACACCATGGCTCAGCAGTTGGCCGATGCGCTGGTCGTGCGAGCCGACCAGATGGCGTGAGATGGCCTCCCTGAACCCTCTGTTTGATGTGAGCCGCGCTGATCGCGAACAAGCCCAGGCCCATTTGCGCGAGCTCTTGCCGCCCGCTGCGCCCTGCGCCTGAACCTTCAGGCGTACAGCCGTTCGGTCGTCATCACGATAAAGGCGATCGCCGCACCCAGCGTGCACACGCCCAGCCCGATGCCCAGCGCATGGCTGTCGTTGGGCGTCATGCCGCGCCGCAAGAACAGGCGCGAGCTGAACCACCAGACGATGAAGGGCGCGCAGATGTAGAGGAAGATCTTGAGGAAGGCCATGGGCAGGATGTTGGATTCAAATGCAGGGGCGGTCGGCAATCATCACCCGCCCACGGCGGCAGACGCGCGTCAGGCGCGGGCTGCGCCGTCCTCGTCGTCCGCGATCGACTGCTGGATCTGCTCCTTGAGCTTGAGGCTGGCGTGGAAGGTGACCACACGGCGGGCATCGATGGGAATCAGCTCGCCGGTGCGCGGATTGCGCCCGGGCCGGGGCGCCTTGGTCCGGATCTGGAAATTGCCGAAGCCCGAAATCTTGACCTCGTCACCCGCCACCAGTTGGCTGGTGATGAGGTCGAAGAAAGCGTCCACCATGTCCTTGGACTCGCGTTTGTTCAAGCCGATGCGATCGAACAGCAACTCGGCCAGTTGGGCCTTGGTCAGTGCCGGGGTTTCCAGACTGTCGACGGTGATCTCCATGGTGTCCTCAAGCAATTGCAAAAAAAGTCCAGATCCAGGCCGGGCGACAGACCGCCATCAGGCACGCAACTTCACGGGCAGGGCCTGCTCGCAAGCCGCGATCACGCGCTGCACGAGCGCGTCGACTTCGGCATCGGTCAGGGTGGCGTCCTCGCTGGCCAGCGTCAGGCGCACGGCCAGGCTCTTGGCCGGCAGTTCGGCAGGCGCCGTGTCCACCGCCTCGCCCTTGCCCGCCTGTGGACGATACACGTCAAACAGCTGCACGTCGCGCAGCAGAGTGCTGGCGCGGGCCGTCTGGCGGATCGTCGCCTCGAGTTCACCATAGCTCAATGCCTCGGGCGCGGTGAAGGCGATGTCGCGCTCGACCGCCTGGAAGCGCGGCACCGCGCGCGCGGCCGGCAGCGCACGCTGGAGCACGGCGTCGAGCGCCAGCTCGAACATCACCGGCGCGTGCGGCAGCTCGTACTGCTGGCGCCAGCGCGGGTGCAACTCGCCCACGTAACCGATGGCCTGTCCGTCGACCAGCACACGCGCACAGCGGCCCGGGTGCAGGGCCGGGTGCTCGGCCGGCTCGAAGACGGGCGCCAGCGGTGCCAGCAAGGCTTGCACGTCGCCCTTGGCATCGTAGAAATCGGCACGCCGGTCCTTGTGCGTCCAGCTGGTGCCATCGACATCGCCATAAGCCAGGCCGGCCACGCGCAAGGGCTGGCGGATGCCCTTGACGGTGCTCTCGCCCGCGGGCACGCCCTCGTCGCGCACGAACACGCGGCCAATCTCGAACACCCGCACGCGCGGCGCCTTGCGGTCGAGGTTGAAGCGCAGCACCTGCAGCAGCGAGCCCAGCAGCGACGAGCGCATCACGCTCATCGGGCTGGCGATCGGGTTGAGCAGCCGAATCGGCTGGGCATTGCCGGCCAGATCCGCTTCCCAGCACTCTTCGACAAAGCTGAAATTGATGGTTTCCTGGTAGCCCAGCCCGGCCAGCGCGTGGCGCACGGCGAAACGGTCGCGGCGCACTTCGGTCTTGCGGCGCGCGGTGATCGGCGCCAGCGGCGGCGTGGTCGGCAGCTGCTGGTAGCCGATCAGGCGCGCCACTTCCTCTATCAGGTCTTCCTCGATCTGGATGTCGAAGCGGTAGGCCGGCGGCGTCACCCGC
>JASGEH010000151.1:0-6643 GCA_047606565.1 Comamonas sp.
ACCTGCGCTCGCGCCCCTGGCGGTGGCGGGCGCTTTGGGTCGGCGCGCCGCCGGCAAGGTCTATGATCGGCGCCGAATTCGATTCCGCAGAGTCTCACTACAACAGGAATACACGCTTTGTCCCAGCAAGAAGAGCCTTCTCGTCCCCGCTCGCCCGACGCTGTTGCCAGCCCGTCGAACGCTGCGTCCGGCCCGGCGCCGGCCCAAAGCCAGAAAGTCCGCACGCTGCTGTCCATCGCGGTGAGCGCGCTGGTGGTGGGGGCCATCGTCTGGCTGTACGGCTGGTGGACCGAGGGCCGCTTCCTGCAGTCCACCAACAATGCCTTCCTGGAGGCCGATTCGGTCGCGGTCGCCCCGCGTGTGGGCGGCCACGTGACCGAGGTGCTGGTGCAGGACAACCAGACGGTGGCCGCCGGCCAGCCGCTGGTGCGGCTCGACAACCGCAACGCCAGCGCCTTGCTGGCCCAGGCGCAGGCCGTGGTGGCGGTGCGCGAGGCCGACATCGCCGCCGCGCGCGCCAACATCGGCGCGGCCGGGGCGCAACTGGCGCAGGCCCGCGCGCAGTGGCAGGCCAACCAGCGCACGCTGGCCTTCGCGCAGGCCGAGGTCGAGCGCTTCGCGCCGCTGGTGGGCACCGGTGCCGACACCCAGGAACACCTGGAGAGCCTGCAGCACCAGCGCGACCAGGCCCGCGCGCAACTGGCCGCCGCGCGCGCGCAGGCCGAGGGCGCGCAAAGCCAGGCCAAGGCCGCCCAGGCCCAACTGGCCCAGGCCCAGGCCGGCTTGCGCCAGGCCCAGGCCGACGAGCAGCGCGCCCGCATTCCCCTGGACGATGCGGTGCTCTACGCGCCCATCGCCGGGCGCGTGGGCGACCGCACGGTGCGCGTCGGGCAGGTGGTGGGCGCGGGCACGCGGCTGCTGACGCTGGTGCCGATGGACGCGCTCTACCTGACGGCCAACTTCAAGGAAACCCAGATGCAGCTGGTGCGCCCGGGCCAGCCGGTGGAGATCACCGTCGATGCCCTCGGCGGCGAGAAGATCAAGGGCGAGGTCGAGAGCATTTCGCCGGGCACCGGCGCCCAGTTCGCGCTGCTGCCGGCCGAAAACGCCACCGGCAACTTCACCAAGATCGTTCAGCGCGTGACGGTGCGCATCCGCCTGCAACCCACCGAGGCACAGCGCCAGGTGCTGGTGCCGGGCATGTCGGCCGAGGCGACGGTGGACACCCGCTCCGCGCGCGACGCGGCACGTGGCCAGGACCGCTGAGCGCGCCGTGGCCGCCACCGCAACCGCCGCACCTCCATCCGCATCGGCCCCCGAGCGGGCCGACACCGCGGCCTGGCTGGCGGTGGCCGCCGGCACGGTCGGCTCCTTCATGGCGACGCTGGACATCTCCATCGTCAACGCCGCGCTGCCCACCATCCAGGGCGAAATCGGCGCCAGCGGCACCGAGGGCACCTGGATCTCGACGGCCTACCTGGTCGCCGAGATCGTCATGATCCCGCTGACCGGCTGGTTCGTGAAGACCCTGGGCCTGCGCAACTTCCTGCTGATCTGCGCCGTGCTGTTCACGGCGTTTTCCGTGCTGTGCGGGTTCTCCGGCACGCTCGACATGATGATCGTCGGCCGCGTCGGCCAGGGCCTGACCGGCGGCGCCATGATCCCGACGGCGCTGACCATCGTCGCCACCCGGCTGCCGCCGTCGCAGCAGACCGTGGGCACGGCGCTGTTCGGCATGACGGTGATCCTGGGCCCGGTGGTCGGCCCGCTGCTGGGCGGCTGGCTGACCGAGAACATCAGCTGGCACTACGCCTTCTTCATCAACGTGCCGGTGTGCGCGGCGCTGGTGGCGCTGCTGCTGATCGGGCTGCCGCACGAGCCGGCGCGCTGGGGCGACCTGCTCAAGGGCGACTGGCTCGGCATCGTTGGCCTGACGGCCGGCCTGGGCTGCCTGACCGTGGTGCTGGAGGAGGGCCAGCGCGAGCGCTGGTTCGAGTCGTCCTTCATCATCACGCTCAGCCTGGTCTCGGCCGCGGGCCTGGCGCTGCTGGTGGCCGCGCAGTTCCTGCGCCGCGACCCGGTGATCCGCCTGTCCATCCTGTGGCGGCGCGAGTTCGGCTCGGTGTTCCTGATGATCATGGCCGTCGGCATGATCCTGTTCGGCGTCATGTACATGATCCCGCAGTTCCTCGCTGTCATCGCCAGCTACAACACCGAGCAGGCCGGCTACGTGATCCTGCTGGCCGGCCTGCCCACGGTGCTGCTGATGCCGGCCATGCCCTTTTTGCTGGCGCGCGTCGATGTGCGCATCCTGGTCTTCATCGGCATGGCGTGCTTCGCGGCCTCGTGCTTCGCCGACATCAGCCTGACCGCCGACGCGCGCGGGGATGAGTTCGTCTGGGGCCAATTGCTGCGCGGCTGTGGCCTGGCCTTCGCCATGATGGCGCTCAACCAGGCCGCCATCTCGTCGGTGCCGCGCGAGCTGGCCGGCGACGCCTCGGGCCTGTTCAACGCCGGGCGCAACCTGGGCGGCTCGGTCGGGCTGGCGCTGATCTCCACCTTCCAGGAGCGCCGCCTGAGCCTGCACCTGGATCACCTGGGCAGCGCCCGCAGCGCCAACGACCCGCAGGCGCAGGCTGTCCTGCAGGGCTTTGCCCAGCAGCTCGGGCAGGCGGGCGGCGACGCGCAGCACGCCGGCCAGCAGGCGCTGGCGGTGTTGGGGCGGCTGGTGCAGCAGCAGGCGCTGGTGATGACCTACAACGACCTGTTCTGGATTTTCGGCGTGATCGTGCTGGCCACGATGCCGCTGATCCTGTTTCTCAAACCGCTGCCCAAGGGGCAAGGAGTCAGTCTTGCGATGCATTGATCCCGGCGCGCGCCGCCTGTTGCTGCAACTGCGACTGCGCGGCACCGTGGCGCTGGCCGCCGGCGCGCTGGCCGGTTGCGCGCTCGGCCCCGACTACACCGCGCCGCCCGAAGTGGCCGTGGCCTCGGTGGCGCGTGGCGAACTGCTGCGCGCCGGCGCGGCCCAGGCCAGCCCGGCGGCCCAGCCGCTGCCCAGTGCGTGGTGGCAGGCGCTGGGCGACGACACCCTCAGCGGCCTGATCGAACAGGCCCTGCGCGACAACCCCAACCTGCGCGCCGCCCAGGCCCGGCTGCGCGCCTCGCGCGCGCTGGCCGGCCAGCGGCGCGCCGAGCAACTGCCGCAGTTGGGCGTCTCCGCCGGCTACGTGGACGTCAACCCGCCGCGCGCGCTCGAACGCACGCTCAGCGAGGCCACGGCCCAGGACGTGGACCTGGGCACCGGCCTCTACACCGTTGGATTCGATGCGAGCTGGGAGATCGACGTCTTCGGCCGCCGCAGCCGCGCCGCCGAGGGCGCTGCCGCCCGTGCCGACGCCGACGAGGCCGCGCTGGCCGACGCCCAGGTGCAGCTCGGCGCCGAACTGGCGCAGGCCTACTTCGGGTTGCTGGCCAACCGGCAGGCGCTGGCGGTGACCGAGCGCAGCCAGGCCATGCTGGGCGAGATGCTGGACCTCACGCGCCAGCGCCGCGCGCGTGGCGCGGCCACCGAACTCGACATCGAGCGCCTGCAAGCGCAAAAACTCCAGCAGCAGGCCGAGCTGCCCCGGCTGCGCGCGCAGATCGCCATCGCGCAGGACCAGATCGCCTTCCTGGCCGGCCGCGAGCCGGGTAGCCTGGACGCGTCGCTGGCTGCCGTGCAAACCCTGCCGAACCTGCCCGCGCAAGTCGAGGTGGACGACGCCGGTACCCTGATCCGCCGCCGCCCCGACGTGCGCCAGGCCGAGCGCCAACTGGCCGCCTCCAGCGCGCAGATCGGCGAGGCGTTGTCGGGCTATTTCCCGCAGATCAAGCTCACCGGCATCCTGGGCCTGGGCGCCGACAGCCTCTCGGGGCTGACCGCTGATTCAGCGGCCTGGATGGTCTCGCCCATGCTGAGCTGGTCGCTGCTGGACTTCGGGCGCGTTCGCAGCCGCGTCGAGCAGGCCCGCGCGGGCAACGAGGCCCAGTTGGCGCTCTACGAGAACGCGGTGCTCAACGCCCTGCAGGACGCCAATGGCGCGCTCAGCCGCTTCGGCGCGGCGCGCCAGCAGCTCGCCACCGCGCAGCAGGCCAGCGCGTCGGCCGATCGCGCCGCCACGCTGATGCGGCAGCGCCACGACGCTGGCGTCGCCTCCACCCTCGACTGGCTCGACGTGCAGCGCCAGCAGTTGGCCGCCGCCAACCAGGCGGTACAGGCCCAGGCACAACTGCTGGTCGACTACGCCGCGCTGCAGAAAAGCCTGGGGCTGGGCTGGCGGTGAGCGCCTGTCCGGCCGCAGTCGCCTTTCATCCGGCAGACGGCCGTTGGGCGGCCAGGCCCAGTTGGTGGGCACGGTTGACGGCTTCGGCGCGGTTGCGCGCGCCCAGCTTCTCGTAGATCCGGCGGATGTAGGTCTGGATGGTCCAGTGCGACAGGCCCATCTGCACGCCGATGCCCTGGGCCGTGAACCCTTGCGTGACGTGCTCGAGGACTTCGCGCTCGCGCAGTGAAAGGCGGATCGGGCGGCTGTCGCCCTCCGCGGCCTCGCCCGGTTCGGTGGTGTGGGCCGGCGCGGTCGAGCCGACGGCGTCTGCCGACGTGTGCGTGGCGCGGAAGTGCTCCAGCAGCCGCCGGGCGATACGCGGGGAGATCAGGCTGCCGCCCGCATGCACGGTGCGGATCTGCGCGGCCAGCTCGTCGAGGCTGGTCTGCTTGAGCAAGTAGCCCGTGGCGCCGGCCTGGATGGCCGCCAGCACGCGGGCCTCTTCCTCGATGACGGTGCTGACGATCACCTCGCAAGCGGGCCAGCACTGCCGGATCGCCGGGATCAGCGTGATGCCGTCGCCGTCGGGCAGGTCCAGGTTGAGCAGCACCACGTCGACCGCCGTGCCGGCCAGCATGCGGCGCGCGCGCCGCAGGTCGGGCGCCCGTGCTGCCAGCCGCAGGTCGCTGGTCTGCGCCAGCGTGGCCTCGACCTCGTCGCAGAAGCGTGCATCGTCTTCGATGAGGGCTACGCGGACCGGCTGTGGCGCATCTTGTCTGTCTTGCGTCATGTCAGAATTCCTCCCTAGTTACTGTCTTTTTCCGCCTTGTGCGACGGCTAGAAATTATCGAAACCCGAGCCGACATTTTTCGCCTGCCCATGCCCAGTGTATTTGCCATTGATTCTCTGTCCAGATTCGCGTTTGTGAAGCTGGTGGCGCGTCTGGCGCACCCGGTTGTCGGGCTGGGCGCCCGGACGGCATGGGCATGACGCCTTTGACCGCCATCGCGCCGGGCCTGATGCTCATCCACGGCAACCAGCCCGGCGTGCTGCGCGACCTGTTGGCCCACTGGCTGCGGCGCTACCCGCTGGCCCCGCTGGAGGCCGAGAACCTGCTGGTGCAAAGCAACGGCATCGCCCAGTGGCTCAAGCTGGCGCTGGCGCGCGACGCGGCTGCCGGCGGCCTGGGCGTGGCCGCCAGCCTGCGGCTGGCGCTGCCGGCCAGTTTCCTGTGGCAGACCTACCGCGCCGTGCTGGGCGCCGCGCGCGTGCCCGAGGTCTCGGCGCTCGACCAGGCGCCGCTGGCCTGGCGCCTCATGCGGCTGCTGCCGCAATGGCTGGACGAGCCGGTGTTCGCGCCGCTCGCGGGCTTTCTGGCCGGCGACGCCGACGGCCGCCGGCTGCACCAGCTCGCCCTGCGACTGGCTGGCCTGTTCGACCAGTACCAGGTCTACCGCAGCGACTGGCTCGACGACTGGGCCCGCGGCCTCGACCAGTTGCGCCGCGCCAACGGCGGCACGCAGCCGCTGGCGCCCGCGCAGCGCTGGCAGGCCCAGCTGTGGCGCGCGCTGCTGGCCGATGCAGGCCCGGATGCGCTGCAGGATGGTCGCGCGGGCGTGCACCGCCAGTTCGTCGAACACCTGGCGCAGGCCGAGCCGGGCCGGGTGGCCGGGCTGCCGCGCCGTGTCACGGTGTTCGGCATCTCGTCGCTGCCGGCGCAGAGCATCGAGGCGCTGAACGCCATGGCGCGCCACTGCCAGGTGCTGTTGTGCGTGCACAACCCCAGCCGCCACCACTGGTCCGACATCGTCGCTGACAAGGACTTGCTGCGCCACGCCTTCAAGCGCCAGGCCCGCCGCCCGGGCACGGCGGCGACCATCGGCGGCCTGCCCAGCGACGCCGCCGCCGACGGCCAGCACCAGAACGCCCAGCCTCTGCTGGCCGCCTGGGGCAAGCAGGGGCGCGACTACATCCACATGCTCGACCAGTTCGACGACCCGGCCAGCTACCGCCAGCACGTCGAGCCGCTGACCGGCGGGCGCATCGACCTGTTCGACGAGCCGGCCAGCGCCACGCTGCTGGGCCAGTTGCAGTCCGACATCCTCGACCTGCGGCCGCTGGCCGAAACGCGCGCGCACTGGCCGCCGGTCGATCCGCGCCGCGACGGCTCGGTGCGCTTTCACGTCGCCCACGGCCCGCAGCGCGAAGTCGAGATCCTGCACGACCAGTTGCTCGCGCGCCTGCAGGCCGACCCGGCGCTGGCGCCGCGCGACATCATCGTCATGGTGCCCGACATCGACCAGTACGCGCCGCACGTCGAGGCCGTCTTCGGCCAG
>JASGEH010000152.1:0-22075 GCA_047606565.1 Comamonas sp.
AAGCCACAGCTACGTGGTGATGGAGGAGGTCAAGGAGACGCTGGTGCTGCCGGTGGACCGCTGACTAACCTTATGCGAAAGCCGTCCGTGGCGGGCGCGGAGGCGGTACTACATTGCACTGGAGGGGGCGCATGCGTCCTCGTTTCCTGTTCGATGCTGCGGGGGCCGGTCCATGAACGGGCTTGGCGGCGTGACAGGTTTCCAGGAGAGCATCCCATGAACGCGCCCCACCCGATCTTGTCGTCCCCGCCTGGGGCCGCGGCTCGGCCCTCGCATCCGCTGCTGGCGGAACAGGCGCTGCGCGCCAGCCTGCCCGGCCATGTGCGCTACCGGCCTTTGTCTGCATATACCGGCGCGGAAATCGAGGGTCTGGATCTGTCGCGTCCGCTCGCGCCGCCAGAGGTCGCGGCCGTGCAGGCCATCTTGCGGCAGTGGAAGGTGGTTTTCTTCCGCGACCAGCCGCTGACGCACGAGCAGCACGTTGCCTTCGCGCGGCAGTTCGGCGCGCCGACGATAGGCCACCCGGTCTTCGGCCATGTGGAGGGGTATCCGGAGGTCTATGCGATCGCCAAGCATCGCAAGGCGAACGCGCACGCGGGCCAGCCCGAACGGCGGCCGTGGCTGGGCTGGCATACCGATGTGACGGCGGCGCTGAATCCGCCCGCCGCATCGATTCTGCGTGGCGTGGTGATTCCCCCATATGGTGGGGACACGCAGTGGAGCAACCTGGCGGCCGCCTTCAACGGGCTGTCGGCGCCGCTCCAGGCCTTTGTGCGCACGCTGCGGGGACGCCACGAGTTCAGCCCGCCCGGCGGGGTGCAGGCCTCGCGTGCCTACCTGGACGCGGTGGATGAGAAACGCCTGGTGAGCGAGCATCCCCTGGTGCGCATCCATCCGCAAACGGGCGAAGAGCTGCTGTTCGTGAGTCCGGGCTTCCTCAAGCGCATCGTGGGTCTGCAGGCGCGCGAGAGCCGGGTGCTGCTCGAACTGCTGTGGGAGCATCTGGTGCGGCCTGAATTCACCGTCCGCTTCAAGTGGGAGCCGGGCTCCATCGCTTTCTGGGACAACCAGGCCACGGCGCACGCGCCGCCCTTCGACATCTTCGATCTCGACCACGACCGCCAGCTGTTTCGCGTGACGCTGGCAGGCGAGGTGCCGCTCGGCGCCGATGGCCAGCCGTCAACCGGGGTCTCAGGCGACCCCTTGCTGGCGCATCATTCGGCGGCTTATTGAGCCTCAGGCCGCCTGCGCGGCCGGCGCGAGGGTGTCGTCCCAGCGGCTGGGGACAGGCGCCAGTCCGTAGTGCCCGCGCAGCGTGTCGGCGTCGTATTCGGTGCGAAACAGCTGTTTTTTCTGCAGCAGGGGGACTACGTGGTCGACGAAGTCGTCAAGGTGTCCGGGCAGCACCGGCGGCATGACGTTGAAGCCGTCGGCCGCGCCGCTCTGGACCCAGTCTTCGATGGCGTCGGCGATGCGTTCGGGCGATCCGGCCAAGGTGAAATGACCACGCGCGCCCGCCAGGCGATGCAACAGCTGGCGCAGCGTGAGGCGTTCACGGCCGACCAAGTCGGTGATCACCACGGCGCGGCTCTGGGCCGCCTGGACCGAGGCCGGGTCGGGAAAGTCGTCGCGTGTGAGCACCTGGTCGAGGCCGAGGTGCGAGAAGTCGAAACCACCGAAGCGGTCGGACAGGCGAGCCCGGCCGACTTCGGGGTCGGTCAGTTCGTTGAGTTCCTGCCAGGTGCGCTGGGCTTCCGCGTCGGTCGAGCCGATCACCGGGCTGATGCCGGGCAGGACCAGGATCTGGCCGGGGTTGCGGCCCAGGGCTTGGGCCGTGGACTTGAGCTGGCCGTAGAAGGCAGCGGCCGCGGCTTTGTCGAGATGGGCCGTGAACACGGCTTCGGCGTGCCGCGCCGCGAACTGGATCCCGGTGGGCGAGGAGCCCGCCTGGACCAGGACCGGGCGGCCTTGCGGCCCCCTGGCGATGTTGAGCGGCCCCGCCACTTTCACATGGTCGCCCGCGTGGTCGATGGGCCGGATGCGGCCGGCCCGGGTGTAGAGGCCCTGCTGGGGATCGTCGACGATGGCATCGGCGGCCCAGCTGTCCCAGAGCTTGAGGACCGCATCGACGAAATCATGGGCGCGGTCGTAGCGCTGGGCGTGCGGCGGCTGCGTGTCGAGGCCGAAGTTCTGGTTGGCGCCCTTGACCCATGAGGTCACGATGTTCCATCCGACGCGCCCCTGCGTGATGTGGTCGAGCGAGGCGAACAGGCGGGCCAGGTTGAACGGCTCGGAGTAGGTGGTCGAGGCGGTGGCGATGAAGCCGATGCGCTGGGTGGCGGCGGCCAGGGCGGCGATGGTGGTGAGAGGCTCCAGCGCGCCGCCGGCGACGTGGCCGATGCCTTCGCCCAGCGCCAGGCCGTCGGCGAAGAAGACCGCGTCGAACTTGCCTTGCTCGGCCTTCTGGGCGAGGGCCTGGAAGTAGCGGATGTCGGTGAGGGCCAGGCGGCTGGCGCGAGGATGCCGCCAGCCGGCTTCGTGGTGGCCGCGGCCGTGGACGAAGAGGTTGAGGGGGATGCTTTTGCGGGTCATGATGGGCGGGCGGTGCGGGGTTCGGTCGCCTCCGGATCGTAGGGATCGCCGCTTGCGATGGATGCGAGAAATCCGGATATCCATAGTTGGACACCGTGGTTGAGCGCCATGGGGGCATGCCCATTTCGCTCCTGGGGGAAGCTAAGACGTTCTGGTTATTGCCCTACACTCGGCCCCCGGCTGGCTTGCTGGATCCCGCCCCAGGCCGCCTTCGCCATTCAAACATTTCAAAGATTTCCATTGCTATGACAACCGATCAAAACAACGGGCCATCCCTGCTGGGCAGGGCGTGGCTGGGCCTTCTGGGGCTGCTGATTCTTGCGGCAGGCCTGTTCTTCGCCATCGAAGGCTATACCTTGGCTGGCCTGGGCGGCAGCGTCTATTTCGTGGTGGCCGGTATCGCGCTGGCCGTGGCAGGTGCGCTGATCGTGCTGGCGCGTCCGGCCGGGGCTTGGCTGTATGCGCTGGCGCTGGCAGGCACGGCGGCCTGGGCGGTGGCCGAGGTCGGGCTGGACTTCTGGCCGCTGGTCTCGCGCGTGCTGCTGCTGGCCGGGTTCGGCGTGCTGGTTGCGCTGTCGTTCCCGCTGCTGCGCCGCGCGCGCGGGCTGTCGGCGGCGCGCGGCCAGGCTCGTGCGGTCGCGGGCGTGCTGGCGCTGGCCTGTGTCGCCACGGTCGGCGGCATGTTCGTGCCGCATGCGCCGGTCGAGGCCACGGGCGGCGAGCTGGCGCTCAAGCCGGTCGAGCCGGGGCAGGAGCAGGTCAACTGGGCGCACTACGGTAATACGTCGGGCGCTTCGCGCTTTGCCGCGCTCGACCAGATCACGCGTGACAACGTCAAGCAGTTGCAGGTGGCCTGGACTTACCGCACCGGCGACACGCCCATCAGCCCTGGTGGCGGTGGCGCCGAAGACCAGTTGACGCCGCTGCAGATCGGTGACCGCGTGTACGTCTGCACGCCGCACAACAACGTGATTGCGCTGGACGCATCCACCGGCAAGGAAATCTGGAAAACCGAGATCAACGCCAAGCAGAAGAAGTGGATGCGCTGCCGTGGTCTGGCCTATTTCGACGCCGAACAGCCGCTGACGCAGCCCACCGCGGCGGGTGCCACGCCGGTCCAGGCCGTGTCGGTCGCACCTGGTGCCGCCTGCACGCGCCGCATCATCATGAACAGCGTGACGCCTGAACTGGTGGCGCTGGATGCCGACACCGGCGCCTTCTGCGCAGGCTTCGGCAATAACGGCCGCGTCGATCTGCGTGCCGGCATGGGCAAGGGCGCCGACAAGGGCCAGTACTACCCGACTTCCGCACCGACGCTGGCGGGCACCACCATCGTGGTGGGTGGCCGCGTGGCCGACAACGTCGGCGCCGACATGCCGGGCGGCGTGGTGCGCGGCTTCGACGTGATCACCGGCGCGCTGCGCTGGGCCTTCGATCCCGGCAACCCGGACGACAAGGCCGCGCCCGCCGAAGGCAAGACCTACACGCGCTCCACCCCCAATGTCTGGGCGCCGATGTCTTACGACCCGCAATCCAACACCGTCTTCATGCCCGTGGGCAGCGCGGCCGTCGATTTGTGGGGCGTGAAGCACACCGCGCTGGACCGCAAGTACGGCGCCTCCCTCCTGGCCGTCGATGCCTCGACCGGGCAGGAGAAATGGGTCTACCAGACCGTGCACGACGACCTGTGGGACTTCGACGTGCCCATGCAGCCGACCTTCGCCGACTTCCCCGGCGCCGACGGCAAGGCCACGCCCGCGCTGATCTTCGGCACCAAGGCCGGCCAGATCTTCGTGCTCGACCGCGCTACCGGCAAGCCCCTGACCCGGGTCGAGGAGCGTCCGGTGCCGGCCGGCAACATCGCGGGTGAAACCTATTCGCCGACGCAGCCTTTCTCGATCGGCATGCCCAGCATCGGTGCGGCGGACCTGAAGGAGTCGGACATGTGGGGCGTCACCCCCTTCGACCAACTGCTCTGCCGCATCCACTTCAAGTCCAAGCGCTACACGGGGCTGTTCACGCCGCCGGGCACCGATCCCTCGCTCAACCTGCCCGGCTCGCTGGGCGGCATGAACTGGGGTGGCCTGTCGATCGACCCGGTCAACCAGCTCTTGTTCGTCAACGACATGCGCGTGGGCCTGGAGGTGCAGCTCATCAAGGCCGATCCGGCCGATGCGGGCGCCAAGTCCGACGGCAACGAGGCCGCGGCCATCACGCGCCCGGTCCCGCTCGAGGGCACACCCTACGCGATCAACGCCAAGGTGCGCTTCATGTCGCCGATCGAGATTCCCTGCCAGAAGCCGCCCTTTGGCACGCTCACGGCGGTGGACCTCAAGACGCAGAAGATCGCCTGGCAAGTGCCCGTGGGCACCGTGCAGGACACCGGCCCGTTCGGCGTCAAGGTCGGCCTGCCGATCCCCATCGGCATGCCCACCATCGGCGGCACGCTGGCGACCCAGGGTGGGCTGGTGTTCATCGCCGCCACCCAGGACTACTACCTGCGCGCCTACGACAGCGGCACTGGCCGCGAGGTCTGGAAGGCCCGCCTGCCCGTCGGCAGCCAGGGCACGCCGATCAGCTACAAGTCGCCCGCCAACGGCAAGCAATACATCGTGGTCTCGGCCGGCGGCGCTCGCAATTCGCCGGATCGCGGTGACTACGTGGTGGCCTACGCCTTGCCCTGACTGGCGCGGCAGCCGTTCGGGCGGACTCAGGCACCCGGGCGGGCGTGTGTGGGGGATGACTAGGGGATGCCTCGTTGGCGGGAAGGGCGATCCGATCTATAACGGAATGCAAATTGCTTGACCCCATCCATCGTCTTGCTGGTATGAGCCTGTCATGCGTCATTTTGATACCGATGCCCTTGCCACTTTCATTGCTGTGATGGATCACGGCGGTTTCACGGCCGCCGCCGAGCGGCTCGGCAAGACCCAGGCCGCGGTGAGTCTGATCGTGAGCCGGCTGGAGGAGCGGTTGGGCAAGCGGCTGGTCCAGCGTAGCCGCAAGGGGGTTACCTTGACGAGCCAGGGCGAGATCCTCATGGGGTATGCCCGGCGCATGCTGGTTCTGGAAGACGAGGCGCTGTGCGCGCTGGAATGTACGCGTGACGCGGGGCGGGTGCGCATCGGCATGCCCGATGACTACCTGGATACCTTGGGCGCTTGGCTGTTGCAAAGCTTTTCGGTACGGCACCCGGAGATTCAGGTCGAAATCCTCTGTGATTTTTCGAAGCGACTGGAACCGCAGGTGCACGCCGGGGACATCGATCTGGCCATCATCACGCGCGACGCTGGCCGCCCGGTTGGCGAGCTGCTGTGCAGCGAGGCCCAGGTTTGGTGTGGCGTGGTGGGCGGACGCCCTGAACGTGAGCAGGTCTTGCCTTTGGCCTTGTTCGCTGATGCGTGCAGGGCCCGGCCGGGCATCCTCGCGGCCCTGGATGGGGTGGGGCGGCCTTGGCGTATCGCCTCCTCCTCGTCCCACCTGCCCGGGGTACTGGCGGCCGTTCGCCTGGGCACGGCGGTCACGGTGCTGCCCGCCTCGGTGGTTCCCGGAGGCTGGCGGCGAATGGGCGTGCCCGAGGGGCTGCCACTGTTACCGGAATTGGAGCTGGCCCTGCTTGTGCCCCAGGGGGCCAGGCTGGCGACCCGGAGGCTGGCGAATTTCATCCGCGACCTCTATCTGGAGAAATGCCAGGGAGCCCTCGCTTGAGTGGCGCCTGTTTTCAGGTCAACTCTGCGCACGGTGGCTGGCGAACTGGGCGAAGGCCGTGGCCAGTTCATCCAGTGCCTGGTCGTCGTGGGCGAAGCTCAGATACAGGCGGCCGAAGGCGAAGGGCATGATCAGCACGCCTTGTGCACGCAGGGCGAAGTGCAGGGCGCGGGTCCAGGCGGGATCGGCGGCTGCTTCGGCCTGTGAGTAATCGGTTGGCCTTTGGCTGCGGGACCAGAGGGTGAAGACGTTGCCATAGCCCGAGGTGGCAAAGGGCAGGCCGTGGGCCGCGAAAGTGTGCGCCAGGCGTGTACGCAGCGTATCCCCGCGGGCCAGCAGGGCGGGGTAGTCCTGCCGGGCCAGCAGTTCGAGGGTGGCGAGCACTGCGGCACAGGCCGGGGGATTGCCGCTGTAGGTGCCGGCGCGCGCCAACTGACCGTTCTCGAACAGACGCATGATGTCGGGTTTGCCGAGCAGCGCGGCGACCGGGATGCCGCTGCCGATGGCCTTGCCCACCGCAGCCAGGTCGGCGTCCACGCCCAGGTAATGGCCGGTGAGGCCGGCGTGCAGGCGGAACCCCATCAGTACCTCGTCGAGGATGACCAGGGCGCCGTGGCGGTGGGCGCAGTCGGCCAGGTGTTGCAGGTAGCCGGGGGCGGGTTCCAGACAGCCCGCGTTGGCCAGCACCGGCTCCATGAGGATGGCGGCGATGTCGTCGCCTTCGGCAAACAGGCGTTCGACGTCGGCAAAGTCGTTGTAGCGCAGCAGCAGCATGCCGTTGCGTTCGGGACGAGGGCCTTCCATGCGCGCGGCGGTTGATTGCACGTTGCCGAAAGCTACTGGGTCGTACCAGCCGTCATAGGCCGCGGCGAACTTGACGATGCGGCTACGCCCGGTGGCGCCGCGTGCGGCGCGGCAGGCCAGGTGCACCGCTTCGCTGCCCGTGTTGAGAAAGATGACTTGCGACAGCGCTCCGCAATGGGCGGCCAGGGCGGCAGCGGCGGCTTCTTCGCGGGCATGGGCGAAGGAGGGCATGGGGCCCTCTGCCTGGGCCTGGGCAACCGCTTCCAGGACTTGCGGATGGGCGTGGCCGAGCAATGTGGCGCCGAAGCCCATGGCGGTATCGAGATAGCGTTGCCCGCGATCGTCCCACAGGTAGGCACCGGCGGAGCGGGCGACTTGGAAGGCTTGGCCCTGGACATCGGGAAGCGCGCGTCCTGCGCTGGATATTCCACCCACGAGAAAGGTCATGACGGAGGACTCGGGTTGCGGGTTGATCAATAGCCGAGCAGCCGGGGCAGCCAGCCGCTCAGGGAGGGGAAGAGCACGAGCAGGGCGACGGCCACCGCAGTGGCGATCCAGAAGGGCAGCAGGCGCCAGGACACTTCGCCGATGGAAAGCCGGGCGACGTTGCAGACGACGAAGATGTTGGTGCCGATGGGGGGCGTGAACAGGCCCCATCCGAGGGTGACGGTGAAGATCAGGCCGATCTGGTAGGACTCGAAGCCGGCAGCCTTGGCGATGGGAACCAGGATGGGTGCCAGGATGATCATGGCCGGGCCGAGGTCGAGCCAGAAGCCGACCACCTTGAGAGTTAGCACAATCAGCAGCATGGTGAGCAGCGGGCCGGTGTGGAGGTCGACGATCCAGCCGGCGACGGCGTGGGGCACCTGCTCCACGGTGAGGATCCAGCCGAAGGGCATGGCCACCGCCATGATGATCATCACCGAGCCGGTGGTGGTCACCGCCTCCTGGATGGCCGGCAGCAGGTCGCGCCAGCGCAGCTCGCGGTAGACCAGGGTGCCGGCGGCCAGGGCATAGAGAACCGAGACGGCCGCAGCTTCTGTGGCGGTGGCGACGCCGCCGACGATGGTGCCGAGGACCAGGACAGGCATCAGCAGCGCTGGCAAGGCATAGCCCAAGTCGCGCAGCAGCTCGCGCAGGGGCAGACGTTCGTCGACCTTGGGGAAGCCCTCGCGCACGCCCACCACGTAGGCTGTGACCATGAAGGTCACGGCCAGCAGCACACCGGGGACGATGCCGGCGACGAACAGGCCGCCGATGGAGGTGTTGGTCAGCACCCCGTAGAGGATGAGGATGACGCTGGGCGGCACGATGATGCCGAGGGTGCCCGAGGCCGCAGTGACTGCCGCGGCAAAGGCGCGTGGATAACCGCGTTCCTCCATGGCGGGAATCATCACCTTGGCCACGGCGCCGGTGTCGGCGGTGGCGGAGCCTGTCAAGCCGCCGTAGACAAAAGCGGTGGCCACGTTGACCAGACCCAGGCCCCCGCGAAAGCGCCCCAGGAAATGTTCGGCGATGCGCATGATGCGGCGGGTCAGACCGCCGCGGTTCATCAGCTCGCCGGCCAGCAGGAACAACGGGATGGAACTGAGGGTGGCCGAGTCGGCGCCTCGGACCGTTTGCTGCGCCAGCCAGGCCAGCGGCATGCTCAGGTCGCCGACCAGCAGGGCGACGATGCTGGCACCGGCCATGGCCCAGACGATGGGGATTCCGGCCAGCAGCAGCCCGATGAAGGCGAGGAACAGGGCGAGCACGGTCATGGCGTCTTCTCCAGGCGGGTCAACACCCGCCACAGCCGCAGCAGGGCAATCACGGCGAGCAGGGCCGCGGCACTGACCAGCGCCAGGGTCATGAGGCCGGACGGCCAGCGCAGCACTGGTGTCGGCACCCGACCGGCGCGCTCCAGCACGGCCCATCCACTGGCCAGAAGCCAGAGACTGACCCCCAGCAGCACCAGGCAGCCGAAGACCTGCAGGGCGCGTTGGGCTGCGGCGGGCAGGAGCAGCAAGACACCGACGAAGCGCACGTTCTCGCCGCGCAGCTCGGCGAGCACGCAGCCGATGCAGGTCACCCAGACGAAGCTGAGCCCGGCGATCTCGAAGGACCACTCGAAGCCCGGCAGATGGAAGTAGCGCGCCACCACGCCAGCGGTGATAGTGCTGAAGGTGGCGAGAAACAGCAGCACCCCCACGATCTGCAGCAGACGTTCAGGCCGGGAAGGGGGATGCGGAGCGAAGGGCGGGTTGCTCATGGGTCACCGGTCCTGGCGCGCGGCTGTGCGTACCTGGTCGACGAAGGTCTGGCCCCATTCGCTGGCGAAGCGGGCGTAGACCGGATCGACCAGAGCCTGGAAGGGCGCGTTGGCCACGCTGTTGACCTGCACGCCCTTGGCCTGGAGCTCGGCGAGGGTCTTGGCGTAGGCAGCGTCCAACTGGGTGCGGTACCAGGTCACGGTGTTCTGCACCGAGCGGTGCAGGGCCTGCCGCTGGGCTTCGCTCAGGCGGTCGTAGCTCGCCTTGTTCATGAACCAGTAGTTGGCCGACCAGATGTAGTTGGACTGCGACAGGTATTTGGCCACCTCGAACCACTTCTGGTCGTAGAAGTCGCGCAACTCCGGCTCGGCGCCGTCCACCACGCCGGATTGCAAGGCGCTGTAGACCTCGCCGAAGGGAATCGACTGGGCCAGGGCGCCGAGCTGCTTGAGTGTGGCGAGAATCACGGGGTTGGGCGGGGTGCGGATCTTTAGACCGGAGAGATCAGCCGGGGCGGTGATGGGGCGCTTGCTGTTGGCGAACTGGCGAAAGCCCGAGTCCAGAGCGCCCAGAAGGACATAGCCGTGGTCTTGACCAAGGCCCAGCAGCGCCTTGCCCTGAGGGCCGTCGAGGAAGGCGTGAACGTTGGTGGCGTCGCGGAACAAAAAGGGCAGGGAGACCACGTTGAGCCGGGGGTCGATGGCATCAACTGCGCCGCCCAGGCCGATGTCGATGGAGCCGTTGCCAACACCCTCGGCGATGGGGCCTTCGTCGCCGAGCTGGCCATCGGGAAAGACCTTCACGGTCAGTTCGCCCTGGGTTTGGCGCTTGAGCTCGTCGGCAAAGCGCAAGACCGCCTGGTTGATCAGGCTCTCGCCGCTGGATGCGTGGGCCAGACGCAGGGCACTCGCGGCGGAGGCGTTGGGGACATGGGCCAAGCCCAGTGTGGTGATGAGGGCGAAAGCGATCCAGCCCAGGTGAGAAGTGATCCAGTGACGCTGCATGCTGCGGCTCCTGAAAGAGAGGGCGCCGGAGTGGCGCCCATGTCAGGAGATATTGCCCAGCTTGGCTGTCTCGTGGGATAAAGATGCGTAATGCGGCGATAAGAGCCGCGATGAGGTGCTGCACATCCGCAGTGGTGACGACGGTAGCGAAGTCCCTGTAACGGTGCTTCACGACTGACGTGGCAGGGTCCTGTGCAAGCGCTGATGGGGAACAGCCGCCTCGGGCGGTAAAGGTCAGGCGCAGGCCGCTTTCAGGGGTTTGCTGCGACGCGCGACCAAAACGCCGCAGGCGACGATAGCGATACCCACATAGGTCGTCCAGTGAATCGCATCGCCGAACAGCCACGCTGCCCACACCAAGGTCACTGGGGGCTCGAAGTAGACCAGTGTGGCCACCCGAGTGGCCGACATGCGGGTCAGCAGGCTCCAGAGACTGAGGTACGCCATGAAGGTCGAGAACAGCGTCAGCCAGGCGATGGCCAACCAGACTTCGCGCTGGCCTGGAACTTCGAGTGATCCGGAGCTCACGCCCACGCCGAGCAGCAGCAACAGGCTGGTCGCAGATTGAAGGAACAGGGGCGCCAGCAAGCCATCCTGGCTGTGGCCCGTGGCCTGTACGGATTGGCGGCGCTGGTAGAGCGTGGCGACGGCAAGCGTGGTCGCGGAGATCAGTGGCAGCAGATACAAACCGAGGCCGACGCCGGCCCGCGAAAAAGCGTACTCACCCGCAATGACAATCCCCACACCCAGGAAGCCGAGGACCAGTCCCGCCCACTCCTGGCCCCCGCTGCGCTCGGGGCCGCGCGTGCTCAAGGCCGCCGTGATGAGTGGCTGCAAGGCACAGATGATGGCGGCGATGCCGGTGGGCAGGCCGTTGCGAATGGCCACGTAGACGCACACGAGATAGGCGAATTGCGACAGAAGGCCGATGATGCCGTTGTAGCGAACCTGCGCCCAGGAGAGGATTTTCAGACGGTGCCAGACCAGTGGCAACAGGCAGGCCGTGACCAGCAGGAAACGCCAGAACAGTAAGGTGATGGCCCCGGCATCCGCCGTACCGAGCTTCGCGCCGATGAAGCCGGAGCTCCACGAAACGACGAATACGGCCTGCAACAGAATCAGGGACAACGATCGCTTGGGCATGCTTCGGACTTGTCGTGGCGCAGTGCCTCGAACGTGACGGATGCGATGTCCGATTGCGCGAACTGCCGTCCGCCTTGTGTTCAAGGTCCTGCAGAGGTTGAGTCAGTCGGAGATGAGCTCTCTCTCTTCCCGCGGAGACGATGCCGCCACGGGCTATCTTGATCAGAAGATAGGAGGGATGGATAATTTTGTACAGTTGAATTAAATGAATTAATAATTCTATTTTTCGGAATTTTATGGGGCGATGGGAAAAGGACTGGATATCGATGTGTTGCGCACCTTCCATGCGGTCGCGCGTTTCGGTCGCTTCAAGGATGCGGCGACCCATGTCCACCGCAGCCCGTCGGCAGTGACAGTACAGATCCAGAAACTGGAAGACCAACTCGGGCAGCAGCTTTTCGTGCGCAGCAACCAGTCGGTCGAACTGACGCCCCCTGGACGCCGGCTGTTGGAAGAAGCCACGCGCTTTCTGATGGCTCACGACCGCCTTCTGGCCAGTCTCTCGCCCACGCTGATGACGGGAAAAATCCGGCTGGGAATTCCCGATGTCTACGCGGCCAAGCTCCTATCCGACTTTCTGCCGGTTTTCGTGGCGAGCAATCCTCGGCTTGAGTTGGAGGTTGAAGCGCGATCGAGTGGCGAGTTGTTGGAGTTGTTCTCCCGGCGCCAGTTGGATCTGACGCTTGCTGTCAGTCGCCAGCGGTTGGAACAAGGCGAGGCGCTGTGTTCGACTCAACCCAAGTGGGCAGCGGCATCCCACTTCGCCCATGACCCCGACCTGCCGTTGCCCGTCGCATTGCAACTCGATGGATGCCCCTACCGAGAGACCGCGCTGTCCGCACTCAAGGCCCATGGCATCAAGCATCGGGTGTTGCTGGAAAGCGCGAATTGGCGAGCCGTCGAAGCCTGCATGAAAAGTGGCTTGTCCGTCGGCGTCGTGGAGAGCCTGGGCGCGGTGGCGCCACCGCTGGAGGCGCCGCGAATGATGGCGCTGCCGGCCCTGCCTTCGCACTACGTCCACCTGCTGACGGATACGTCGAACCCGGTCGCGCTGCAATTGCATGATTTACTCAAGTCAGCTTTCTTGAGGGAATGGTTTGCGTCACCCGGCCTGGTGGTCGAGGAGGAGTCGAAATGCGTGCGTTGGCCGAGTGAAGGGCATTCCTTGGGCGTCAACGAAACGCGGGATGTGCCCTGACGGCCAGCCGGTGACCGCACGCCAGCCATTGCAGACGTGCGCAATACGCGGCAGCCGGGGCAGGAAGGGGGATATGAATTTGGCACATTTTTGGCACACCCAGTGTGCAAAAACCTGCTTCAGACTGCTCAGCACTGCAAACCATTGCAATGCCCAGTTCGTTGATTCTTAAGGGGGTTTTGGTGCGGCTGGGGGGAATCGAACCCACGACCCTTGGCTTCGGAGGCCAATACTCTATCCACTGAGCTACAGCCGCATTTCCGTTGGGAAGGTGCGCTGCCGGCATGCCAGCCAGCAAGCGCAGGAGTATACCTTCAAGCGCCGGGCGCCCGGGGCTGGAGGCCGGCCTCGAAGATGTCGTAGGCCTGGCGGCTCAGGGCGACGAGGTCTTGGTCCTCGGGGTCGAGCAGCCAGTTGAAGATCAGGCCGTCGAGCATGGCGTGCAGGACGCGCGCGGCATTGCGGGGGGCGATGTCGGGGCGGATGTGGCCGGACGCGGCGGCTTGCGCGAGTTCGTTTTCGATCATGGCCAGGAATTCGCGGCGGCAGTCGTTGCGCCGGTCCATGACGGCGTCGATCTCGCCGATGATTTCGATCTTGTGGTAGATGATCTCGAAGACGCGGCGGGTCTGTTCGTCGGTATGGATGCGATGGAAGCTTTCCTGCAGGATCTGGCGCAGCCGGCTCAGGGGGCTGTGGCTGCTGTCCTGGCGCAGGCGCTCGATGATTTCCTCGAACGGCAGGCGCACGCGCTCCATCATGGCGTTGAAGAGTTCGGCCTTGTCCTTGAAGTGCCAGTAGATGGCCCCGCGCGTGAGGCCGGCCTGCTCCGCGATCTGTTGCAGCGCGGTGCGCGAGACGCCGTGCTGCTGGAAGAGATGCTCGGCTGCGTCCAGCAACTGGTCGCGGGTGATCTGGGCATCGGACTTGGTTTTGCGTGCCATAAGGGGTTCAGCAGGGTAACGGACGAAAGGAGGATGGCCGCGGGCGGTTTCAGCAGTTTCTTGCTGTCACATACATTCATGATTGTATGTATACTCTTCGAGCTTGTCGATTGGCCAGGTTCATGCATGGGCGTGTCGGATAGGGGCACGCGGGGTGTGGGTGACCTGGGGTTTCCCCGACAATGCCGGTCATTCGGTCCATTTTTGCGGATCGCATCCAGGCCTTCAGGGGCGGGGGAGGCGGTTCGCGCGAGTTTGCAGGTCTATCAAATCAATTGGGGTGACGTATGCCAGTCAGTTTTCGTATGTCCAACCGGGTGTCCGGTCGCCGGGTGCCGGCGTGGCGCTGGGCGGCCGTGACGGTGGCGGCGGTGCTGGCCGCCGGGTGTGGCAAGCAAGGCGCTGATGCGGCCGGGCAGCAGGCCGCGCCGCCGCCGCCTCAGGTGGGCGTGGTCACGGTGACGCCGGGGACGGTGGGGCTGCAGACCGAGCTGCCGGGCCGGCTGGAGGCTTCGCGCGTGGCCGAGGTGCGCGCGCGTGCCGCCGGCATCCTGCAAAAGCGGCTGTTCCGCGAGGGCAGCGAGGTGAAGGCCGGGCAGCCGCTGTTCCAGATCGACAACGCGCCCTACCGCGCCGCGCTGGAGAGTGCGCAGGCCTCCGTGGCCCAGGCCGAGGCGACGCTGGCGCAGAACAAGGCGCAGGCCGAGCGCTACAAGCCGCTGGTGGCCGTCAATGCCATCAGCCGGCAGGATTACGACAATGCGGTGGCCGCGCAAAAGAGCGCCGAGGCCAACGTGGCCGTGGCCCGTGCTTCGGTGACGACGGCACGCATCAACCTGGGCTATGCGACGGTGACGGCGCCGATTGCCGGGCGCATCGGCCGCGCGCTGGTGACAGAAGGGGCGCTGGTGGGCCAGTCCGACGTGACGCAACTGGCCACGGTGCAGCAGATTGACCCGCTCTACGTGAACTTCACGCAGTCGGCCTCGGATGCGCTCAAGCTGCAGCGCGGCGTGGCGTCCGGCCAGTACAAGAAGTCGGCCGATGGATCGACGCCGGTGCGGGTCGTTCTCGACGACGGCTCCGAGTTCGGCCAGGTGGGCAAACTGCTGTTCACCGACCTGACGGTCGATGCGACCAGCGGCCAGGTGACCCTGCGCGCCGAGCTGCCCAACCCTGAGCGGCTGCTGCTGCCGGGCATGTACGTGCGCGTGAAGCTGGAGCAGGCGCAGGTCGACAATGCCGTGCTGCTGCCGCAGCAGGCGGTCACGCGCAGCGCCAGCGGCGACGTGGTGAAGGTGGTCGGTGCCGACCATCAGCTGGAAAATCGCCCGGTCAAGCTCGGTCCGGCCCAGGGCAGCAACTGGGTGGTGCTCGAGGGCCTGAAGGCCGGCGAGCAGGTCATGGTCGACGGCTTCCAGAAGCTGCCGCGCGTGCCCCCGGGCAAGCCCGTGGTGGTGACGCCGGTGGCGTGGAAGGCCGCTGGTGCGCAAGGCCAGGCCGCCGCGGCCAAGCAGTAAGGAGCGGCGCGCATGGCACGATTTTTCATTGAGCGCCCCATCTTCGCGTGGGTCATCGCCATTTTCATCATGGTGCTGGGGGTGGTGGCGATCAAGCAACTGCCGGTCGCCCAGTACCCGGCGGTGGCACCGCCGACCATTCTGGTGTCGGCCACCTATCCCGGCGCCGACGCCAAGACGCTGGAGGAAAGCGTCTTGTCGGTCATCGAGCGCGAGATGAACGGCGCCAAGGGCCTGGCCTACATGGAGGCCGTGGCCCAGGCCAACGGCACCGGCTCGCTGACGCTGAGCTTCGAGCCCGGCACCAACGTCGACATGGCGCAAGTCGAGGTGCAGAACCGCCTGTCGCGCGCCGAACCGCGCCTGCCCACGGTGGTGACGCAGCAGGGCGTGCGGGTGGAGCAGTCGCGCTCCAATTTCCTGCTGTTCGCGATGATGTCGACCGACAGCCCGGACGTCTCGATCCAGCAGCTCAACGATTACGCCGCGCGCAATGTGGTGCCCGAGCTGCAGCGCCTGGCGGGCGTGGGTACGGTGACGCAGTTCGGCGCCGAGACGGCGCTGCGCGTGTGGATCGACATCCACAAGCTCAAGGGCTACAACCTGACGCTGGCCAATGTGAACGCCGCCATCGCGGCGCAGAATCTGCAGGTCTCGGCGGGCACGCTGGGCGACCTGCCGGCCGACACCGGGCAGGCCATCGCGGCGGCCATCACGGTACAGGGGCAGTTGACCTCGCCTGAGGCCTTCGGCGAGATCGTGCTGCGTGCCAACACCGATGGCTCCACTGTCCGGCTGGCCGATGTCGCGCACATCGAGCTGGGCGCCCAGAGCTACAGCACCAGCGGGCGTCTCAACGGCAAGCCCGCCGTGGGCCTGGGCGTGCAGCCCACGCCCACCGCCAATGCGCTGCAGACCGCCAAGGCCATCCACGCCAAGATGGAGCAGCTCAAGCCCTTCTTCCCGGCGGGCGTGAGCTACACCATCCCGTACGACACCACGACCTTCATCTCGGTGTCCATCGAGAAGGTGGTGCACACGCTGCTCGAAGCCATGGCGCTGGTGTTCATCGTGATGTTCCTGTTCCTGCAGAACTTCCGCTACACCATCATCCCGACCATCGTGGTGCCGGTGGCACTGCTGGGCACTTTCGGGGCGCTGCTGGCCCTGGGCTTCTCGATCAACGTGCTGACCATGTTCGGCATGGTGCTGGTGATCGGCATCGTGGTGGACGACGCCATCGTGGTGGTCGAGAACGTCGAGCGCATCATGGCCGAGGAAGGTCTGCCGCCGCTGCAGGCCACGCGCAAGGCGATGGGCCAGATCTCCGGGGCCATCGTCGGGGTGACGGTGGTGCTGGTGTCGGTGTTCGTGCCGCTGGCCTTCTTCGCCGGCTCCACGGGCAACATCTACCGCCAGTTTTCGGCGACGATGGCGACCTCGATCGCGTTCTCGGCCTTCCTGGCGCTGTCGCTGACACCGGCGCTGTGCGCGACGCTGCTCAAGCCAGTCCAGGCGGGGCACCACGAGAAGAAGGGTTTCTTTGGCTGGTTCAACCGGGGTTTTTCGCGCACCGCCAAGGGCTACGAGGGCTGGTTGGGCCGGCTGCTGCCGCGCGCCGGGCGCCTGATGATCGTCTACGCGCTGCTGGTGGGCGTGGTGGCGCTGGTCTACACCCGGCTGCCGACGGCCTTCCTGCCCAATGAGGACCAGGGCTACATCGTCGCTAACGTGCAACTGCCTGGAGGCGCTTCGCAGGCGCGCACGCTGGAGGCGCTGAGCCAGGTCGAGCAGTACATGCTCGCGCAACCCGAGGTCGCCGACATCGTGACCGTGGCCGGCTTCTCCTTTTCCGGCCAGGGCCAGAATGCCGGCTTGGCCTTCGTGATCCTGAAGGACTGGTCCGAGCGCGCGGGCGCCGAGCACTCGGCCAGCGCCATCGCCGGTCGCGCGATCCGCGCGTTCGCGGGCATCCGCGATGCCTTTGTCTTCGCGCTGAGTCCGCCGCCTATTCCTGAGCTGGGCAATGCCTCGGGCTTCACCTTCCGCCTGCAGGCGCGCAACAGCCAGAGCCACGACGAACTGATCGCCGCGCGCAACCAGCTGCTGGGCCTGGCCGCGCAAAGCTCCATCCTGACGGGCGTGCGGCCGGACGGCATGGAAGATGCGCCGCAGATGACCCTGGTGATCGACCGCGACAAGGCCAATGCGCTGGGCGTGGGCTTCGATGCCATCGGCAGCGCGTTGTCGACCGCGCTGGGCTCGTCCTACATCAACGACTTCCCCAACCAGGGCCGCATGCAGCGCGTGATGGTGCAGGCCGACGGCTCCTCGCGCATGCAGCCCGAGCAGGTGCTGGACCTGCCGGTGGCCAACAGCCGGGGCCAGGTCGTGCCGCTGTCGTCTTTCGCCACGGCGAGCTGGAAGATCGGCCCGGTGCAGACCGTGCGCTACAACGGCTACCCGGCCATCAAGATCGCCGGCGACGCCGCCCCCGGCCACAGCACCGGCGAGGCGATGGCCGAGATGGAGCGCATCGCCGCGCAACTGCCGCAGGGCTTCGGCTACGAGTGGACAGGCCAGTCGCGCGAGGAAAAGCTTGCAGGCTCCCAGGCCATGGTTCTCTACGGCTTCGCCATCCTGGCGGTGTTCCTGTGCCTGGCCGCGCTCTACGAGAGCTGGTCTATCCCGTTCTCGGTGATGCTGGTGGTGCCGCTGGGCGTGCTCGGCGTGCTGCTGGCCACGCTGCTGCGCAGCCTGTCCAATGACGTGTACTTCCAGATCGGGCTGGTGACCATCATCGGGCTGTCGGCCAAGAATGCGATTCTGATCGTCGAATTCGCCAAGGACCTGCAGGCCCAGGGCAAGGGCGTGATCGAGTCGGCGCTGGCGGCCGCGCACCTGCGCTTTCGGCCCATCGTCATGACCTCGCTGGCCTTCACGCTGGGCGTGCTGCCGCTGGCTATCGCCACAGGAGCCAGCTCGGCCAGCCAGCAGGCCATCGGCACCGGCGTGATCGGCGGCATGATCACCGGCACCGTGCTGGCGGTGATTTTCGTGCCGACCTTCTTCGTGTTGATTCGCGGCTATTTCAAGGGCAGCGAGCGCCAACGCGAGCATGACGCCAGGCAGGCCCGGCAGCACCAGCAAGAGGCCCAATCGTGAGTGATTCCATGAACCTGCACACCCTGCGCCCGGCGCTCCCGCTGGCCGCCCTGGCCGCTGCGCTGGCGCTGGCCGGCTGCTCTCTGGCCCCCAAGTACGAACGGCCGGCCGCGCCGGTGGCCGCCACCTTCGCGCAGGCCCCGGCTGGCGAGCCGGCGCAAGCCGCCGCGGCCGATCTGGGCTGGCGCGACTTCTTCGCCGACCCGCAGTTGCGCCGCCTCATCGAGATCGCGCTGGCCAACAACCGCGACCAGACGGTGGCCGCGCTCAACGTGCAGCGCGCGCAAGCCCAGTACCGCATCCAGCGCGCGGCGCAACTGCCCACGCTCAACGCGTCGCTGACCTCGGCCAAGCAAAACCCGGGCTCGGACGACAATGTCGCCGCCTTCGGCGTTGGCGTGACCTCGTACGAACTGGACTTCTTCGGCCGCGTGCGCAGCCTCAAGGATGCCGCTCTCGCGACCTATCTGGCCCAGGAGGCCACGCGCAAGACCGCGCAGATCAGCTTGGTGGCCTCGGTCGCGACCGGCTATCTGGCCTTGCTGGCCGACGAACAACTGCTGACGGTCACGCGCGAGACCCTCAAAGCGCGTGAGGATTCCTTCGGGCTGACCCAACTCAAGTTCGACAACGGCGTGAGCTCCGAGCTCGACCTGCGCCAGTCTGAGGGGCTGGTCGAAGGCGCCCGCGCCGACCTGGCCCAGCTCGAACGCCAGCGCGCGCAGGACTTCAACGCCTTGCTGCTGCTGCTGGGCACGCCGTCGTGGCCGGCCGACGTTACGCTCGACGGCACCACGCTGACCGGGCAGACCGCGCTGCTGGCCAAGGTCCCAGCCGGCCTGCCGTCGGACCTGCTGACGCACCGGCCCGACATCGCCTCGGCCGAGCAAAACCTGATCGCGGCCAACGCCAACATCGGTGCGGCGCGCGCGGCCTTCTTCCCCAGCATTGCACTGACCGGCACCTTCGGGCGCGCCAGCGCCAGCCTGTCGACCCTGTTCGACCAGTCGGTGCGGGCCTGGTCGTTCGCGCCGCAGATCAGCGTGCCGATCTTCGACTGGGGCGCCAACCGCGCCAACCTCGACGCCGCCCAGGTCGACCGCGACATCGCCGTCGCGCAGTACGAGAAGGCCATTCAGACTGCCTTCCAGGAAGTCTCCGACGCCCTCGCCGGCAACGCGACCTGGGACGAGCAGTTGCGCGCCACGAGGGCGCAGGTGCGCGCCGCGCAGACCAGCTTCAAGCTGTCGGACCTGCGCTACCGCAACGGCGTGACCAGCTACCTCGATCTGCTCGACGCCCAGCGCACGCTCTACACCGCGCAGCAGGCCGAGATCCAGGCCCAGCTGTCGCAACTGTCCAACCAGATCACGCTCTACAAGGCGCTGGGCGGCGGCTGGACGGCCGACAGCGTGGCCCAGGCGCCGGCCGGCGACGTGGCCGGCGCGCCGGGCGCCGCCGGTTCGCAAGCGCGCTGACGCCGATGCCGGCAGGCACAGCGGTCCGGTTCGTCCAGGGCGGTTCATGACGGAGTGGCCGCCGTCGCTGGGCCTGGTCCTGTCCGTGGTCTGGGCCGTCTACCTGCTGCTGCTGGGCGGCTGGATCGTGCTGCAAAAGCGCTCGCCCGTGGCCACGCTGGGCTGGCTGCTGGCGCTCGGGGCGCTGCCCTACGTGGGCTTCTTCGTTTACTACCTGTTCGGCCCGCAGCGCATCGAGCGGCGCCGCCACGGGCGCCAGGCCAGCCGCCGCGCGGTTGAGCAGCAGCGCGCCTTCTGGCGGCAGCGCATGCCGCCCGAGGCGCTGGCGCAGGCCACCGGCCTGGGCCGCCTCATCTACAACGCCACCGGCTATCCGCCGGCGCTGGCTTCATCGCACCAGCTGTTGTCGGGCGGCGAGGCGGCGTTCGAGGCCATCTTCGCGGCCATCGGGCAGGCGCGCCACACCGTCCACCTCGAGTACTACATCTACGAGCCCGACCAGACCGGCACCGCGCTGCGCGACCTGCTGGCGGCCAAGGCGCGCGAGGGCGTGCGGGTGCGGCTGCTGCTCGATGCGCTGGGCTCGGCGCGCGTGACGCGGCGCTGGATGCGCCCGCTGCTGGAGGCGGGTGGCGAACTGGCCTTCTTCCACGCGACCTCGCTGCGGCGCTTCCGGCCAGTGCTCAACCTGCGCACCCACCGCAAGATCGTGGTGGTCGACAGCCACATCGGCCTGACCGGCGGCATCAACGTGACCGACGAGCAGGACCAGCGGCGCTGCCGCGAGCCCTACCACGACCTGCACCTGCGGCTCGAAGGGCAGGCGGTCTACTGGCTGGAGCAGATGTTCTGGGAGGACTGGCACTATTCCTCCGGCCAGATGCCCGACGCCATGCCGCCGCCGCCCGAGCCGCCGGTCAGCCTGGCGGGGGCGCAGATGGTGCAGATCATCCCCGCCGGGCCGGACTACCTGCACGCGCCCATCCTGCGCGCCAAGGTCACGGCCATGGAGCAGGCCCGCCAGCGCATCTGGCTGACCACGCCTTACTTCGTACCCGATGAGCCGGCGCTGTTCGCGCTGGTCTCGGCGGCGTTGCGCGGCGTGGACGTGCGCATCCTGGTGCCCCGGCGCAGCGACAACCTGGTCGTCACGCTGGCGGCGCGCTCGTGGTTCGGCGAGCTGTTGCGGGTGGGCGTGCGCATCTGGGAATACGGGCCGTGCATGCTGCACAGCAAGTCGCTGCTGATCGACGACTGCTACAGCTTCGTTGGCACCGACAACTTCGACAACCGCAGCTTCCGGCTCAACTTCGAAGTCGCTGTGCTCAACTACGAGACGCAGGCCGCCGAGGCGCTGGCGCGCCAGTTCGAGGCCGACCTGGTCGGGGCCGAGGAATTGATCGTGCGGCAGCCGCGCCGCAAGGTGTGGCGGCGCTTTCCCGAGGCGCTGGCGCGGCTGGCCTCGCCGCTGCTGTAGAAAATCGCCCCTCGGTCCCTCGCTGCGCGACGGCCCGATCCCCCAGGGGGATGCTTTTTGTCTTGGGGCGGCCCGGCGGCAAAAAAGGCCCCTCGGTCAAGTCCTTCGGACTCGCCCGGTCCCCCGAGGGGACGACCTTTTGTCTTGGGACGGCCCGGCGACAAAAAAGGCGGCCGCCGCTTCAGGTTGGTGTGTTGTCGGGCTCGCGCCTCGTATCCTGAGGCAGATGGACCTTGGCGAAGGTCAGGATGACTTCGCGCACTACCTTGCGCTGGGGTGCGGGCAGTTGCAGGAAGGCGTCGAAAGCCTCCCGCTCCATTCTGGGTCATGCTTGGGGGCGGTCAGCGGTTGCTTGCCAACAAGCTCTGGGCTCTCTGGCACAAGGCTCGCGCGTTGCGATGGCCCGATCGGCTGCGGGGGTGAGAGGGCCTCGCGGGCATGCGGCCGCAGTTTGCCGTCCGCCTACTGGAACGCCACCTCCGCGAAGCTGCGCAGCTTGCGGCTGTGCAGTTTGCCCGGCCCCTGTTCGCGTAGGATTTCCAGCGCCCGGATGCCGATGCGCAGGTGCTGGTTGACGCGTTCGCGGTAGAAGTGGTTGGCCATGCCGGGCAGCTTGATTTCGCCGTGCAGGGGCTTGTCGCTGACGCACAGCAGGGTGCCGTAGGGCACGCGGAAGCGGAAGCCGTTGGCGGCGATGGTGGCGCTTTCCATGTCGAGCGCGACGGCACGGCTTTGCGAGAAGCGCTGTTCGGGGCCGGGGTAGGGCAGCAGTTCCCAGTTGCGGTTGTCG
>JASGEH010000153.1:0-18758 GCA_047606565.1 Comamonas sp.
CCAGCCGGGAACTGCTGGGCGAAAAACAGCCCTCGCTGCAGTTCACCACGCCCGAGCAACTGGGCGCGCTAGCGGTGTTCCTGAGCTCGCCGGCGGCCGACAACGTGCGCGGCGTGGCCTGGCAGGTCGACGGCGGCTGGACCGCTCAATAAACAAGGCCCCTCGGTCAAACGCTGCGCGCTTGCCCGGTCCCCCAAGGGGACTGCTTTTTTGTCTTGGGGCGGCCCGGCGACAAAAAAGAAGGTTCCGAGCACGGCACGCGGCGGCCGCTACCATTGCGGGCTGGATTCCTTACCGCCCACCTAACCGCCCTCCGCGACCGGCCCGTGCCGCTGCTCCGGACCCCAACGCATGTCTTCTCTCCCCTCCCCTGCCTCGTCGCTCCAGATCGTGATCCTCGCCGCCGGCAAGGGCACGCGCATGAAAAGCCGCCGCCCCAAGGTGCTGCATGGCCTGGCCGGCCGGCCCCTGCTCGGCCACGTGCTGAGCGCCGCGCGCGCGCTCGATCCGGCGCGCACCGTGGTCGTCACCGGCCACGGCGCCGAGCAGATCGAGAGCCACCTGAACGAGCGCTTCGCGCCCGCCGTGGCCGCCGGCCAGCTCGCCTGCGTCCGCCAGGAGCCGCAACTGGGCACCGGGCACGCCGTGCAGCAGGCGCTGCCGCTGCTGTCCGAGGCCGGCACCACCCTCATCCTCTACGGCGACGTGCCGCTGACCCAGCCGCAGACCCTGCGCCAGCTCACCGAGGCCGCCGCGCCCACGGCCGCCGCGCCGCACGGCCAACTGGCTCTGCTGACCATCGCGCTCGACGACCCGGCCGGCTACGGCCGCATCGTGCGCGACGCTGCCGGCCGCATCGAAGCCATCGTCGAGCACAAGGACGCCAGCGCGGCACAGCGCGCCATCCGCGAGACCAACACCGGCCTGATGGCCGTGCCCACCGCACAGTTGCGGCAATGGCTGGGCCGCCTGCGCAACGACAACGCGCAAGGCGAGTTCTACCTGCCCGACATCGTCGCCATGGCGGTGGCCGACGGCATTCCGGTGGCCGGCGTGGCCACGGATGATGCCGTGCAGGTGGCCGGCGTCAACAGCCCGGCGCAGCTGGCGGCGCTGGAGCGCGCCTGGCAGGCGCGGCTGGCCGCCGAGCTGCTGGAGCAAGGCGTGCGGCTGGCCGACCCGGCGCGCCTCGACGTGCGCGGCACGCTGGCCTGCGGGCAGGACGTGGAGATCGACGTCAACTGCGTCTTCCACGGCCAGGTCACGCTGGGCGATGGCGTGCGCATCGGCGCCCACTGCGTGATCGGCAACGCGCGCATCGAAGCCGGCGCGGTGATCCACCCCTACACCCACATCGACGGCGAGCAGGCTGGCGTGAGCGTCGGCCCCGGCGCCCTGATCGGGCCATTCGCGCGCCTGCGCCCCGGCGCGCAACTGGGCGCCGAGGTCCACATCGGCAACTTCGTCGAGGTCAAGAACAGCACGCTGGCCGCCGGCGCCAAGGCCAACCACCTGGCCTACCTGGGCGACGCCACGGTGGGCGAGCGCGTCAACTACGGCGCCGGCAGCATCACCGCCAACTACGACGGCGCCAACAAGCACAGCACCGTGATCGAGGCCGACGTGCATGTGGGCAGCAACTGCGTGCTGGTGGCCCCGGTCACGCTGGGCGCCGGCGGCACCGTGGGTGGCGGCTCGACCATCACCAAGGACACCCCGGCCGGCGCGCTGAGCGTGGCGCGCGGCAAGCAAGTCAGCATCCCCAACTGGTCGCGCCCGGCCAAGAAACCGAAGGCCTGAACAGCCACGCCTCCCGTCTTTCTCAAAACAAAAAACCCACGATCACGCATGAAGAAAGAGGCCATCGTATCCTTCTTCGCCACGCTGCAAGCGGCCAACCCCGAGCCGCGCACCGAGCTGGAGTACAGCACGCCCTTCGAGCTGCTGGCCGCCGTGCTGCTGTCGGCGCAGGCCACCGACGTCGGCGTCAACAAGGCCACGCGCCGGCTCTACCCGGTCGCCAACACGCCGCAGGCCATCCTCAACCTGGGCGTGGAGGGCCTGAGCGAGTACATCAAGACCATCGGCCTCTACCGCAGCAAGGCCAAACACCTGATCGAGACCTGCCGCATCCTGGTCGAGCAGCACGGCGGCGAGGTGCCGCGCACGCGCGAGGAACTGGAAAAACTGCCCGGCGTGGGCCGCAAGACGGCCAACGTGGTGCTCAACGTGGCCTTCGGCGAGCCGACCATGGCGGTCGACACCCACATCTTCCGCCTGGGCAACCGCACCGGGCTGGCGCCGGGCAAGACGCCGCTGGAAGTCGAGCTCAAGCTGCTCAAGCGCATTCCCAAGCCCTACATGCTCCATGCCCACCACTGGCTGATCCTGCACGGGCGCTATGTGTGCCAGGCGCGCAAGCCGCAGTGCTGGCACTGCACGGTCGCGCCCTACTGTGACTACAAGCCCAAGACCCCGGCGCCCCAGCCATGAAGGGCCGGCAAGACAGCCTGTTTCCCGAAGATGGCCCCGGGGATGCGTCCACCGCTGACGCCGCCATCGCCGACGAGTCCAGGCCAGGCGGCCAGCCCGCGCCGGGCCGGCGCGCTCAAGAGGTCCTGCCCGCCGAGCCCGGTGCCGAGCAGCAGGCCTGGGCCGCCCGCCTGCCGCCGACGCTGCACCTGGGCACCTCGTCCTGGCATTTCCCGGGCTGGAAGGGCCTGGTCTGGCGCGGCGACCACGCCTCGGCCACACTCTCGCGCCACGGCCTGACCGCCTACGGCCAGCACCCGCTGCTGCGCGGCGTGAGCCTGGACCGGGCCTTCTACCGGCCGCTGTCCGCGCTCGACTACCTGCGCTACGCGCAGCAGGTGCCGCCGCACTTCCGCTTCATCGTGAAGGCCCCGGCGCTGGTCTGCGACGCGCTGGTGCGCGGCGAGCAGGGCCAGGGCCGCCAGCTCAACACGGCCTTTCTCGACCCCACGCTCGCCGTCCAGACCTTCGTCGAGCCGGCCGCCGAAGGCCTGCGCGACAAGGCCGGCGCCCTGGTGTTCCAGATCAGCCCCCTGCCCGGCCGCTGGCTGCGCGACATGGCCGCTCTGCTGCAGCGGCTGGATGGACTGTTGGCCGCCGTGCGGCAGGCGCTGGCCCCCGCTGGCGCCCTGCATGCGCTGGCACCCGGCGCGGTGGTGGCCGTGGAGGTGCGCGACGCGGCCTTCCTGCAGCCCGACGTCGCCCCCGCCTTCATCGACACGCTGCGCCGCCACGGTGCCACCTACTGCCTGGGTCTGCACGCCAAGATGCCGCCCATCGAGGACCAGTTGTTCGTGCTGCGCGCGCTCTGGCCCGGGCCACTGGTCTGCCGCTGGAATTTGCACCGGCGCCACGGCGCCTATGGCTACGAGGCCGCGCGCGACCTGTACGAACCCTTCGACCGCATCCAGGACCCCGATCCCCAGACCCGCGAGCACCTGGCCCGCGTGATCCGCGCCACCACCGCCCGCGGCCTGCCCGCGCTGGTTACCATCAACAACAAGGCCGAAGGCAGCGCGCCGCTGTCGGTGGCTGAACTCGCCCGCTGCTGCCTCGGGCTATCGCCGCGATAGCGTCGCCGGCTGCCGGCCGGCTCGGCGGCTGCGCTTGCTTTCTGTCAAAATGGCCCCAGCATGGGGTTTGTAGTCCCTTGCAACCGCACAGCCGCCGGCCGGAATCGCCACCATCCGGCCGCCGGCAAGCCCCATCCCCAGGAAACAGACCATGGCCAGCGACCTCATCACGCACACCTCCGACGCCTCGTTCGACACCGATGTCCTCAAGAGCAGCACCCCGGTGCTGGTGGACTTCTGGGCCGAATGGTGCGGCCCCTGCCGCATGATCGCGCCGGTCCTCGACGACGTCGCCCAGTCCTACCAGGGCAAGCTGCAGATCACCAAGATCAACGTCGACGAAAACCGCGATGTGCCCGGCAAGTTCGGCATCCGCGGCATTCCCACGCTGATGCTCTTCAAGGACGGCCAGCTCGCCGCCACCAAGGTCGGCGCCGTCAACAAGGCCCAGCTCACCGCCTTCATCGACCAGCAACTGGCCTGACGCCCGCCCGGGTGCGGCTTCCGCCGCCCCCCGCCTGGCCCCGCACCCGGTCCCACACGTGGCCGAATCCGCAGGCATCGCCAGGTGCACCCGGTCTCCCCAGCCGAATGCGTGTTTGCCCGCGCGCCGTTCCTGTCTATAATCGCGCCTTGCCGGGGCATCGCCTTCACGTCACCAGTCGAAGTCAGCGCCTCGCGCCAGCCCATCCGGCTCACAGGCCCCCGAAGCCTGCTTGCGCCGCGGCAGATCTGCCCAGGGGCCCATCAGGCCCGGCCATCATCGCGCCGTCACCTCCCTCTCCTCCGATCACGGTTTGTCTTTCCGCCAGGAGCGGACTCTATGCATCTGAACGAACTCAAGGCACAGCACGTGTCTGAAGTCCTCAAGCAGGCGGAAGCCCTTGAGATCGAAAACACCGGCCGCATGCGCAAGCAGGAGATGATGTTCGCCATCATCAAGAAGATCGCGCGCTCCGGCGAGCAGGTCTTCGCCGACGGCGTGCTCGAAGTGCTGCCCGACGGCTTCGGCTTTCTGCGCAGCCCGGACACCAGCTTCACGGCCAGCACCGACGACATCTACATCTCGCCCAGCCAGATCCGGCGCTTCAACCTGCACACCGGCGACATGATCGAGGGCGAGGTGCGCACGCCCAAGGACGGCGAGCGCTACTTCGCGCTGACCAAGCTCGACAAGATCAACGGCAACTCGCCCGAGAGCAACAAGCACAAGGTGATGTTCGAGAACCTCACGCCGCTGTTCCCCAAGGAGCAGATGCGGCTGGAGCGCGACATCAAGTCCGAGGAAAACATCACCGGCCGCCTGATCGACATCATCGCCCCGATCGGCCGCGGCCAGCGTGCCCTCATCGTGGCGCCGCCCAAGAGCGGCAAGACGATGATGATGCAGCACATCGCGCACGCCATCTCGGCCAACAACCCGGACGTGCACCTGATCGTCCTGCTGGTCGACGAGCGCCCCGAGGAAGTCACCGAGATGCAGCGCTCGGTCCGCGGCGAGATCATCGCCTCGACCTTCGACGAGCCCGCCGCCCGCCACGTGCACGTGGCCGAGATGGTGATCGAGCGCGCCAAGCGCCTGGTCGAGCTCAAGAAGGACGTGGTGATCCTGTTGGACTCCATCACCCGCCTGGCGCGTGCCTACAACAACGTCGTGCCCTCGTCGGGCAAGGTGCTGTCGGGCGGCGTCGACTCCAACGCGCTGCAGCGCCCCAAGCGCTTCTTCGGCGCCGCACGCAACGTCGAGGAAGGCGGCTCGCTGACCATCATCGCGACCGCGCTGGTGGACACCGGCAGCCGCATGGACGAAGTGATCTTCGAAGAGTTCAAGGGCACCGGCAACAGCGAAATCCACCTCAGCCGCCGCCTGTATGAAAAGCGCGTGTTCCCGGCCATCGAGCTCAGCAAGAGCGGCACCCGCCGCGAGGAGCTGCTGCTGGCCCCCGAAATCCTGCAGAAAACGCGCATCCTGCGCCAGTTCATCTACAACATGGACGAGATCGAATCCATGGAGCTGATGATCAAGAACATGAAGTCCACCAAGACCAACGTCGAGTTCTTCGACATGATGCGCCGCGGCGGCTGATCGCCGCCCGCCCAGAAGCAGCTCCTGCCCGCGCGCCCTGCGCCATGCCGGCGCGGCTGTGCGATAATCGCGGGTTCGCAGAAAGTGCTCTCTGGATTTTTTCACCGGTCGAAGGGTTCGGCCGGGTTCGGACAGCGGCTCCCGCACCTGACCGCCCCCCGTGGCAAGGAATTTCTCCCATGAAGCAAGGCATTCACCCCGACTACCGTGAAGTGGTGTTCCTGGACATGTCCAACAACACGCAGTTCATCATCCGCTCGTGCGCCAGCACCAAGGAAACCATCAAGCTCGAAGACGGCCGCGAACTGCCGCTGTTCAAGCTCGATACCTCGAGCGAATCGCACCCCTTCTACACCGGCACGCAAAAGTCGGTCGACACCATGGGTGGCCGCGTGGAGAAGTTCCGCAACAAGTTCGCCCGCGTTGGCGTCGCCACCAAGTAAGCATCCCAGGCCACGCAGACCGGTTCCGGGGTCACGACGTCCCCGGCACGCCGGTGCAAGACCTGTTCCAGAGGGCAGCCGCGGCAACGCAGGCTGCCTTTTTGTTTTGGCGCGGCATACGCGGCCACGCTCGCCCCCTCATGCCACCCGCGCACCGGCCGGACATCTGGCCTCCGCCCCGTGCTAGGCTGGCGCGCCCTGCCCGTGTGAATCGGCCTCGACTCTTTCCGACATGAACCATCCCTCCCCCGCCATCGTCGCCCAATCCGCGGTCCGGCCGCTGCCGCGCGTGGTGCTGCTGCTCGTGTGCGTGGTCTACGTGCTGGCGGGTTTCGTGGGCCGGGAGCCCTGGAAGAGCGCCGACGTGGTGGCCTTCGGTTACATGCAGCAACTGGCACTCGGCCAGGCTGATTTCTGGCACCCGACGCTGCTCGACCAGGGCGCCGCCACCGGCGTGCTGCTGCCCTACTGGCTGGGCGCCTGGGCGATCGGGCTGGCACCCGACGTCATCTCCGCCAGCCTGGCCGCGCGCCTGCCGTTCGCGCTGCTGCTGGGCCTGGCGCTGTGCTGCACCTGGTATGCCGTGTACTACCTGGCGCGCGACCCGCAGGCGCAGCCGGTCAGCTTCGCCTTCGGCGGCGAGGCATCGCCACGCGCGTACGCACGCGCCCTGGCCGACGGCGGCCTGCTGGCGCTGATCGCCTGCCTCGGGCTGGGCCAGATCGGCCACGAAACCAGCGCCGCCCTGCTCGACCTGGCGCTGCTGTCGCTGATCTTCTACGGCACCGCCGCCAGCCCCTACGTGCGCGGCTGGCCCGTGCTGGCCCAGGTGCTGGGCATCGTCGGGCTGACGCTCAACGGCTCGGCGGCGCAGGGCTGGATGCTGGCCATCGGCGCCTGCCTGCTGGCGCGGCCGCGCACCTACCCGACGCCACCTGCCTCCTTCGAGCGCCTGTCCGCCCACCTGCCGACCGCCTGGCTGACCGGGTGGCAGTTGCCCATCGCCACGGCCATCGGGCTGCTGCTGAGTCTGGCCTTGCTGCTGCAGCACCCCTTGCTGCCCGCCCATCTGCCGCAGCACCTGGGTGCGGCGCTGGCCTATTGGAACGCGGGCGCGTCCTGGCGCAGTTGGGGACAACTGCTGCTGTGGTTCACCTGGCCGACCTGGCTGCTGTCGCTGTGGGCGCTGTGGCGCTGGCGCCGGCAGTTGCTGCAGCGGCACATCGTGCTGCCGATGTGGTTCGGCTGCGTGGCGCTGGCCGCGGCCTTTTTGCGCAATGGCGACGACCGTACGCTGCTGGCGGCCCTGCCGGCGCTGGCCGCGCTGGCCGCCTTCGCGCTGCCGACACTGCAGCGCACCATGTCGTCGCTGATCGACTGGTTCACGCTGCTGTTCTTTTCGGGCTGCGCACTGTTCGCCTGGCTCGCCTGGATCGCGCTGCAGACCGGCTGGCCGCCCAAGCTGCACCACAACGTGATCCGGCTGGTGCCGGGCTACACGCCCGAGGTCGGCCCGCTGGCGCTGCTGTGCGGGCTGGCGGTGACGGCGGCCTGGATCTGGCTGGTGAAGTGGCGCATCGGCCGGCACCAGCCCGTCATCTGGAAAAGCCTGGTGCTGCCGGCCAGCGGCATGACCCTGTGCTGGGTGCTGCTGCTGACGCTGTGGCTCGCCCCGGTCGACTACGCGCGCGGCTACCGCCAGCAGATGGCCCGCCTGGCGCCCCTGCTCACCGAGCCGGCCGGCTGCATCGAACTGCATGGGCTGACCCCGCCGCAGGTGGCGGCGGTGCAGTACTACGGCCGCTACCCCATCAAGAAAGCGGGCGATGACGCCCAGTGCGCCTACCTCATCACCACGCCGCAGGCGCAGCGCGCCCTGCCCTACACCGACAGCCGCCACCGCTGGCAGTTGATCGAGCCGGTGCAGCGCCTGGCCGACCGCCGCGAGGACATGCTGCTGTTCAGGCGCATCCCCTGAACACCTGTTCCAACCGCCGGCTCACCGTGCGCCCGGCCCCACCCACCATGTCCGAATTCAAGACCATCCTGCGCCACGCGCTGGCCATCTTCGCCGGCCAGTTGGCCACCATGGCCTATGGCGTGACCGACACCATCGTGGCTGGCCGCCATTCGGAGCATGCGCTGGCGGCGCTGTCCATCGGCACCTCGATCTTCGTGAGCGTGTACATCTCGCTGATGGGCGTGATGCAGGCCCTGCTGCCGACCTATGCCGAGCTCAACGGCGCGCAAAAACCGCTGGCCGTGGGCCGGGCCGTGCGGCAGTCGCTCTACCTGTGCGCAGCGCTCACGCTGCTGGGCATTGCCATCATGCTCTATCCCCTGCCACTGCTGCGCTGGGCGCAGGTGCCAACCGAACTGCAGCCGGACGTCGTCGCCTACCTGCGCATCCTGGCGCTGGCATTTCCCGCGGCCATGCTGTTTCGCCTGTACGCCACGCTCAACCAGGCGCTGGGCCACCCGTGGCTGGTGACCTGGCTGCAACTGGCCGGGCTGGCGGCCAAGGTGCCGCTGTCGGTGTGGTTCGTCTTCGGCGGCGCGGGTCTGCCGGCCCTGGGCCTGGCCGGCTGTGCCTGGGCCACGCTGTGCATCAACGTCCTGCTGTTCAGCCTGGGCGCGTGGATGCTGCGGCGGCAGGTCTTCTACCAGCCCTATGCGCTGTGGCAGCGCATCGAGAAACCCGACTGGCCGCTGCTGCGCCGGCTGCTGCGGCTGGGCCTGCCGGCCGGGGCGACCTATGCGATCGAGGTCACCTCCTTCACCGCCATGGCCCTGCTGATCGCGCGCATGGGCACCGTCTCGCTGGCCGCGCACCAGGTCGCCACCAACCTGGCCGCCGTGCTCTACATGTTCCCGCTGGCCATGGCGCTGGCCGGCAGCGCGCGGACCTCGCACTGGCTGGGCGCGGGCCGCCCGGAGCAGGCGCGCCGGGTCATCCAGCTGGCCTACAAGCTGACGCTGGGCCTGGCCGTGCTGGCGGCGGTTCTGCTGGTCATGGTGCGCGAGCCGCTGGCCGCCGTCTACTCGACCAACCCCGCGGTGGTGGCGCTGGCCGCCAGCACGCTGCTGTGGATCGCGGCCTACCACCTCGTCGATGCGCCGCAGGTGCTGGGCTCCTTCCTGCTGCGCTGCTACGGCGTGACGATGACGCCCTTCGCGGTCTATGGCCTGCTGCTGTGGGGCATGGCGTTACCGGCCGGTTTCTGGCTGGCCTATCACGGCGGCGGCCCGATCCGGCCCCTGATGGCGCCAGCCGCATTCTGGATCGCCCAGGCCACCGGCTTGCTGCTGATCGCCGCCGTGCTGGGCCTGCTGCTCGCCCGCGTCTCGGGGCGGGCGGCAGGCCGGCCCCATTCGTAGAATCGACACACATCCGTCACACTGGCTGGCGCCGGGCTCCTGCCCCTCTCACGAACTTCACCCACCCTCCTGATAATGAACACCTCCAACTGGATGACGCCGCGTTGCGGTCTGGCCCGCGCGGCCGTGGTGCTGGCGGCCCTGATCGCCAGCTATGTGCTGGCCCCGCACCTGCCCGACAGCACCGGCTGGGAAAACGGACCGGTCGAGAACGCCCAGGCGGTGCTGCTGTTCATCGGCGGCGTCCTGGCGCTGTACTGGCGCGGCCGCGCCAGCGATCCGCGCACGCGGGCCTTCTGGCTCATCGTCGCGCCGATCTGGTTCGTGCTGTGCGCGCGCGAGCTGAGCTGGGGCGCGGTCTTCATGACGCCGCTGACCTTCTCACCGGACATGGGGCCAACCTTTTCCTCGACCCATCAACTGTCCTACAAGGCCTGGGTGACGCCGGTCATCGGCGCGCTGTTGCTGGCCATCATCGGGCTGTTCGTGGCCACCCGGCAGACCCGCACGCTGGCCCGGATCTGGCATGCCCGAGCCTTTCCCTTCCTGGAGATCGGCCTCTTCGTGATCGCCATGCTGCTGTCGGCCACCGCCGAGGGCCACGGCCTGTTCGCCCTTGGCGGCATGTCGCACCCGGCGCTGCAAACGCTCGAAGAACTTGCCGAGCTGGTTGGCTACTTCTGTCTGGTGCTGGCACAGTGGCGCGTGGCCATCGCCTTGCGCGGCGGCTGAGCCGCCCTCTCCTGATGAGGACTCGCCGACGGCGCAGCGCCGCCGAAACGCGCCGCCCCCGCCCACTCGGACGCGCTCACGTTCTCAGAGTTGGCGATCATGTATCTTATATAAGACCCAATCCCATGGTCGGATAAGATCGGGCGCCGCCGCCGAGATTGCACAATGCAGGATTGGATTCCTGATCGCAAGATCGCGCACGCCCGCCCGTCTGCCGGCCACCCTGCGCCAGCGGTAACATGCGGCCGATCCCCCGCAGGTTCCAAGCCCTCCCTTCGACTGAGACAAAGCACCATGAGCGACCAGAAACCGACCATCATCTACACGCTGACCGACGAAGCCCCGCTGCTGGCCACCAGCGCCTTCCTGCCCATCATCCGCACCTTTACCGCCCCGGCGGGCATCGACGTCGAGACCAGCGACATCTCGGTGGCCGGCCGCATCCTCGGCGAGTTCCCCGACTTCCTCACCGAAGCGCAGCGCGTGCCCAACCACCTCGCCGAACTGGGCCAGCTGACCCAGTCGCCCGACGCCAACATCATCAAGCTGCCCAACATCAGCGCCTCGGTCGGCCAGCTCACCGCCGCCATCAAGGAACTGCAGGCCAAGGGCTACAACGTCCCCGACTACCCCGAGAACCCCGCCACCGAGCAGGAAAAGGAGATCAAGGCGCGCTACTCCAAGTGCCTGGGCTCGGCCGTCAACCCGGTCCTGCGCGAGGGCAACTCCGACCGCCGCGCGCCGGCCGCCGTCAAGAACTACGCGCGCAAGAACCCACACAGCATGGGCCCGTGGAAGGGCTGGTCGCAGACCCACGTCTCGCACATGACCGAGGGCGACTTCTACCACGGCGAAAAATCGATCACCCTTGACCTGGCCCGCGACGTGAGGATGGAACTGGTCACCAAAAGCGGCCAGACCGTGGTGCTCAAGCCCAAGGTCGCGCTCAAGGACGGCGAGATCATCGACTCCATGTTCATGAGCAAGAAGGCGCTACTGGCCTTCTATGAAAAGGAACTGGAAGACTGCCGCGAAGCCGGCATCCTGTTCTCGCTGCACGTCAAGGCCACCATGATGAAGGTCTCGCACCCCATCGTCTTCGGCCACTGCGTGCGCCTGTACTACAAGGAAGCCTTCGAGAAGCACGGCAAGCTGTTCGACGAGCTGGGCATCAACGTCAACAACGGCATGGCCACGCTCTACGAGAAGATCAAGACGCTGCCGGACTCGCAGCGCGACGAGATCATCCGCGACCTGCACGCCTGCCAGGAACACCGCCCGCGCCTGGCCATGGTCGATTCGGCCAAGGGCATCACCAACTTCCACTCGCCCAACGACGTGATCGTCGATGCCTCCATGCCGGCCATGATCCGCGCTGGCGGCAAGATGTGGGGCGCCGACGGCAAGCAGTACGACAGCAAGTGCGTCATGCCCGAGTCGACCTTCGCCCGCATCTACCAGGAGATCATCAACTTCTGCAAATGGCACGGCAACTTCGACCCACGCACCATGGGCACCGTGCCTAACGTCGGCCTGATGGCGCAGAAGGCCGAGGAATACGGCTCGCACGACAAGACCTTCGAGATCGCCGAGGACGGCGTCGCCAACATCGTGGACATCGCCACCGGCGAAGTACTGCTGAGCCAGAACGTCGAGCAAGGCGACATCTGGCGCATGTGCCAGGTCAAGGACGCCGCCGTGCGCGACTGGGTCAAGCTGGCCGTCACGCGCGCGCGCAACTCCGGCATGCCGGCCATCTTCTGGCTCGACCCCTACCGCCCGCACGAAAACGAGCTCATCAAGAAGGTCCAGACCTACCTCAAGGACCACGACACCAGCGGCCTGGACATCCAGATCATGTCGCAAGTGCGCGCCATGCGCTTCACGCTCGAACGCGTGGCGCGCGGCCTCGACACCATCTCGGTGACCGGCAACATCCTGCGCGACTACCTCACCGACCTGTTCCCCATCATGGAACTCGGCACCAGCGCCAAGATGCTGTCCATCGTCCCGCTGATGGCCGGCGGTGGCATGTATGAAACCGGCGCCGGCGGCTCCGCCCCCAAGCACGTGCAGCAACTGGTCGAGGAAAACCACCTGCGCTGGGACTCCCTGGGCGAGTTCATGGCCCTGGCCGTCTCGCTCGAAGACCTGGGCCTCAAGACCGGCAACAGCCGCGCCAAGCTGCTGGCCACCACGCTCGACGCCGCCACCGGCAAGCTGCTGGACAACCGCAAGAGCCCCTCGCCCAAGACCGGCGACCTCGACAACCGCGGCAGCCAGTTCTACCTGACCTTGTACTGGGCCCAGGAACTGGCCGCGCAGACCGAGGACGCCGAACTGGCCGCCAGGTTCGCGCCGCTGGCCCAGCAACTGGCCGCCAGCGAGCAGGCCATCGTGCGCGAACTGACCGAGGTGCAGGGCAAGGCCGTCGACATCGGCGGCTACTACAAGCCCGATTTCGACAAGCTCGCCACCGTCATGCGCCCGAGCAAGGCCTTCAACGACGCGCTGGCCGCTGTGCAGGCCTGACGCAAACAGGGACGCGGAAGAACCGCCCGCCCCCGTTTCCAGAAAAACAGGCGGCAGCCGGACCTCTCCGGCTGCCGCCTGTTTTTCTTTGTGCGTGCTAGCTGTTGCCGGCCCGCACGATCTCGACCAGCGCGCGCAGCGCGGCCAGGTAGGACTGCGGGCCCAGGCCCTGCACCGTGCCCTTGACCGCTGGCGAGATGATCGAGTGCGCGCGCCACGGCTCGCGCGCCGCGATGTTGGACATGTGCACCTCGATCACCGGAAACGGCATGGCCTTGATGGCGTCATGCAGCGGCACGCCGTGCTGGGTCAGCCCGGCCGGGTTGACCAGCGCGCCCTGCGCATCGTCGATGTGGCGGTGCAGGAAGTCGATCAGATCGCCTTCGTGGTTGGACTGCAGGGTCTCCACCGTCACACCCAGTTCGGCCGCCAGCGTGTCGATGCGCGCGTTGATCTGCGCGAGCGTCGTCGTGCCGTAGATGTGCGGCTCGCGCCGCCCGAACAGGTTGAGGTTGGGGCCGTTGAGGACCAGTATCTTCGTCATGCTTGTGCCTCGCGGAACGTTCAGGGCTGGCGCACGCGGGCCAGTTCGTCGTTGTAGAGCTTGACGATGGCCGGATCGTAGGCGGCGGCGAACTTTTCGGTCACCGGCTTGGCGATATCGCGCATGCGGGCCTTCTGCTCGGCGCTCAGTTCATTGAAGACCATGCCCTTTTGCTTGAGTTCGTCCACGGCCTTGGCGGCGGCCTCGCGGCTGAGCTTGCGTTCGTAGATACGCGCCTCGTCGGCGGCCTCGTGCATCCACTGCTGCTCGGTGGGCGTGAGCTGGTCCCAGAACTTCTTGCTGACCAGCACGATGTTGGCCGCATAGACGTGGTTGGTCGCGCTCACGTACTTCTGCACTTCGTAGAACTTGTTGGAGAAGATGACCGCGAACGGGTTTTCCTGGCCGTCCACCGCCTTCGACTCCAATGCGTTGTACAGCTCCGAGAACGACAGCGGCAGCGGGTTGGCGTTGAAGGCCTTGAAGGTCTCCAGGAACACCGGGTTGGGGATGACGCGGATCTTCAGGCCCGCCAGATCTTCAGGCTTGGTGATGGGGTGCTTGCTGTTGGTGATGTTGCGAAACCCGAGGTCCCAGTAGCCCAGCGCGACCAGGCCTTTTTCGGGCAGGCGATCGATCAGGGCCTTGCCAAAGGGACCGTCAAGCAAGGCATCGGCCTGCTCGAAACTGTCGACGGCAAAGGGAAAGTCGATCAGGCCGAACTCCTTGACGATGCCCGCCAGCGAAGTGGTGGCCGGCAGCGCCATCTGCGGCACGCCGCCTTGCAGCGCGGCTTGCTGCTGCAATTCGCTACCGAGCTGGTTGGCCGGGTATTCCTGCACCTTGATCTTGCCGCCGCTCTTGGCGCCGATGATCTCGGCGAACTTCTTCACGCCGAAACTGATCGGGTGGTCGGTGTTGTTGAGGTGGCCGAAGCGAATGACGCGCTCCTGCTGGGCCAGCGCCGGTGCCGACAGCGCCAGGCAGATGCCGGCCGCGAGCAGGGTACGAAGAAGTTTCATGAAGCGCCTCCAGAGGATGTGTGGAGCCTTCACGATATATTTTCAGGAAAACATTTCCACAGTGAAAACCCTCTCCAAATATGGGGCGATGGCTGCTCCGCCCGGTCTCATTCGGTACAGAACGGCGTCAGCCCCATGGCCGACTTGATGCCCTGGACGATGAACTTCTGGAACGGCTCGGCGCCCGCGCCCTCGGAATGGGTCGTGAAGGAATGCGCGTTGTGGCCCAGCGTGGTCACCCAGGCGCGGCCGCCGTCGTAGTACTGGCACCAAGCCACCGGATGGAAAGCCTTGTGCCCGGGGTGCGGCGCGGCCGTCAGCGGATCGAGGGTGGCGGTATCGACCTTGGCCAGGAACTTCACGTGGGTCGGGAAGGGCTCGAGGTTGTACCACTCGTCCTCGAACGCGAAGCGTGCCGGCAGGCCCTCGGTGGACGGGTCCTCGGCCAGGATCTCGACCTCGCCCGAGCGATTGGGCGCGTGGTTGTAGAAGTTGGCGTTGCCCAGCAGGCCCTCGTAGTAGGGCCAGTTGTACTCGGCGCCAAAGGCGTTGTGCAGCGCCACGAAGCCGCCGCCCCGGCGCATGTAGTTGCGCAGCGCCGTGCGCGCCGCGTCGTTGCTGGTGGTGGCGGCGGCATTCCACAGCGTGTCGCGGTTGCTGCTGGCGAAAATCACGGCCTTGTACTGGTTGATGCGCTCCGCCAGCACGGTGACATCCTCGGTCCAGTCGGCCTGGATGCCGTTTTCCGCCATCAGCCGCACCAGTCCGGCCTGCATGACGTTGCTCGCATCCATGGCCGGATTCAGGCCCGGGGCCATGACCGTGCCCAGGCTGGCGTGGCGCGGGCCTGCGGTGCGCGAATAGATCAGCACCCGGTCGGGCATGTTGGCGAAGGCGCCCCAGTCGTGGTAGCAGCGCGCGTCGGTGCCCCGGCAGACGTGGTAATAGGGGTCGACCAGCGCGTCAGACAGCGCGGCGGCAGGCTGCCCGGTGGCCGGGGTTTCGCGGCCGGATGTGCCGGTGGCATCGGAAGGGCGCCAACTGCCGCAAGCGGCCAGCGACAGGGCCAGCGCTGCGGCGGCAGCCGCCGCCATCACCTTGGCGTGCTTCTTCGTCTTCATGGAGGTCTCCTCACGGTTGGGGATGGAAAGCGACGCCGGAGCCGACGCGTTCGGCATGCTAAATTCAAATGGAAAATATTTTCAATAAGGAAATTCCTTTCCATATTGATATTTCATTTGTCGATACACTGGCCCACAGAGAGGTTCTCGTGAGACGGAAAGTACAAAGATGAGCAGTGCGCTTGAACGGGCTTTCAGGGTACTGGAGCTGCTGTCGACGCGTCCCGCCGGCTGCCCGCTGTCGACGCTGGCCACCGAGCTGGACATTCCCCTGAGCGCGTCGCACCGGCTGCTGGCCGAACTCATCAAATACGGCTATGTGCGGCAGAACGCGCACGATGGCCAGTATGTGCTGACCATCAAGCTGGTCTCGGTGGGGCTGTCCTACCTGAGCCATTCGGGCATCGTCGACGTGGCGCAGCCGCTGCTCGACCAACTGGCCACGGAATCGGGCGACCTGGTGCGGCTGGCCGTGGTCGATGGCGACGACCTGACCTTCGTGGCCAAGGCGCAGGGCGCCACGCGCGGGCTGCGCTACGACCCGGACATGGGCCTGTCGGTGGCGCTGTCGTGCAGCGCCGCCGGCCACGCCTGGCTGTCGGCCATGAGCGACGACGACGCCATGACGCTGGTGGCCCGCAAGGGCCTGGGCCGGGCCGAGGACTTCGGCCCCAAGGCGCCCACCAGCCTCCAGCAGGTCATGACCCTGGTCAAGGCGGCGCGGCGGCGCGGCTACAGCCTGATCACCGACGTCTTCGCACCGGGCATGAGTTCCATGGCCGCGCCAGTGCTGGACACGGCCGGCCGGGCGATCGGCGTGGTCACCATCGCCGGCCCCTCGGTGCGGCTGACAGAGCCACGCATGACCGCGCTGGGCCCCGCACTGCTGAAGACGGCACAGCAGGTGGGCCACGCCAGCATGGCGTCGTCACTGTTCAAGAAAATCGCCTGAGCCCGCCGCTCAACGGCCGGCGGGCGCGCCGTGAAGGCCTTCAGGCCGCCAGCCGCTGCGCGATGGCCTGGCGCGTGCGCTCCAGCGCGGGCGGCAGGCGGTCGCCGAAGCGGGCCAGCCATTCGGCGTGCGAATCCAGCTCCTGCCGCCAGACCGCGCCGTCGATGGCGGTGGCGATCTCGAACTGCGCGGGCGTGAAGGCGGCGCCGTCCCAGTTGATCTCGGCGTAGCGCGGCGCCACGCCGACCAGGGTTGGTTCGCCCTGCACGCGGCCCTCGATGCGGTCGATCATCCACTTGAGCACGCGCATGTTGTCACCGAAGCCCGGCCAGACGAAGCGGCCCTCGGCGTCCTTGCGGAACCAGTTGGTGGTGAAGATGCGCGGCAGCGTGGCGCCCTGGGCCTGCAGCTTGTCGCCCAGCGCCAGCCAGTGCTGGAAGTAGTCGCCCATGTGGTAGCCCGAGAACGGCAGCATGGCGAAGGGGTCGCGCCGCACCACGCCCTGGGCGCCGGCGGCCGCCGCCGTGGTTTCGCTGCCCATGGTGGCGGCCATGTAGACGCCCTCGGTCCAGTCGCGCGCCTCGGTCACCAGCGGCACGGTGGTGGAGCGGCGGCCGCCGAAGATGAAGGCGTCGATCGGCACGCCCTCGGGGTCGTCCCACGCGGGGTCGAGCGCCGGGTTGTTGGTGGCGGCGACCGTGAAGCGCGCGTTGGGGTGCGCCGCCTTGGCGCCGGCCTGGGCCCGCTCGGGCGTCCAGTCCTGGCCCTGCCAGTCGATCAGGTGGGCGGGCAGCGCCTTGCCGGGGACGTCCTGTTCCATGCCCTCCCACCAGACGTCGCCGTCGTCGGTGAGCGCGACGTTGGTGAAGATCACATCGCGGTCGAGGCTGCGCATGCAGTTGGGGTTGGTCTTGAAGCTGGTGCCCGGGGCCACGCCGAAGTAGCCGGCTTCCGGGTTGATGGCGCGCAGCGTGCCGTCGGCCTGCGGCTTGACCCAGGCGATGTCGTCGCCCACGGTGGTCACCTGCCAGCCGGCGAAGGCCTCGGGCGGCACCAGCATGGAGAAGTTGGTCTTGCCGCAGGCGCTGGGGAAGGCCGCGGCCAGGTGGTATTTGCGGCCCTCGGGGCTGGTCACACCCAGGATCAGCATGTGCTCGGCCAGCCAGCCCTCGTCGCGGCCCATGATGGAGGCGATGCGCAGCGCGAAGCATTTCTTGCCCAGCAGCGCGTTGCCGCCGTAGCCCGAGCCGTAGCTCCAGATCTCGCGCGTCTCGGGGTAGTGGACGATGTACTTGGTGTCGTTGCACGGCCAGGCCACGTCCTGCTGACCCGGCTGCAGCGGCGCGCCCACGCTGTGCACGCAGGGCACGAAGTCGCCCTGCTCGCCCAGCACGTCGAAGACGGCGCGGCCCATGCGGGTCATGATCTTCATGTTGACGGCCACGTAGGGGCTGTCGGAGAGCTCCACGCCGATGTGGGCGATGGGCGAGCCCAGCGGCCCCATCGAGAACGGCACCACGTACATCGTGCGGCCCTTCATGCAGCCGTCGAACAGCGGCGCCAGCGTGGCGCGCATCTCGGCCGGATCCTTCCAGTTGTTGGTCGGGCCGGCGTCGGCCTCGTCCCGCGAACAGATGAAGGTGCGGTCCTCCACACGGGCGACGTCGCTGGGGGCCGAGCGCGCCAGGAAGCTGTTGGGGCGCTTGGCCGGGTTCAGGCGGATGAAGGTGCCGGCCTCGACCAATTGCGCGCACAGCGCCTGGTATTCGGCATCGCTGCCGTCGCACCAGTGGACGGCGGCCGGCTTGCACAGCGCGGCCATCTCGCCCACCCACTGGATGAGCTTGGCGTTGCTGACGTAGGGTGGGACGTTCAGGTCGATGACGGGTGAGGTCGGAAGGGACACGGGGAGGCTCCAGAGTTGAAAAACGGGGTCAGGCCATGCCCGCGCGCGGGCGCGAACCAGCCTGCCCGGCCGGAGTCTGCGGGGCTTGAAATCAGCGATGGGAAACGGCGACGGGCGGGCATGGCGAGGGAATCGGGGGCCGATTCGACGGCCTGGATGCACCATGGTAACCGCTTCGTAACCTGCAAGAATGGCGAGGGAATGCGGACATGCCCGCATGCACCGCAGGAGCAGAACCATCGGCAGACCGGTGGACAGCCCCCTGGGCCGCGCCTGAGTTCCTGAATCAGGCCCGGAGCACCAGCCAGCCCGACTCCAGCCACGCCAGCAGCAGCTCGCGCACGTCGTCGCTGGCGCCGCGCAGGGCGCGGGCGTCGAGCGTGCGCTGGTCGGCCAGCTGGCGCAGCAGCGCGGCATCGCGGCCGGCGGCGCGCCAG
>JASGEH010000154.1:0-13662 GCA_047606565.1 Comamonas sp.
GGCGACGGCGGCGAGGGCCTGGACGTGGCGTTCGCGGGCCATGAAGATGCCTTCGTCGGCGCTTTGCCAGCCCACGGTTTCCAGCAGGTGGCGGCGCAGCGCCTCCAGGCCGGCGCCGGTCTTGGCGGATAGGTGCAGGCTGGCGCCGTCATCAGAAGCGGCGGTGGCGGTGATCGGCGTGGTGTCGGCGAGGTCACTCTTGTTCCACAGGTCGATGCGCGGCACGCCGGCGGGCAGGCGCTGGGCGATGCGGGTGTCTTCGGCGGTGTAGGCCGGCTCGCCCTGGCGCGCGAGGTCGTGCAGGAAGAGCACGACGTCGGCGCTGGCGATTTCGTCCCAGGCGCGTTCGATGCCGATGCGCTCAACGGTGTCGTCGCTGTCGCGCAGGCCGGCGGTGTCGACGATGTGCAGCGGCACGCCTTCGATCTGGATGGTCTGGCCGACTTTGTCGCGGGTGGTGCCGGCGATCGGGGTGACGATGGCCAGTTCGGCGCCGGCCAGGGCGTTGAGCAGCGAGCTTTTGCCGGCGTTGGGCTGGCCGGCGATGACGACTTTGATGCCTTCGCGCAGCAGGGCGCCCTGGCGCGTGCGCTGTTGCAGCGCGGTCAGCGCCTCGCGCAGGCGGGCGAGCTTGCCGGCGGCGTCGGCCTGGGTGAGGAAGTCGATTTCTTCCTCGGGGAAGTCGAGCGTGGCTTCGACCAGCATGCGCAGGTTGACCAGGCCATCGCGCAGGGCCTGCACTTCGTGACTGAAGACGCCCGAGAGCGAGCGGCTGGCGCTGCGCACGGCGGCTTCGGTGCTGGCGTCGATCAGGTCGGCCACGGCCTCGGCCTGGGCCAGGTCGAGCTTGCCGTTGAGGAAGGCGCGCTCGGTGAATTCGCCCGGCCGCGCCAGTCGTAGGCCGGGCAGCAGCGCGGGGCCACCTGGGCGATTCTGGCCCTCACCGCCACCCACACCATCAGGCTGCGCGGCCAGCGCCAGGCAATGTGCCACCAGCAGTTGCAGCACGGCGGGGCCGCCGTGCACCTGCAGTTCCAGCACGTCCTCGCCGGTGTAGGAGTGCGGCGCGGGAAAGAACAGGGCCAGGCCACGGTCGATGACTTGGTCGTGCAGATCGCGCAGCGGCAGGTAGGTGGCCACGCGGGCGGCCAGCGGCTGGCGGCACAGGCGCTGCGCGTAGGCCTGCAGCCCGCGGCCCGAAAGCCGCACGATGCCGACCGCGCCGCGCCCGGGCGCGGTGGCGATGGCGATGACAGGGGTGGCGTGGTGGGTGAGCATGGCGCGAGTATCTCTTGGGAGGTGGCGGCCGGCCGGCGGGCCAAAAGAAAGAGCCGCGATTGCGGCTCTTTTCGGTGCGCCGGGGTGGCGCACGGGCGGGGCGGCGCGTGTTACTTCAGCACGCCCAGCCGCTTGTTGATGACCCACTGCTGGGCGATCGACAGGATGTTGTTGGTCAGCCAGTACAGCACCAGGCCGGCCGGGAAGAAGAAGAACATGACCGAGAACACCAGCGGCATGATCCACATCAGCTTGGCCTGCATCGGGTCCGGCGGCGTCGGGTTGAGCCAGGTCTGCAGCATCGTCGACAGCGTCATCAGCAGGGGCAGGATGTAGAAGGGGTCGGGCGCCGAGAGGTCCTTGATCCACAGGATCCAGGGCGCCTGGCGGAATTCGACCGACGACAGCAGCACCCAGTAGAGCGCGATGAAGACCGGAATCTGGATCAGGATGGGCAGGCAGCCGCCCAGCGGGTTGACCTTTTCTTCCTTGTAGATGCGCATCATCTCCTGCTGCATCTGCTGCGGCTTGTCCTTGAGGCGCTCGCGCATCTCCTGGATGCGCGGGTTGATGGCCTTCATCTTGGCCATGCTGGAGTAGGCCTTGGCGTTGAGCCAGAAGAAGGCGGCCTTGAGCAGCAGCACCAGCGCGACGATGGACCAGCCCCAGTTTCCCAGCAGGCTGTGGAGCTTGTCGACCAGCCAGTACAGCGGCTTGGCCAGGATGGTCAGCCAGCCGTAGTCCTTGACCAGTTCCAGGCCGGGCGTCAGGGCTTCGAGCTTCTTTTCCAGTTGCGGGCCGACGAAGAAGGTGGCGTCGACGGCGCGCGTCTGGCCGGGCTGGATGGCATCGAGCGGCGCGATCATGCCGACCGCGTACAGGTTGTTGCCGACCTTGCGCGTGAAGAAGTCGCGCCGCACGTTGTCGCCCAGGATCCAGGCGCTGGCGAAGTAGTGCTGCACCATGGCGACGAAGCCGTCGTTGGCCGGCGCCGGCATCTGCACTTTGTTGGCTTCGATGTCCTTGAAGTTGATCTTGTGGAACTTGCTCGCGGAATCGTAGACGGCCGGGCCGGTGAAGGTGGCGGCGAAGCCGAACGGCGTGGTGCTGGGCAGCGCGTTGCCGTCGCGCAGGATCTGCAGGTAGAGCTGCGGCGAGACCGCCGTGGCGCCGGTGTTGATGACCTCGTGGCGCACGCCGATGGCGTAGTCGCCGCGCTGCAGCGTGTAGGTCTTGCGCAGGCGCAGGCCGCCCAGGTCGGCCGATTCGAACACGACCTTGAGCTCGTTCTGGCCGGCGCTCAGCTCGCGCGGGCCGTCGACCAGCGTCATCGGCGTCTTGTGGGTCGGGAAAGCACCGCCGATCAGCCCGGTCTGGGCCTGGTAGACCCGCTCGGCGTTCTGGTCGAGCAGCAGCACCGGGGCGCTGCCGCCCAACTGGTCGGAATACTGCGTGAGCGCGGAGCGCACCAGCGAGCCGCCTTCGGTGTCGAAAGTCAGGTCGAGCACGTCGGTGCGGACCTCGACCTTCTGGCTTTGCACCACGGCGGCCGGCGCCGGCTCGCCCGGCACGGCGGCCGCGCCCGTGGCGGCCTGCGTGGCCGTCGTCGGCGGCACGGCACCCGTGGCATCGGCCGGGGTGGCCGCTGCACTGGCCGTCGCACTCACCGGCTCCGCGCGCGGAAAGAACGTCGCCTTGCGGCCGTTATGGATCTGCCACTGATCCCACAACAGGATCAGCGAGAAGCAGAAGATCACCCAGAGAATGGTGCGGCGGATGTCATTCATGACGGCGACTTTGTAGACGGAAGAGAGACCGGCGGCCGTGCGGCCGGCGGATGGGAAGACGACGCCAGCAGCCGCGTGAACAGCCGTGGCGCTTGTTCAGGCGCGGGATCGTGCCCGCCCTGGCACCAGGGTTGGCAGCGCGCCAGACGGTGCAGCGTCAGATAGCCGCCAGCCAGCGCGCCATGGCGTTCGAGCACCGCCAGGGCATAGCGCGAACAGCTCGGCTCGAACCGGCAGGACGCGCCCAGCCAGGGACTGAGCAGCAGGCGGTAGGCCTGCACCAGCCCCATCAGCAACCGGCGTGGCAACCGGCCCAGGGCGGCGCGCGCCACGGACAGGCGGGCGCTCATGGCATGACCGCCCGCGACCACAGCACGCGCAACTCGGCGCGCACGGCCTGCCGCAACGCATCCGACGAGGCGCTCACGAAGGTCTTGCGGCTGAACTCGGCGCGCAGGCGGACCACCCAGGCGACGTGCGCGGGGCCGGCCGGCGGCGCGCCTTCGGCCAGCGTCAGCGCATAGATCTGGCGGCGAATGGCGTTGCGCGTGACGGCGCGGCGCGCCCAGCGCTTGGGCGTCATCGCCCCCAGCCACACGCCGCCACCCGGAAACAGCGCCGCCAGCGCGGGCGTTTCCCCCTCGCTGGTGACAACCGCATCGCCAGCACGAAAAGCCGCGTCAAGCGGCAAGACATGCAAGGCGAAATGCGAGGTACGGGCGCACGTGGCATGCGCCAGCACCGACTGGAACTGAGCCCGGGTCTTGAGACGAGGCAAAGCCGGATCCGCTGCCATGGCCGGCGGGCAGTGCCGCTGCGGCCATGCCGCGGCGCGCTGCCCGCACAGGCGACTTAGACGGCCAGACGCTTGCGGCCCTTGGCGCGGCGCGCGTTGATGACGGCGCGGCCGCCGCGCGTCTTCATGCGCACCAGGAAGCCATGGGTGCGGGCGCGGCGGGTCTTGGAAGGCTGGTAAGTACGTTTCATTTTGAATCCTTGGGTCGTCTTGTGCGGTTGCTCAAAGAGCCGTGCCAGGCGCCCGATGGCGCGCGAGACGGCTCGCTGAAGAATTGACCACCGAACGATCTTTGCAAACCGCCACAAGGCGCGAACCCTGCGAACGGCCACACGCAAGGCGCGTCCGATCACGAGACTGCTTCGATCTGAGGCGCCCAGCTCCCGCGCCACCATCCAGCGCCGCCCATGGCGTCCATCGGGATGGACCCAGGCCAGCGCTTGCGCGCAAGGAACTGCCACCTGTCGGGGGCAACCCGCGATTATCGCAAACTTCCATGACAGCGACAAGCCAGCGCACGCAACACCGCCGCCAGAGACCGCCGCCGTGCGGCCTTGCACGGGATGCGGCCCTGCATCCATGCCCATTTTTCGGGCAAAAAAGCCGGCATCCACAAGGGCTGCCGGCGGCGTGCGCCGGCACGGCGGGCTTCTCAAGCCTGCCTGATTTATGGTCAAATACGCGCCCTTGTCGCCGAGCCACGCCACGCCCGGCCGACCCCATCAACTTGTGGATAAGTCCTGGCCGTCACGCGATGGCCGCGCCTTCGCGGCGCCAGCTATCCACAGGTGAGCCCTACTCTTTTTGCCCAGGAAATCCCTCCCTTCATGACGCCCCAAGACAGTTTGACGCTTTGGCAGGCCTGCATGGAACAGTTGGCCCAGGAGATGCCTGAGCAGCAGTTCAACACCTGGATCAAGCCGCTGTCGGCGCATGTCGCCCCCGACTTCAGCAAGGTCACGGTCTACGTGGCCAACCGGTTCAAGATGGACTGGATCCGCACGCAGTACGCCACCCGCATCGCCGATTTGCTGGCCGAGACCTACGGCCAGCCGGTGGCGCTGGAGCTGGCGCTGGCGCAGCGCGAAATCCCGGCCAAGCCGGCCTTCCGGCCCGCCGTGGTCGAGGCCCTGGCACCGGCGGCAGCCACCACGGCGGCCGAGGAAGCACCAGCGCCCATCAACAAGACGCGGCTCAATCCGGCCCTCACCTTCGACACCCTGGTGGAGGGCTCGGCCAACCGCATGGCGCGCGCGGCGGCCATGCACGTGGCCAACAACCCGGGCCAGCTCTACAACCCACTGTTCATCTACGGCGGCGTCGGCCTGGGCAAGACCCACCTGATGCACGCGGTCGGCAACCAACTGCTGGCCGACAAGACCGATGCCAAGGTTCTCTACATCCACGCCGAGCAGTTCGTCTCGGATGTGGTCAAGGCCTACCAGCGCAAGACTTTCGACGAGTTCAAGGCGCGCTACCACTCGCTCGACCTGCTGCTGATCGACGACGTGCAGTTCTTCGCCAACAAGGACCGCACGCAGGAAGAGTTCTTCAACGCCTTCGAGGCGCTGCTGGCCAAGAAGAGCCACATCGTCATGACCAGCGACACCTACCCCAAGGGGCTGGCCGACATCTCCGAGCGCCTGGTCTCGCGCTTCGACGCCGGCCTGACGGTGGCCATCGAGCCGCCCGAGCTGGAGATGCGCGTGGCCATCCTGATCAGCAAGGCCAAGGCCGAGGCCGCCGACATGCCCGAGGAAGTGGCCTTCTTCGTCGCCAAGAACGTGCGCTCCAACGTGCGCGAGCTCGAAGGCGCGCTGCGCAAGATCCTGGCCTACTCGCGTTTCAACCAGAAGGAAGTCTCGATCCAACTCGCGCGCGAGGCGCTGCGCGACCTGCTGTCGATCCAGAACCGGCAGATCAGCGTCGAGAACATCCAGAAGACGGTGGCCGACTACTACAAGATCAAGGTCGCCGACATGTACAGCAAGAAGCGCCCGGCCAGCATCGCGCGGCCGCGCCAGATCGCGATGTACCTGGCCAAGGAACTCACGCAGAAAAGCCTGCCCGAGATCGGCGAGCTGTTCGGCGGGCGCGACCACACCACGGTGCTGCACGCGGTGCGCAAGATTTCGGGCGAACGCCAGCAGTTGACCGAACTCAACCAGCAGTTGCACGTGCTGGAGCAGACGCTCAAGGGTTGAGCCCCTTCATTCACCAGTTTTCATAGCATAGTTTCCCATCACGACGGGGCTTTCCGCTCTATCGAAAAAAGGCACCGCGAGTTGCCGCAAGTTTTTTCCCAAGCCTGCGGCAATCAGCGAGAATGGAACAGTTTTTGCCCGGTTGAGCCACAAATCGGTTCCGGCCTTGCGCGCCGTTTTCTGGCAACCGGCATCGAACACGACGACAGTAGGAAGAGGTAGAGATGATCGTATTGAAGGCAACCCAGGACAAGGTATTGGCGGTCCTGCAATCTGTCTCCGGTATCGTGGAACGCCGGCACACGCTGCCGATCCTGGCCAATGTGCTGCTGCGCAAGCAGGGCGGCCAGATCCAGTTCACCACCAGCGATCTCGAAATCCAGATCCGCCGCACCGTCGAGTTCGACGGCGACGCGGCCGACTTCACCACCACCATCGGCGCGCGCAAGCTCATCGACATCCTGCGCTCCATGCCCAGCGACCAGACGGTGGCGCTCAACTCGCAGCAGAGCAAGATCGTGCTGCAGGGCGGCAAGAGCCGCTTCACGCTGCAGACGCTGCCGGCCGAGGACTTCCCGCTGGTGCAGGAGGCGGCCAACTTCGGCCCGGCCTTCAGCGTGCCGCAGAAGACCCTCAAGGACCTGCTCAACCAGGTGTCCTTCGCCATGGCGGTGCACGACATCCGCTACTACCTCAACGGTATCCTGTTCGTGGCCGAGGGCAAGCAGCTCGCGCTGGTGTCCACCGACGGCCATCGCCTGGCCTTCGCCAACGCCACGCTCGACGTCGAGGTGCCCAAGCAGGAAGTCATCCTGCCGCGCAAGACCGTGCTGGAGCTGCAGCGCCTGCTCAGCAGCGACGAATCCGCCATCGAGCTGCAATTCGCCAACAACCAGGCCCGCTTCAGCTTCGGCGGCATGGAGTTCGTCACCAAGCTGGTCGAGGGCAAGTTCCCCGACTACAACCGCGTCATCCCCAAGAACCACCAGAACAGCGTCACGCTCGGCCGCGCACCGCTGCTGGCCGCGCTGCAGCGCACCGCCATCCTGACCTCCGACAAGTTCAAGGGCGTGCGCCTGAGCGTGGAGCCGGGCGTGCTGCGCATCGCCTCCAGCAATGCCGAGCAGGAAGAGGCGGTTGACGAACTCGACATCGACTACGGCGGCGACAGCATCGAGATGGGCTTTAACGTGACCTACCTGATCGACGCCCTCTCCAACATCCAGCACGACATGGTCAAGCTGGAGCTGGCCGACGCCAACAGCTCGGCCCTGCTGACGATTCCCGAGAACCCCAGCTTCAAGTACGTGGTGATGCCCATGCGCATCTAGGCCGCAGCGCCGCCCCGCCAGGCCCCAGGAGCGAACAGTTCCGGGGCCTTCAGCATTTTTAGCAAGCCCCTTTTTTGCTACCGATTGACACATGAGCGACGACAACAAGACCCCGGAAAACAACGACACGCAGGCCTCGGCCAGCCACGCCAGCACCCCGGGGAACGCCAGTGACTACGGCGCCAGCTCCATCCAGATCCTCGAAGGCCTGGAGGCCGTGCGCAAGCGCCCGGGCATGTACATCGGCGACACCTCGGACGGCACCGGCCTGCACCACCTGGTGTTCGAGGTGGTCGACAACTCCATCGACGAGGCCCTGGCCGGCTACTGCGACGACATCGTCATCACCATCCACGCCGACCAGTCGCTGTCGGTGACCGACAACGGCCGCGGCATCCCGACCGGCGTGAAGATGGACGACAAGCACGAGCCCAAGCGCTCGGCCGCCGAGATCGCGCTGACCGAACTGCACGCGGGCGGCAAGTTCAACCAGAACAGCTACAAGGTCTCGGGCGGCCTGCACGGCGTGGGCGTGTCCTGCGTCAACGCGCTGTCGGTGTTCCTCAAGCTGCAGGTCAAGCGCGACGGCAAGCTCCACGAGATCGACTTCTCGCGCGGCTTCGTGCAGAACCGGCTGGTCGAGGTAGAGGGCGGTGTCGAGGTCTCGCCCATGCGCGTGATCGGCGAGACGACCGGACGCGGCACCTCGGTGCACTTCCTGCCCGACACCGAGATCTTCAAGGAAAACCACGAGTTCCGCTACGAAATCCTGGCCAAGCGGCTGCGCGAGCTGAGCTTCCTCAACAACGGCGTGCGCATCCGCCTGAAAGACGAGCGCAGCGGCAAGGAAGACGACTTCTCGGGCGCTGGCGGCGTGCAGGGCTTCGTGCAGTTCATCAACGAAGGCAAGCAGATCCTGCACCCGACGCCCTTCCATGCGCTGGGCGAGCGCCCGGCCGAGAGCTACGGCGGCATCCCCGGCACCCACATCGGCGTCGAGGTGGCCATGCAGTGGAACGCCAGCTACGGCGAGCAGGTGCTGTGCTTCACCAACAACATCCCGCAGCGCGACGGCGGCACCCACCTGACCGGCCTGCGCGCGGCGATGACGCGCGTCATCAACAAGTACATCGAGGAAAACGAGCTGGCCAAGAAGGCCAAGGTCGAAGTCAGCGGCGACGACATGCGCGAGGGCCTGTGCTGCGTGCTCAGCGTCAAGGTGCCCGAGCCCAAGTTCTCCAGCCAGACCAAGGACAAGCTGGTCTCCAGCGAAGTGCGCGCGCCGGTCGAGGACATCGTCGCGCGCGCCCTCAACGACTACCTGCAGGAGCGCCCCAACGACGCCAAGATCATCTGCGGCAAGATCGTCGAGGCCGCGCGGGCGCGCGAGGCCGCCCGCAAGGCGCGCGAGATGACCCGCCGCAAGGGCGTGCTCGACGGCCTGGGCCTGCCCGGCAAGCTGGCCGACTGCCAGGAGAAGGACCCGTCGCTGTGCGAGATCTACATCGTCGAGGGCGACTCCGCCGGCGGCTCGGCCAAGCAGGGCCGCGACCGCAAGTTCCAGGCCATCCTGCCGCTGCGCGGCAAGATCCTCAACGTCGAGAAAGCGCGCTACGAGAAGCTGCTGACCAGCAACGAGATCGTGGTGCTCATCACCGCGCTGGGCACCGGCATCGGCAAAGCCACGGGCGTGGGCGGCACGGCCGGGGTCGATGACTTCAACGTCGACAAGCTGCGCTACCACCGCATCATCATCATGACCGACGCCGACGTCGACGGCGCCCACATCCGCACCCTGCTGCTAACCTTCTTCTACCGCCAGATGCCCGAGCTGGTCGAGCGCGGCCACATCTACATCGCCCAGCCGCCGCTCTACAAGGTCAAGCACGGCAAGCAGGAGCAGTACATCAAGGACACGCCCGCGCTCGACGCCTACCTGCTGCAGATCGCGCTGCAGGAAGCGCAGTTGCTGCCGGGCCAGGGCCGCCCGCTGATCGAAGGCGAGGCGCTGGAGAACATCGCGCGTCAGTACCAGTTGGCCAACCAGGTCATCGACCGCCTGTCCAACTGGTTCGATGCCGAAGCGCTGATGGCCATCGTGCAAGGCACCGAACTCAAGTTCGCCACGCTGGAAGAGGCCCAGGCCTCCGCCGCCGCCCTGCAGGATGCGCTGAACGACGCCCAGGTCACCGCGCAGATCGATCCGCGCAACGACCGGCCCCAGTTGGCCATCACGCGGCGCATCTTCGGCAACGACAAGATCAGCACCATCGGCGCCGACTTCGCCGCCAGCGGCGACTATGCCGCGTTGCGGCGCGCCGCCGAGACCTTCCAGGGCCTGGTGACCGAAGGCGCCGTGGTGCGGCGCGGTGCCGGCGACAAGCAAAAGCAGCAGAAGGTGGCGGATTTCCGCGAGGCCATGCAGTGGCTGCTGACCCAGGCCGAAAGCAGCGTGGGCCGCCAGCGCTACAAGGGCCTGGGCGAAATGAACCCAGAGCAGCTCTGGGAAACCACCATGGACCCCGGCGTGCGCCGCCTGTTGCAGGTGCAGATCGCCGACGCGATCGAGGCCGACAAGGTGTTCACCACGCTGATGGGCGACGACGTCGAGCCCCGCCGCGACTTCATCGAAAGCAACGCGCTGCGCGCCTCGAACATCGACGTCTGACCACGCCGCGGGCGGTGCCGGTCCGGTCATCGTGCCGTCATCCGCCTGCGGTGCAATTCAGCCCCGGCCAAGGATTTCTGGCCCGGCCCTTGCGTCCCCCGCCCCTTTTCAGGCCTCTCCGTCCATGAAGAAAACCGGCGCTTACCTGTTCTCCAGCCTGTTCCTACTGGCCCTGGCCCTCTGGGTCGACCTGCCCCTGACCCGGCTGATCCACGAGAACCTGACGCCGACGCTCGATGCGTTCTTCGACGACCTCAGCGACGTGGCCCATACCGAAACCTATGCGCTGCTGGCCCTGGGCGCCTATGGTATCGGCCTGTGGGCACTGTCGATACCGGCCGTGGCGCAACGCTGGAAGGCCGTGCTCGAACGCCTGGTGCGCGGCGGTCTGTTCATGCTGCTGACCATGCTCAGCGGCGGCATCGTCGTACTGGTGCTCAAGCACGCCGTGGCGCGTGCCCGGCCGTCGATGCTACTGGAGCAGTCCTATTACGGACTGGCCGCGCCGTTTTCCGGCTCGCCCTTCAACTCCTTTCCATCGAGCCACACGCTGACCGCCTTCGCGGTGGCTGCGGTGCTGGCCCGCCTGCTGCCGGCCTGGCGCCTGCCGCTGCTCGCCCTGGCCTCGATCGTCGGCGCCTGCCGCATCCTGACGCTGGAGCATTTCCTGACCGACGTCATCGTGGCCGCGCTGATTGCCATGGCCTGCGCCCGCTTCTGGGCCCCCCGGATACTCGATCCGGCCGCCCAATGGCCGCTGCGCCAACCCTGGCGCTGGCACAAGGCCTGAACACCGTGCGGCTTGCGGCAGCTACAGCGGGCAGACTCAAGCACCCGGCGCCGGTACACGTCCCGCATGCGCCTGCCGCAGGCAATCGTGGAACAGCTGCGCGGCACGCGAGGGCTGGGGCGAGCGCCTGAGCACGCCAACGAAGCGGCAGGCGTAATGGAAACGTCCAGGGGCAATGGCCTGCATGCGGCCCTGCTGCTCGAAGCGGCGGGCATAGTGGTCCGGCAGGAAACCCAGGAACTGGCCTGAGAGGATCAGCAGCGCGATCGCCTCCTCGTCCGACCCCGTGGCCTTGCGGCTGAGGTTGGCACGGTGGCTGAGCGCCATGTTGGGGGAATGATGGTCCAGGCCCGCAAACGGAAACTGCCGCAGGCGCTCCCAGTCCAGGCCGGCATGGTCGCCGCCAAACAAGGGGTGCTGGCTGCCGCAGTACAGCAGCATGGTTTCACCGAACAGATCGGCGTAGGACAGGCTTTGCGAGGCCCGGTGCTCGGGGATCACGCCCACATGGAAGCGGCCGTCGATCAGGCCCCGCTCGATGGCGTTGATGGAGGCCACATGCACGCTCAACACCACCTCGGGCGCCTGCCGCGCAAAGCGCGCGATCGCCTCACCGATGCGGGCCTGCGGGTTGCTCGCCGTCTTGTCGAACACCGCGATCTCCAACTGCCCGCCCATGCGGTGGTGGATGTCATCGATGCTGCCGCGAAACCCATCGACCGCGGCCAGCAACCGCAGCGTCTCGTCGTAGACCCGCTGCCCCTCCGCCGTCAACGCGAAGCCGGCTCGCCCGCGCCGGCACAGCACCAGTCCGAGCCGCGTCTCCAGATCCTTCACATGCCGGCTGACGGTGGAGGTGCCGATATTCAACTCCAGCTCAGCGGCGGCCATGCCGCCGCACTCGACCACGCTCTTGAACACCTTGAGCAGGCGCAGATCCATGTCGCTGAGCTGCCCCAGCAACGCCCGGCTCTTGGCGCGCACGGCCCCTTCCGATACCACGCCAGCGCGGCGCGTGGACGATTCATTTACTTGCATGATCAGTCAAGTGAACATTGATATTGGCCTATTTTCGCCAGCAATGGCACCGCCAACAATGACCTGTTCTACCCGGACTGCGCATGGATCCTGCTTTTGCCATGCCAACCGACATATCCCCTTTCCGATACCCATCCGCCTCTGCACCATGACCCTCACCACACTGGCTTCCGCCCATACACCCGCTGATGCGGCAGTCCGCACCGATGCCGACTGGCTGGCGGCCCACTGGATGCCCTTCACCGGCAACCGCCAGTTCAAGGCCGATCCGCGCCTGATCGTCGAGGCCAAGGGCGCCTACTTCACCGACGCCGACGGCCGCAAGATCTACGACGGCCTCTCCGGTCTGTGGTGCACCGGCCTCGGCCACGGCCGCACCGAGATCGTCGAAGCCGTGAGCCGGCAGATCGCCAAACTCGACTACGCGCCAGCCTTCCAGTTCGGCCATCCGGCCTCGTTCGAACTGGCCAACAAGATCAAGACACTCACGCCCGAGGGCCTGGACCACGTGTTCTTCACCGGCTCCGGCTCGGAAGCGGCCGACACCTCGCTCAAGATCGCCCGCGCCTACTGGCGCGCCAAGGGCCAGGCCAGCAAGACCCGGCTCATCGGACGTGAAAAGGGCTACCACGGCGTCAACTTCGGCGGCATCTCGGTGGGCGGCATCGGCGGCAACCGCAAGACCTTTGGCGAAGGCATCGCGGCCGACCACCTGCCCCACACCCAGCCCGCCCTCGGTTCATTCTGCAAGGGCATGCCCGCCGAAGGCGGCGAAGCCCTGGCCAACCGGCTGCTCGACCTGATCGCGCTGCACGACGCGTCCAACATTGCCGCCGTCATCGTCGAGCCGTTCTCGGGCTCCGCCGGGGTCGTCATCCCGCCCGTCGGCTACCTCCAGCGCCTGCGCGAGATCTGCACGGCGCACGGCATCCTGCTCATCTTCGACGAAGTCATCACCGGCTTCGGGCGCTGCGGCAGCCGAACGGGCGCCGAGGCCTTCGGCGTGGTGCCCGACATCATGAACTTCGCCAAGCAAATCACCAACGGCACCCAGCCGCTCGGCGGCGTCATCGTCAAGCAGGATATCTACGACACCTTCATGGGCGCCGGCGGCCCGGACTACCTGGTCGAGTTTCCGCACGGCTACACCTACTCAGCCCACCCGGTCGCCTGCGCGGCCGGCATTGCTGCGCTTGACCTACTGATCGCGGAAGATGGCATTGCTCAAGCCCGCGCGCTGGCCCCCTATTTCGAGGCCGCCGTGCACAGCCTGCGGGGCGCCAAACACGTGGCCGACATCCGCAACTACGGGCTGGCTGCCGGTATCACCCTCGCCCCTATCCACGGCGAGCCCGCCAAACGCCCCTTTGAAGTGGCCATGGCGTGCTGGAAAAAGGGCTTCTATGTCCGCTACGGCGCCGACACCATCCAGCTTGCCCCGCCCTTCATCAGCAGCAAGGACGAGATTGAACGCCTCGTCCAGGCCCTGGGCGATGCCCTGGCTGAAACCGCATAGACCCACAAGCCGGGGGATCCCCCCGGCCACTCTCGGTGCATGCCGAGCATTTTTGCGGCAGGGCCGCCCCTCAGACAAAAACGCCCTCGAGGAAACCGGCAAGCGCGCGGCACTTTTCCTCGAGGGCGTTTTTCCATTTCCCCAAAGCAAAGCGCCCAGCCTTGTTAGGGGCTGGGCGATTTGGGCTGTAAGAGCCTGACGATGACCTACTTTCACACGGGAACCCGCACTATCATCGGCGCGGAGGCGTTTCA
>JASGEH010000155.1:0-3080 GCA_047606565.1 Comamonas sp.
GCCCGCCCACCGCGTCCACAGTCCCCATGCCCGCCGCCAACCGACCGCCCGCCCCGCACGCCGCCATCGACTGGCACGCGCTCAGCCAGGGCGCGTGCCAGTCGATGGCGGCGTGCGGGGCGGGCGGTCGGTTGGCGGCGGGCATGGGGACTGTGGACGCGGTGGGCGGGCCGGCCGTCGATCTCGGCGGATTGGCCTACAGCCGCGCGGGGGCGGCCGGCGGCATCATGCCATCGATCCCTCGCACCCCCTGCACCCCACCCACCGCATCTCCCATGACTGCATCCGTCGCTTCCTACCTGCCCGAAGCCGCCTCGGCCGAGCTGGCGCTGGGCGCGCGCATCAAGCGCAGCTTCCGCTGCCGTTGCGGCAAGCCCGTTTTCTTTCGCAACAGCCTGTGCGTGAACTGCCAGACGCCGCTGGGTTTCGACCCGGGCTCGGGCGACCTGCTGCCGCTGCAGCCCGGCGAGCAGCCCGACACCTGGGTCGCCGACCGCTCGCCCGTGCTGGATGCCGCCGGCCATGCGGCCAGCGAGCAGGAGCCGCCACCCGTGGTCTACCGCCGCTGCAGCAATTTCAGCAACGCCGCGGCCTGCAACTGGCTGCTGCCGCAGTCGCCGCCGGAGCGGCTGCCGCGCGATGTCGCCGGCACGCCACTGGCGGCGCGCACGCTGTGCCTGTCGTGCGCGCTCAATCGCAAGATCCCGGACCTCGCCAACACCGAGCAGGCCGCGCACTGGGGCCGCATCGAGGTCGCCAAGCGGCGGCTGGTGTCGGCCCTGCTGGGCATGGGCCTGCCGGTGGATTCGCGCATCGACCAGGACACGCAGCGCGGCGTGGCCTTCGACTTTTTGTGCAACATCGAGGGCCAGCCGCGCGTGCTTACCGGCCATGCCGACGGCATCGTCACGCTCAACACCGAGGAGGCCGACGACGTCGCCCGCGAGCGCGCCCGCAAGGCCATGCATGAGCCCTACCGCACCCTGCTGGGCCACCTGCGGCACGAAATCGGCCATTACTACTGGGACCGGCTGGTGGCCGGCACCGGCTGGATCGACGACTACCGCGCGCTGTTCGGCGACGAGCGGCAGGACTATGCCGCTGCCCTGCAGGCGCACTACGACAACGGCCCGGCGCCGGACTGGCCGCAGCGCTACGTCAGCGCCTACGCCAGCACCCACCCGTGGGAAGACTGGGCCGAGACCTGGGCGCACTACCTGCACATGGTCGACACGCTGGGCACGGCCGCCAATTTCGGGCTCTCGCTCGACGATTCGGACATCGAGTACCAGCCCTTCACCCCCGAGCAGCTCTACCGCCCGCAGGCCGCCGATGCCGAGGCCTTTCTCGATTTCCTCAACACCTGGACGCGCTTGTCGGGCGTGCTCAACGAACTCAGCCGCAGCATGGGCACGCCGGATTTCTATCCTTTCGTGCTGCCGATCGACGTCGTGCGTAAACTGCAGTTCATCCATCTGGTGGTCCGGGGCACGCGCGCCGTCTCGCCGCCGCCCGGCATCCCGATGGGCGAGGCGCCGCAGCCGCCGGCCGAAGTCGCGGCCTGACCCGATCGCTACGCTACGTCACGTCACGGCGGTGCGCCCGCGCCGTGGCTCGTCTTGCCATTCAGGGGAGATTGCCATGACATTGCACCGTGTCCATCAGCCCGACGGCCCGCAGTCCTCGCCATCCGTGCAGCCACTCGCAGGCGCCCGCCCGGCGGTGGTCTACCTGCCCTTGCCCACGACGCCGCCGCACGAACACCAGGTGCACAGCGCCCTGGCGCGGCGCTTGGCCGAGCTGCTGGGCTACGACTGGGGCGGTGTCCACGACGCGCAGCGCCACGCCGGGCGTCGGCTGTACGCGGTCCCGGCGGCCACGCTGGACGACCCGGCGCAGGTCGCGGCCCTGGGCATTCGCAGCGAGGACGACCTGTTTGGCGGGGTCGTGCCGCAACCTTTTCTGGCGACCAAGGCCATCTCGCACGATCTGGTGGGGCCGGAGGCGGTGGCGCCGCCGGGTTGGTCGCCGGCCTTCGCGCGGCGCGTGGCGCCGGTGGTGCTGACGGGCTTCACGGCCTTTTCGCGCGCCGATGCCTGGCGCGCCGGCCTGCTGCTGTTGCGCGACGGCGCGGTGCGCTTCAAGCCGGCCTGCGCGCGCGGCGGGCGCGGCCAGAGTGTGGTGGACGGCGAAGCCGCGTTGCGCGAGGCGATCGACCAGTTGGATGATGCCGAGTGGCGCGAGGGCGGCGCGGTGCTGGAAGAGAATTTGACGGACGTCGTCACCTACAGCGTGGGCCAGTTGCGGCTGCCGGCCTTGCTGGCCAGCTACAGCGGCACCCAGTACCTGACGCCCGACAACCAGGGCCGCGAGGTGTATGGCGGTTCGGCGCTGAACGTGGTCGGCGGCGATTTCGAAAGCCTGATGGCCCAGGGGCTGGACGACGACGCGCACCGTGCAGTCGCCCACGCCTGGCGCTACGATCAGGCGGTGGACGAATGCCTGGCCGGCGTGCTGGCCTCGCGCCGCAACTACGACGTGGTGATCGGCCGCAACGCGCGCGGCGAGTGCCGCTGCGGCGTGCTGGAACAGTCGTGGCGCATCGGCGGGGCCAGCGGCGCCGAGGTGGCGGCGCTGGAAGTGCTGGCGCAGGGCGGCGCGCATGCCGTCTCGGCCCGCGTGCTGGAGCGCTATGGCGCCAAGGTGGCGGTGCCCGAAGACGCCAGCGTGCTCTACCAGGACGACGACCCGCAGGTCGGGCCGGTGTGCAAGTACGTGCAGGTCCGGGAACGCTATGGAGAGTGCGATGGCGACGCAAAGTGACAAGATCGAGCTGCGGGTGGGCGAGGAACGCCTGGCTGGCACCTTCCTCCACCCGGCGGCCAAGGTGCCCGGCGTGCTGTTCGTGCACGGCTGGGGCAGCAGCCAGCAAAGCGACCTGGCGCGCGCGCGTGGCGTCGCCGGCCTGGGCTGCGTGTGCCTGACCTTCGACCTGCGCGGTCACGAGAAGACGCGCGCCGAGCGCCTGCGCGTTTCGCGCGAGGACAATCTGCGCGACGTGCTGGCCGCCTACGACAAGC
>JASGEH010000156.1:0-4638 GCA_047606565.1 Comamonas sp.
CGCCCCGCTCGCTTAGAACCTGTTCACGATCTCTTAGGCGGGGTGGATCGAGTCTAAGGACCGGACGTTCGGTCCGGGTGGGTCAGTGTTGCCCAAATGCCTGGGGTTTACCCGAAATCCTTGCGAAACGAAGGAATTTTTCGGGTAATTCTTTCTTGGTAGCCGTGGGGCCGGTCCGTCACCTGACGCGCCGGACCGGCGCCCGCCGCGCGGGGCTCAGGACCTCAGGGCTGTTGGCGGTTCCCGTCGACCAGTCGCCACAGCCCGAGCGGATTGGCCTGCTGCAGCGCGGGCGGCAGCAGCGCATCGGGCAGGTCCTGGTAGCACACCGGCCGCAGGAAGCGGTCGATGGCGCTGGCGCCCACCGAGGTGTACATGGCGTTCGAGGTCGATGGAAACGGCCCGCCGTGCACCATCGCGTGGCTGACCTCCACGCCGGTTGGAAAGCCGTTGGCCAGGATGCGCCCGGCCTTGCGTTCGAGCACCGGCAGCAGCGCGCGAGCGGCGTCGTGGTCGCCCGCGTCGAGCTGCAGCGTGGCGGTCAACTGACCCTCCAGGTGCTCGGCGACCTGCAGCAGCTCCGCCAGGTCGCGCGCCCGGATCACGATCGAGGCCGGCCCGAACATCTCGGACTGCAGCGCCCCGCTGGTCAGCAGCCGCTGGGCATCGGTCACGTAGAGTGCGGCCTGCGCCGCGTTGGGCTGCGCACCGGCGGCCACGCCCTGCGCGACCTTCTCCACCCCGGCCACGCCATCGACCTGCGCCGTGCCCGCCGCATAGGCCGCGTGGATGCCCGGCGTCAGCATGGTCTGCGCGGCCTTGGTCGCCAGCGCCTCGGAGGCGGCCTGCACGAAGCGCGAAAGGTCTGGCCCGTCGATCGCCAGCACCAGGCCCGGGTTGGTGCAGAACTGGCCGGCGCCCATCGTCAGCGAATCGGCGAAGGCGCGGCCGATCGCCTCGGCGCGCGCGGCCAGCGCCGCCGGCAGCAGGAAGACCGGGTTGATGCTGCTCATCTCGGCATAGACCGGAATCGGCTCGGGCCGCGCGTTGGCGATGCGCACCAAAGCCAGGCCGCCCTGGCGCGAGCCGGTGAAGCCCACTGCCTTGATCGCCGGGTGCGCCACCAGCGCCTCGCCCAGCGAGCGGCCGGCGCCGATCAGCAGCGAGAACACGCCCTCGGGCAGGCCCTGGTCGCGCACCGCCTGCTGAATCGCACGGCCGACCAGCTCGGAGGTGCCCAGGTGGGCGCCATGGGCCTTGACGATCACCGGCGCGCCAGCGGCCAGGGCCGAGGCGGTGTCGCCGCCGGCCACCGAGAAGGCCAGCGGGAAGTTGCTGGCCCCGAAGACGGCCACCGGCCCGAGCGGGATCTTGGCCAGGCGCAGGTCGGCGCGCGGCAGCGGGGCGCGGTCGGGCTGGGCCGGGTCGATGGTGGTGTCGAGGAAGTGGCCGTCGCGCACCACGCGGGCGAACAGGCGCAACTGGCCGATCGTGCGGCCACGCTCGCCCGTCAGGCGCGCCAGCGGCAGGCCGGTTTCGGCGTGGGCGCGTGCGATCAACTCGTCGCCCAGGGCTTCGATGTTGGCGGCAATCGCTTCGAGGAAGGCCGCGCGGCGCGCCAGGGGTAGCGCGCGGTAGGGGTCGAAGGCGGCGGCGGCCAGGGTGGCCGCGCGCTCGACTTCGGCGCTGCCGCCGAGGCCGAAGACGGGCTCGGCGATCTCGGCGTTGGCCGCCGGGTTGAAGGCGCGCTGGTGGCCTTCGGTGCCGCGCACCGAGGTCGCGCCGATGAGCATTTCGCCGGTCAGGGGCATGGAAAATCTCCGGTTGTCGTGGACGGTGGGCGTGCGGGTGTTCTTACTGCGGGCCGAGCTTGCGGATCAGTGCGTCGAGCTGTTCCAGCTCCTCGCCGGTCAGGTCGGTCAGCGGCGCGCGCACCGGCCCGGCGTCGTGGCCGACCAGCTTGGCGCCGGCCTTGACGATGCTGACGGCATAGCCCTGCTTGCGGTTGCGGATGTCCAGGTAGGGCAGGAAGAAGTCGTCGATCAGGCGCGCCGTGGTGGCGTGGTCATCGGCGGCGACGGCGCGGTAGAAGTCCATCGCGGTCTTGGGGATGAAGTTGAAGACCGCCGACGAGTACACCGGCACGCCCAGCGCCTTGTAGGCCTCGGCATAGACCTCGGCGGTGGGCAGGCCGCCCAGGTAGCTGAAGCGGTCGCCGAGCTTGCGGCGGATGCGCACCATGGGCTCGATCTCGCCCACGCCGTCCTTGAAGCCAATCAGGTTGGGGTGGGCCTCGGCCAGCCGGGCCAGCCAGTCGGCGCTCAGGCGTGAATTGGCGCGGTTGTAGAAGACCACGCCGATGTTGATGGCGCGGCAGACCTCGGCCACGTGGTGGGCGATGCCTTCCTGGCTGGCTTCGGTCAGGTAGTGCGGCATCAGCAGGATGCCGGCGGCGCCCAGGCGCTCGGCCTCCTGGGCCTGCGCGATGGCGGTGCGGGTGGGGCCGCCCGCGCCGGCCAGGATGGGCACCACGCCCTTGGCGCCGGCCACCGCGGTGCGGATCACCTCGCCGTATTCGGCGCCACTCAGCGAGAACAGCTCGCCCGTGCCGCCCGCGGCAAACAGCGCGCTGGCGCCGTAGGGTGCCAGCCACTCCAGGCGCTGGGCATAGGTCCTGGCGTTGAAGTTGCCTTGCGCGTCGAAGTCGGTCACGGGGAAGGACAGCAGGCCTTCGGAAATGATGGTCTTGAGTTCTTGCGGCGTGGTCAAGGGGAAATCTCCGGTTTTCAAGGCGGGTGGATGAAAAGAAAGATGTTGATGTATGTCATCATACAAGATCAATAGGGTCGACGCGCCGAGGAGAAACCCTGCGTCCTGCGCGCGTCGCTTTTGACGCGTGCTACCGCGCTGCCGAGGCCTGCTCGTGCGCGTGGCGCAGCCGTTCGCGGCTGTTGGTGAGATGGGTGCGCATGGCGGCGCGCGCGGCTTCGGGGTCCTTGCGTTCGATGGCGTTGAGGATGAACTGGTGCTCGTGGTTGACGCGCTGCAGGTAGGCTTGCTGGTCGGCCGCCGCGAGCGCGGCCGAGTTGATGCGGGTGCGCGGGATGATGGTGGTGCCGAGCTGGCTCAGGATGTCGAAGAAATAGCGGTTGCCGGTGGCGTTGGCGATCTGCAGGTGGAAGGCGATGTCGGCTTCGACCGAGGCGTTGCCGGCGCCGTGCTCGACGATGTCCTCGAAGGCCTGCAGCGCCTTGCGCATGCCCGCCAGGTGCTGCTCGGTGCGGCGCGCAGCGGCCAGGCCGGCGGCCTCGGACTCGATGCTGATGCGGAACTCCAGCACCGCCATCACGTCGAGCAGCGTCAGGATGTTGCCGGCGCCCAGTTGCAGCGCGCTGGCGGCGGGCGGGTCGAGCACGAAGGTGCCGATGCCGTGGCGGGTCTCGACGATGCGCGCGGCCTGCAGCCGCGAGATGGCCTCGCGCACGACGGTGCGGCTGACGCCCTCCTGTTGCATGATTTCGGTTTCCGAGGGCAGCTTGGTGCCGGCCTGGAACTCGCCGGCCTCGATGCGCTGCGTCAGGGCGGCGACGACTTCCTCGGTCAGGCTGCGGCCGCGCCGGCGGCGGCTTTCGGGTGGATTCATGGCGGATGCGGGATGGACAACGATGGGCGTCACGGAGGGTGACCGATTGCGGAGTTTCGCATGGGTGCCACTGGCGGTCATGCTTCGTTTCTTTCCTTGGGGTTAGACCCGAGTGTGGGGTGGTCGTCGCTTCCTACAATTCTTGTATGACAACATATGTCACAAGCGGGCGACATCCAGGACAACCATGATTTCCAATCCCACGACGCAGCAGCTCCCGCGCACCGGCGCCGCTGCCCCGGCCGCTGCGCCTGCTGCAACTCCTGCCGAGCCGCCGCGCGCGGCGGCGGTGCCGCTGCGCATCCGCATCCACGACAACGACAACGTCGCCATCGTCGCCAACGAGGGCGGCCTGCCGGCCGGCACGGTGTTTCCAGACGGCCTGGTGCTGGTCGAGGCGGTGCCGCAGGGGCACAAGGTGGCGCTGCGCGACCTGGCCGAGGGCGAAGCCGTGATCCGCTACAACGTGGTGATCGGCCATGCCGCCCGGCCGCTGCCGCGCGGCAGCTGGGTGAACGAGCGCGTGACCACCATGCCCGCGCCGCCCGGCCTGGATGACCTGCCGATCGCCACCATCCGCCCGCCGGATGCGGCGCCGCTGGAGGGCTACACCTTCGAGGGCTACCGCAATGCCGACGGCACGGTGGGCACGCGCAACATCCTGGCCATCACCACCACCGTGCAGTGCGTCTCGGGCGTGGTCGCGCACGCGGTGCGGCGCATCAAGGCCGAACTGCTGCCGCGCTACCCGAACGTGGACGACGTGATCAGCCTGGAGCACGTCTACGGCTGCGGCGTGGCCATCGACGCGCCGGACGCGGTGATCCCGATCCGCACGCTGCGCAACATCAGCCTGAACCCGAATTTCGGCGGCGCCGCGCTGGTGGTCAGCCTGGGCTGCGAGAAGCTGCAGCCCGAGCGGCTGCTGCCGGCGGGCAGCATCCCGATTGCCGACCAGCGTGGCCAGCCCGACGCGGTGACGGTGGTGACGCTGC
>JASGEH010000157.1:0-22030 GCA_047606565.1 Comamonas sp.
AGGTCTGGTAGGGCGTATAGGACTTGAACCTATGACCAAAGGATTATGAGTCCTCTGCTCTAACCAACTGAGCTAACGCCCCACGGGACCCAAAGGCCAGCCGCCGATTGTAGGACATCGCGGCCAGCGGTCGGGGCTAACGTCCCGTGGGCTGCCCCTGGTGGCTGAGCGCGTTGCTCACCAACTTGGCGGTGATGTCGACGATCTGGATCATGCGGTCGTAGTGCATGCGCGTGGGGCCGATGACGCCCAGCGTGCCGACCACCTTGCCATCGACTTCGTAGGGCGCGCTGACGATGGACAGCTCTTCGACCGGCACGATCTGGCTCTCGCCGCCAATATAGATACGCACGCCTTCGGCCTGGCTGGAAATGTCGAGCAGCCGCAGCAACTGGGCCTTTTCCTCGAACAGGTTGAAGGCCCGCCGCAACTGCCCCATGTCGGACGAGAAATCGCTGACCGACAGCAGATTGCGCTCGCCGGAAATCACCACCTCGTCCTGCGCCTGGCTCATCGCCTCGCTGCTGGCCTGGACCGCCGCCTGCATCAGCGCGGCAATCTCGCCGCGCAGATTATCGACCTCGCCCTGCAGGCGTTCGCGCACGTCTTCCATGGCCATGCCCGCGAAATGCAGGTTGAGGTAGTTGGCGGCCTCGATCAGTTGCTGCTGGGTGAAGTCGGCCTCGGTGAAGATGACGCGGTTCTGCACGTCGCCCTCGGGGGTGACGATGATGACCAGCAGCCGCCGCTCGGACAGGCGCAGGAACTCGATGTGGCGGAACACCGAGCTGCGCCGCGGCGCCATGACCACGCCGACGAACTGCGACAGGTTGGACAGCAGCCCGGCCGCGTTGGCGATGACCTTCTGCGGCTGGTCGGGCGCCAGCTTCTGGGCCGACCATTCCGCCGCCCCCGCCGCCCGGGACTTGTCGGCGGTGAGCATGGTGTCGACGAACAGCCGGTAGCCGCGCGCCGTCGGGATGCGTCCGGCCGAGGTGTGCGGGCTGGTGATCAGCCCCAGTTCCTCCAGGTCGGCCATGACGTTGCGGATGGTCGCCGGCGACAGGTCCAGGCCCGACGCCTTGGACAGCGTGCGCGAGCCGACGGGCGTGCCATCGGCGATGTAGCGCTCGATCAGCGCCTTGAGCAGCAACTTGGAACGATCATCCATTTCGGCGCCATTGTATTCAGCAGCCAGGCGACAAACAGAGCGCCAGGACTGTTTATTTTCACAGCTAAGCTGTGTTGTAATTTCGGCATGACAAAACAGTTCCGCGATGTGGCCTTGATCGGCAAGTACCAGGCGCCCCAGGTCGCCGCGACGCGCCAGCTGCTGGAGGACGTGGCGCGCTTCGTGGCCGGCCTGGGCTACCGCGTGCACGTCGAGCGCGAGACCGCCGTGCACCTGGAGATGCCGGCCGACTCGGTGCTCGACGTCGCCGGCATCGGCAGCACCTGCGACGTGGCGCTGGTGGTGGGCGGCGACGGCACCATGCTGGGCATCAGCCGGCAACTGGCCCCTTTCGACGTGCCGCTGATTGGCATCAACCAGGGCCGCCTGGGCTTCGTCACCGACATCGCGCTGCGCGACTACCCGACGGCCTTGCCGCCCATGCTGGCCGGCGCCTATGAAGAAGACCCGCGCGGCCTGCTGCAGGCCGCGGTCTGGCGCGGCGGCCGCTGCATCGCCGAGGCCACGGCCATGAACGACGTGGTCGTCAACCGCGGCGGCGGCACCGCCAGCATGGTCGAGCTGCGCGTGGAGGTCGATGGCCGCTTCGTCGCCAACCACCGTGCCGACGGCCTCATCGTGGCCACCTCCACCGGCTCCACCGCCTATGCGCTGTCGGCCGGTGGGCCGCTGCTGCACCCGCGCGTGGCCGGCTGGGTGCTGGCGCCGATCGCCCCGCACATGCTGTCGAACCGCCCCATCGTGCTGGCCGACCGCAGCGAGGTGACGCTGGAGGTGGTGGCCGGGCGCGGCGCCAGCGCCAGCTTCGACATGCAGTCGCTGCCGGACCTGGACTACGGCGACCGCATCGTGGTGCGCCGCGCCGCGCACGAGGTGCGCTTCCTGCACCCGGTGGGCTGGAGCTATTTCGATACCCTGCGCCACAAGCTGCACTGGAACGAAGGCCTGGCCGAACCGCAGGTCAGCAGCCACTGAGCGACGGCGGTCATCACGCTCACTTTTTCATAAACGCACCCATCCTCATCCCCGTTCTGGAGTGGACCGGACATGGCCATCAAACGCCTGGCTCTCAAGGATTTCGTGATCGTCGACGCGCTGGAAATCGATCTGTCGGGCGGCTTCACCGCGCTGACGGGCGAGACCGGCGCCGGCAAGTCGATCCTGATCGACGCGCTGCAACTGGTGCTGGGCGCCCGCGCGGATGCCGGTGTGGTGCGCGAAGGCAGCGCCCGCGCCGAGATCAGCGCCGAATTCGACCGCAGCCCGGCCATCGACGCCTGGCTTGACACCGCCGGCTACGCGGTCGGCGACACCCTGCTGCTGCGCCGCGTGATCGACGGCTCGCCCGACAGCGCCGGCAAGAGCCGCGCCTGGATCAACGGCAGCCCCACCACCGCCACCCAGTTGCGCGACCTGGGCGAACGGCTGGTCGACATCCACGGCCAGCATGCCTGGCAAAGCCTGACCCGGCCCGAAGAAGTGCGCGGCCTGCTCGACGCCTACGCCGGCGCCGACCCGCGGCCGCTGGCGCTGGCCTGGCAGGCGTGGCGCGACGCCCGGCAGGCGCTGGAGCAGGCCGAACAGGCCCAGGCCACGCTGCAGACCGAGCGCGAGCGCCTGGGCTGGCAAATCGGCGAGGTCGACAAACTGGCGCCCGGCGAGGACGAATGGGCCGAACTGCAGGCCGAACACGCCCGGCTGTCGAACGGGCAAGCCATCCTCGACGCCGCGCACCGCGCGCTCGCCGCCCTCGAAACCGAGGATGGCGAGCAGGCCGGCGCGCTCAGCCTGCTGGGGCAGGCCCAGTCCAGCCTGGCCGATTGGCAGGACGCCGAACCTAGCTTCGCCCCGCTCATCGAGATCCTGGCGCAAAGCCTGGCCCAGGCCGAGGACGCGGCGCACAGCCTGCACGCGCATTTGCGCAAATCCGGCCCGGACCCCGAGCGACTGGCCGAACTCGACGAGCGCATCGCCCTGTGGCTGTCGCTGGCGCGGCGCTACCGCCGCACGCCCGAGACCCTGCCCGCGCTGCTGGCCGACTGGCGCGCCGAACTCGCGCGGCTGGATGCCGCCGCCGACCTCGACAGCCTGCGCCAGGCCGAGCAGCAGGCCCTGCACGCCTACCAGCGCCAGGCGCAAGGCATCACGCGCCTGCGCCAGGCTGCCGCCCCCAGGCTGGGCAAGGCCATCACGCAGGCCATGCAGGGCCTGGGCATGAGCGGCGGCCGCTTCGAAGTGGCACTGGCGGCACTGTCCACGCCCTCGCCGCACGGGCTGGAGACGGTCGAATTCCTGGCCGCCGGCCACGCCGGCAGCACGCCGCGCGCGGTCGGCAAGGTCGCCTCCGGCGGCGAGCTCTCGCGCATGGCACTGGCCATCGCCGTCACCACCAGCCAGTTGGGCAGCGTGCAGACGCTGATCTTCGACGAGGTCGACTCCGGCGTCGGCGGCGCGGTCGCCGAAACCGTGGGCCGCCTCATGCGCCAGCTCGGCCGCGACCGGCAGGTGCTGGCCGTCACCCACCTGCCGCAAGTCGCCGCCTGCGCCGATCACCACCTGGTGGTCCACAAGCGCCGCCAGGGCGGCCAGACCCTCAGCCGCATCCAGCCCGTGGCGGCCGAACAGCGCGTGGGCGAGATCGGTCGCATGCTGGGCGGCGAGAAGCTGTCCGACACCACCCTCGCGCACGCCCGCGAAATGCTGCAGACTCCCGCGCCATGACCACGCCGCCGCCCCCTTCGTCCCCGCCACTGGCGCCAGCCGCCCCGCCGGCCCCCAGCGCGCCGCAGGAGCTGGTGCTCATCACCGGCATGTCCGGCTCCGGCAAGTCGGCCGCCGTGCGCGCGCTGGAAGACGCCGGCTACTACTGCGTCGACAACCTGCCGCCCGAGCTGCTGCTGCCTTTCGTCGACATGCACACCGAAGTCCCGCGCCAGCGCGTAGCCATCGCGGTCGACGTGCGCAGCGCCCACTCGCTGCACAAGGTGCCCGGCGTGCTGCGCACCCTGCGCGCGCGCGGGGTGGTCGTCAAGTCGCTGTTCCTCGATGCCTCCACGCCCACGCTGGTGCACCGCTTCTCCGAGACCCGGCGCCGCCATCCGCTGTCCAGCCAGCAACTCGACAACGACCCCCTGGACCTGCAGCGCGCACTGATCGAGGCGATCGAACTCGAACGCGAACTGCTGGCCGACCTGCGCGAGCAGACCCACGTCATCGACAGCAGCCTGATGCGCACCGCCCAGTTGCAGAGCTACGTCAAGGCCCTGCTGACTCTGGAGGCGCGGGCCCAGCAAAGCCTGGTGCTGGTGTTCGAGTCCTTCGCCTTCAAGCGCGGCATCCCGATCGACGCCGACTACGTGTTCGACGTGCGCATGCTGCCCAATCCGCACTACGAACCCGGACTCAAGCGCCTGACCGGCCGCGACGCGCCGGTCGCCACCTACCTGCAGGGCCACGACAGCGTGGCCCAGATGCAGGCCCACATCAGCGGCTTCCTGCAACACTGGCTGCCGCAACTGGCGCAGGACCAGCGCAACTACGTCACCGTCGCCATCGGCTGCACCGGCGGCCAGCACCGCTCGGTCTACCTGGTCGAGCAACTCAGCGCCGCCTTCGGCCACAACTGGGCCACCCTCAAGCGCCACCGCGAACTCGACCAGCATCCGGGCTGATCGGCCGGGCACCGCATCGCTGTTACCATGCGCCGTCGCAGGGCACCAGGAAAAAGAGTGCCCCGCTTTTCCCGACACTTTCGCGCCGGCCCCGGCCGCCGCCCCATCCAAGCCATGTCCGACCCCAAAACCTCCGACGACGGCGTCCCCCTGTCGGCCAAGATCCGCGAGCGCATCCTGGCCGCGCGCAAGCGCTTCAACGCCAACGACAACATCGCCGAATTCATCCAGCCCGGCGAACTCGAACTGCTGCTCGACGAAGTCGAGGCCAAGATGAAAGGCGTGCTCGACAGCCTCGTCATCGACACCGACAACGACCACAACACCCACAACACCGCGCGCCGCGTGGCCAAGATGTACATCAACGAAGTGTTCGCCGGGCGCTACCAGAAGCCGCCCGCGATCACCGAGTTCCCGAACGCCGAGCACCTCAACGAGCTGATGATCGTCGGCCCCATCACGGTCCGCAGCGCCTGCTCGCACCACTTCTGCCCCATCATCGGCAAACTGTGGATCGGCGTGCTGCCCAACGAACACACCAACGTCATCGGCCTCTCGAAATACGCCCGGCTGGCCGAGTGGATCATGTCGCGCCCGCAAATCCAGGAAGAAGCCGTGGTGCAACTGGCCGACCTCATCATCCAGAAAACCCGCCCCGACGGCCTCGCACTGGTGATCGAGGCCGAGCATTTCTGCATGGCCTGGCGCGGCGTCAAGGAACTCGACAGCCGCATGATCAACTCGGTCATGCGCGGCGTGTTCCTGAAAGACCCGACGCTGCGCCGCGAATTCCTGTCACTGATCCGCCAACGCAGCTGACACCCGCCGCCCCGCCCGCCCCCGAAAGGATTGCACCATGTTGGTCCGCCTGCTCTACGCCAGCCACGCCTCCAACGCCTGTCCAGACGACGTGATCGAATCCATCGTCGCCAAGGCCCGCGCCTTCAACGCCGCGCACGGCATCACCGGCATCCTGTGCTACGGCGACGGCATCTTCCTGCAGGCCCTGGAAGGCAGCCGCGAGGCCGTCAACGACCTGTACTGCCACATCATCCGCGACCAGCGCCACGAGCGGGTGGAAGTACTCGACTACGAGGAAATCACCGAACGCCGCTTCGCCGGCTGGACCCTCGGCCGCGTCGACCTGAGCCGGCTCAACGCCACCGTCGTCCTCAAGTACGCCGAACTCCCCAAGCTCAACCCCTACAACATGACCGGCAAGGCCGCCCTGGCCCTGCTGCAGGAACTGATGGCCACCGCCGCCATCATCGGCCGCGCCTGAAGGCGACCACCGGCCCATCCGTCATAAATTTCGCACGGCATACCCGGCAACCCATAATTTCCCGCTACAATGCGGGGCTCTGCTAATCCAGCAGACATGGCGCTTTAGCTCAGTCGGTTAGAGCGATGGAATCATAATCCACAGGTCCGCGGTTCGAGTCCGTGAAGCGCCACCAGACACAGCAAGGAAAGCCCGCTATTCAAAAAATAGCGGGCTTTTTCTTTTACCGTCCGTGCCAACTGACCCTGGGGGTTGTTCCTCAGCCTCTGCCAAGACGGCACAATACAACCGAGCCTGTCATCCCGACAGGCCACCTCCCTCCCTTCACACCTCGACGACTTAACATGAAAAAATTGCTCTCGACCCTGACTGCGACCGCATGCGTTCTGGCCTTTTCCTCGACCCTGGGCGCCGCGCACGCCGCCGACAATCCGCAACGTCAGCAGCAGAAAACAAAGCCCTGCACCACCAACGCTGCCACCAAAAAGGGCGACGAGCACAAGGCGCACACGTCGAACTGCCCGAAGAAATAAAGCCTCGGACTCGCCCACTTCGGTGGGCTTTTCGCATGAAGTGCAAGATTCACTTCATGCGTCCGCTGGTCCACTCACTCCAGCCCGAGCACGCGCGCTTCCGCCACCGGCACGGGATTGCCGCTCAGATAGTCCTTCAACGCATCCAGATCCAAGGCGCCGCCGACGCGATCGGTGCCGTCCTTCAGCACCACGAAGCCATCGCCGCCATCGGCCAGGAAGCTGTTGACGACCACCCGGATCTCCTGATCGGGGCCGATGGGCTGGCCATTGAGCCGCAGGTCGCTCACCCGCTCACCCGGCGCGGCTTGGGCGGACCAGCGGTAGCCGAATCCGCGCGATGGCGAAAGAATGATGGGGTCTGTCGCCCCGGCCGGCTGCTGTGATTCGAGCAGAGCCTTGAGCTGGCGGCCGCTCAAGGTCATCACCACCAGGCTGTTGCCGAAGGGGTGGACGCTGAAGCTGTCGCCGTAGGTCACCGTGCACGGCGGTGGGCCGTTGCGGCAAACCAGGTCGGCACGGATACCACCCGGATTCATCAGGGAGACCTGCGCACCGCCGCGCTCTGGCGCGCGAGTTGCAGCCAATTGGGCATCAGCGACCAGTCGGCCCAACGAGCTTTCCGCCCCTGCCCGACGCTCGAAATTACCGCCGATGCGGCCAACCGGTTGGTTGGCGCGCGGCGCAGCCAAGGCGACGTAACTCGCCACTTGCTGGGCAATGGCGGCATCGGGCTTCTCATCGCGCAGAGCCTGGGCATAAGGCGCAGGCAGCAGAGCCAGCTGGCTCGCGCGCTGGGCCGCGTCGGTGCGCGCGTTGAACACCGGCACATTGCTGCTGAATGTGCGGGCGCGGTCGATTTCCCCCGTCTTGGGATCGAGCACCACATCGGCCACCGACAGGCCCCGCCCATAGGAGGTGGCCTGCAGCACGGGTCGGCCGTCGATCACGCAGCGGTAGCCCTGGTGGGTGTGTGCCGTGAAGACCAAATCCACGTCCTGGCTGATGCGCGGCAGGATATCGAAGATCGCGCCACGCGCGCCCGGGCAGCTTGCGTCGTTCCAGTCGGTGCGCACGCCAGGGCCGCCGGTCTCGCCACCTTCGTGCAGGATCGCCACCAAGGCCTGCACACCCTGCTGCTTGAGGCGCCGCGCCTCGCGATTGATGGCCTCGGCCTCATCGATGAAACGCACGCCGGCCACGCCCGACGGCACCACGATGCTCGGGGTGGTCTTCGTAACCGCGCCGATGAAACCGACCCGGATGCCGCCATAGGACAGCACCTGCGATGGCGCGAACAGCGGCGTGCCGTCCACCCGCTCGACGTTGGCCGCCACGACCGGGAAGCGCATGCCCTGATACGGACCAATCGCGCAGGATTGCCCTCCGGCGTGGGCCTCGTTGGCGCCGCAGCCGCCTTTGACCATGCGCTCCAGCTCGGCCACGCCGGCATCGAATTCGTGGTTGCCCGGAATCGCCACGTCGATGCCGATCTGGTTCATGACGGCCACCGTGGACTCGTGGCGAAACAGCGAGGAAGGCAGCGGCGCTGCGCCAATGAGGTCGCCGCTGCTGATGACCGCGCTGTACTGCGGCGCCGCTGTGCGCAGGGCCACCACCGTCCCGGCCAACGCCGCCGCCCCCCCGGTGGGCAGGCGCACCGTCTTGCCGGGCTGGGCGGGGTCAGGCAGTGAAAGACTCAAGCCCGTCTCTTCCAGGTTCCCATGAAAGTCGTTAAAGGCGATCAGGCGCAGTTGGACAGGCGCGGCGGGCGGCGGGGTCTGGGCACACGCAGCCAGCAGCAGCGCCACCGATGCCAGCACCGCATATCGACAGGACAACGTTTGCGCCTTGCTCCTCGACAAGGACAAAGGATTCGAAATACGCATAGATCACACACCAGAAAAATTGTCAACAGATGGCAAGACAGACAGCAAGCTGCGTGCCAAGCACGCCATGAGCCTTGGGGCAATCAGGCACCAAAATGGCGCACTACCTCATCCAGCACGCCCCCGCCCGTTGCTCGCCCACTCTAAACCCTGAACACGAGCACCTATGGCTTGTTTTTTGCTTTATTCTTCGCGCACTCTTGCAAACGTTTGCCTCCCCTGAGATCCATTGTGACTTTGCGTCTGTACGCACCGCCTTCTCTCATGCCACACCCAGCGCCAGGTCACCCTCTTTCTTCTTCTGCCTCGACGACCTCATGAGCACACTCAAGGACGTCGCCGCGCGAGCCGGCGTGTCGTTCACCACCGTTTCCCACGTCATGCGCGGCACCCGGCGCGTGAGCGAGGGCACGCGCGCCAAGGTGGAAGAAGCCGTGGCGGCACTGGGCTATCTGCCCAGCGCCGCGGCGCGTTCGCTCAAGACCCGCGAGACACGCATGCTGGGCGTCGTCGTGCCCAACGTGACCAACCCTTTCTTCGCCGAGCTCACGCGCGGCATCGAAGAACAGGGCCGGCGCAGCGGCTACGCGATGTTCCTGTGCAATTCCGACGACGATCCGCAGTTGGAGGCGCACTACTGGCAGACGCTCATGGAGCACCGCGTCGACGGCTTGCTGCTGGTGTCGACCAGCATGGGCGAGGTGCGGCCGCCGCTGCTGCCGGGCGATATGCCCATCGTCATGCTCGACCAGGCGATCGCCCAACTACCCGCCGACGTGGTGCGGCTGGACAACGAGGCCGGCGCGCGCTTCGCCGTCGAGCACCTGCTGGCGCTGGGCCACCGGCGCATCGCCTGCCTGAGCGGGCCGGAGACGGTGGAAGTCAACCGCACGCGCTGCGCCGGCTGGCGGCAGGCCTTGCGCGCGGCGGGCGTCGAGCCGGCCGGCGACTGGCTGGTCGCCGGCGACTTCGGCGGCGCCTCGGGCTACCGGGCCGCGCATGCGTTGCTGGCCCAGCGGCAGTTCAGCGCTTTCTTCGTCTGCAACGACATGATGGCGCTGGGCGCGCTACGCGCGGCGACCGAGCTGGGGCTATCGATTCCGCGCGACTTGTCGGTGGTGGGCTTCGACGGCATCGACATCGGCGCCTACACTTCACCGCCGCTGACCACGGTGGGCCACCCGATCCGCGACTGGGGCGTGCGCGCCGCCTCGCTGCTCATCGAACGCATCGCCACACCCGGCCTGCCCTGCCGCGACGTGGTGCTGCAGCCGCGCCTGATCCTGCGCCAGTCGACGGCGACCTGTCCGTCGGCTGGCTGAGTTTTCTTTACCGACCTGCCCTTCATTCTTCAACAAGGAGTTCCCATGAAACGAGTCCTGACCCCCCCGATCGCGCTGGCCACGCTGCTGCTGGCGGGCAGCCTGCAGACCGCGGGTGCCGCCGAATCCACACCGGCCGTGCTGTTCGACTCGGCCGGCAAGCACGACCGCTCCTTCAACCAATCCGCCTACGAGGGCGCGGAGGCCTACAGCAAGGCCACCGGCAAGCGCTACACCGAGTTCTCGCTGACCAACGAGTCCCAGCGCGAGCAGGCCCTGCAACGCCTGGCCCAGCGTGGCGGCAATCCGGTGGTGAGCATCGGCTACACCGGCGCGACGGCACTGGACAAGGTGGCGCCGCAGTTCCCCAAGACCCAGTTCTACATCATCGACAGCACCGTGGACCAGCCCAATGTGCGCTCCTACGTGTTCCGCGACCATGAAGGCTCCTTCCTGGTCGGCGCACTGGCGGCGATGAAGTCGGCCACCGGCAAGATCGGCTTCGTGGGCGGCATGGACATCCCGCTGATCCGCCGCTTCGCCTGCGGCTACGAACAGGGCGCGCACTACGTCAACCCCAAGGTGGTCGTGCTGCAGAACATGACGGGCACCACGCCCATGGCCTGGAACGACCCGACCAAGGGCGGCGAGCTGGCGCGCTCGCAGATCGAGCGCGGCGCCGACGTGATCTTCGCGGCCGCCGGCGGCACCGGCATCGGCGTCTACCAGGCGGTCAAGGACGCGGGCAAATACGCCATCGGCGTCGACAGCAACCAGAACCACCTGCACCCGGGCACCATGCTGACCTCGATGATCAAGCGTGTGGACGTGGCGGTGCAGACGGCCTTCACGCAAAGCGCGGGCAGCACCGCGGTCTCGGGCGGCGTCACCACCATGGGCCTGAAGGAAAGAGGCGTGGACTGGGCGCTCGACGCCGACAACCGCGCCCTGGTGACGCCCGAGATGGAGCGCAAGGTCAACGCCATCCGCCAGGACATCATCGATGGCAAGATCAAGGTCACCGATTCCATGGCCACCGGCAAGTGCGACTGAGCCGCACCCGCCGGACTTGCCTCTCCCCCACTCACCGCGACCCGACCCCGGTCGCACCGACGCCATGACGCCTGCGCCTGCCACCGACTCTCCGCCCCCTCCCGCCCACCCCGCCATCGACCTGCGCGGCATCACCAAGCGCTTCGGCACGGTCGTGGCCAACGACCAGGTCGATCTGCAGGTGGCCGCCGGCAGCATCCATGGCGTGGTCGGCGAGAACGGCGCGGGCAAGTCCACGTTGATGTCCATCCTCTACGGCTTCTACCAGGCCGACGAGGGCGAGATCCGCGTGCACGGCCAGCGCGTGGCCATCCGCGACAGCGCGGCCGCCATCGCGCACGGCATCGGCATGGTGCACCAGCACTTCATGCTGGTCGGCACGCTCTCGGCGCTCGACAACATCCTGCTCGGCGCCGAGGGCGGCTGGCGGCTGGGCGGGGCGCGCCGCCGCGCCCGCGCGCACCTGGAGCAGCTGATGGCGCGCTACCAGTTGCTGGTCGACCTCGACGCGCCAGTCGACGACATGCCGGTGGGCGAGCAGCAGCGGCTGGAAATTCTCAAGGCGCTCTACCGCGGCGCGCGCATCCTGATCCTCGACGAGCCCACCGGCGTGCTCACGCCACAGGAGGCCGGCCAGTTGTTCGCCATCCTGCGCGAGCTGCGCGCCCAGCAGGTCACCGTCATCATCATCACGCACAAGCTGCAGGAGATCATGGACGTGACCGACAACGTCACCGTCATGCGCGCCGGCCGCGTGGTGGCCGAGCGCCGCACCGCCGAGACCCGGCGCGAGGAACTGGCCGAACTCATGGTCGGCCGTCCGGTGCGGCTGCAGGTCGACAAGCGCCCGGCCTCGCCCGATTCACCCGACGCGCCGCGCGCCATGCCGGCGCTGTCGGTGCGCGGCCTGGGCCTGGTCGACGCGCGCGGCTGCACGCGGCTGGCCGACGTCAGCTTCGACCTCCATCCGGGCGAGATCCTGGGCGTGGCCGGCGTCTCCGGCAACGGCCAGACCGAGCTGCTGCGCACCCTGGCGGGGCTGCTGCAGCCCACGTCCGGGCAGATGACGCTGGCCACCGGCGCCGCCCCGCGCGACTTCTCGACGCAGCGCTGGCTGGCCCCGTCCGAGCTGCGCGCGCTGGGCTGCGCCCACGTGCCGGAAGACCGGCTGAGCGAGGCCGTGGCCAAGGACTTCAGCCTGCAGGAATCCGCCGTCCTGGGTTACCAGGACGACCCGGCGCTGGCGCCCGCCGGCTGGCTCTCGCCCGCCCACCTGCGCCGCCATGCGATGCAGCTGATCGAGGCCCTGGACGTGCGCCCGGCCGTGCCGGCGCTGCGCACCGCCGACATGTCCGGCGGCAACCAGCAAAAGCTGGTGCTGGCGCGCGAGCTGGTGCGCCGCCCGCGCCTGATGCTGGTCGGCCAGCCCACACGCGGCGTCGACATCGGCGCCATCGAACGCATCTACGGCGAACTCGCCCGCGCGCGCGACGCCGGCACCGCCATCCTGCTGGTGTCGGTCGAGCTGGAGGAAATCCTGGCCCTGAGCGACCGCATCATGGTCATGAACGGCGGCCGGGTGACCGGCATCGTCCCCGCCGCCAGCGCCTCGGCGCGCGAACTCGGCCTGCTGATGACGGCCGACACGCGCAGCGCCCCTACCGATACCGACACTGCCATCGCCACGCCATGACGACCCGCACGATTTCATCCCCTCCGGCGGCCGCGGCCGCCTCTCCCGCGCCGGCGCCCACCACCGCGCCGCCGCCGCGCCACGCCAGCGGCCTGCCCTGGTGGCTGACCGGGCTGCTGATCCCCCTGCTCCAGCTCGCGCTGGCGCTGGGCGTGGCCTCGCTGGTGGTGCTGCTGGTCGGCGAAAGCCCGCTGGACGCGCTGCGCACCATGCTGGTCGGCGCCCTCGACCCCACCTACGGCCTGGCCTCGACGCTGTACTACGCGACCAGCCTGACCTTCACCGGGCTGGCAGTGGCGGTGGCCTTCCACGCCGGGCTGTTCAACATCGGCGGCGAGGGCCAGGCCTACTTCGCCGGCCTGGGCGTGGCGCTGGCCTGCCTGTGGCTGGACGGCCGGCTGGGCGCGCCCGCGATGTTCGCCGTGGCCGTGCTGGCCGCCACCGCCGCCGGCGCGCTGTGGGCCTGGATTCCGGGCTACCTGCAGGCGCGGCGCGGCGCGCACGTGGTGGTCACCACCATCATGTTCAACTACATCGCCACCGGCCTGCTCAACTACATGCTGGTCAGCGCCATCGGCAGCGGCGGCATGAGCACCGAGACGCGCGGCTTCGCCCCGCAGGCCCTGCTGCCCAAGCTGCACGAGGCGCTGGCGCCCCTGGGCATCGCGCTGCAGCCGTCCTTCCTGAACATCGCCACGCCGCTGGCGCTGCTGTGCGCGGCGGCCGTCTGGTGGCTGCTGTGGCGCACCCGGCTGGGCTACGCGCTGCGGCTGCTGGGCCAGAGCCCGCGCGCGGCGCGCTACGCCGGCCTGTCGGCGGCCTCGCTGACCATCACTGCGATGCTGATCTCCGGCGCGCTGGCCGGCCTGATGGCCGTCAACGACGTCTACGGCGGGCAAGGCCGGCTGGTGCTCAACTTCACCGGCGGCATGGGCTTCCTGGGCATCGCCGTGGCCCTGATGGGCCGCAACCACCCGCTGGGTGTGCTGGCCGCCGCGCTGCTGTTCGGCGCGCTCTGCCAGGGCGCGACCGACCTGCAGCTGGACTTCCCGCGCATCAGCCCGGAGCTGCTGCTGCTCATCCAGGGCCTGGTGGTCTTCTTCGTGGCGGCGCTCGACCGCCTGGTGCGCGCGCCGCTGGAGCGCCGCTATCTCGCACACGCGGCCCGCCCGCTGCCGCAAGCCTGAGGAGCAAGGACATGGAAGACTTCTGGCTGCTGCTGCTCAACACCCTGGCCTCGGCGATCCGGCTGGGCTGCCCTCTCATCCTGGCCGCCATGGGCGGCATCCTGGCCGAACGCTCGGGCATCGTCGACATCGGCCTCGAAGCCAAGATGCTGGCCGGCGCCTTCGCCGCCGCCGCCGTCGCCTGGCTGTCCGGCTCGCCCTGGCCGGGCCTGCTCGCGGGCATGGCCGCCGGGGTGGCTTTTTCCCTGCTGCACGGGCTGGCGACCATCCGCTACCGCGGCGACCAGGTGGTCTCCGGCATGGCGCTGAACTTCATCGCGCTGGGGCTGACCATGGTGCTGGGCCAGGCCTGGTTCGAACAGGGCGGCCAGACCCCGCCGCTGGAGGAGGCCCAGCGCTTCACGCCCATCATCCTGCCCGGCGCGCAGGGCTGGGCGCAGCAGGTCCCCGTGCTGGGCGACTTCTACCGCATCGTGCTGTCGGGCCACTCGTGGCTGGTCTACGCGGCCTTCGCGCTGGTGCCGCTGCTGACCTTCGTGCTCGGGCAGACCCGTTTCGGGCTGCGCCTGCGCGCCGCGGGCGAGGAGCCCAATGCGCTGGAGACGGCCGGCGTCAGCGTGGCCGGCGTGCGGCTGCTGGCGCTGGTGGCCGCCGGCGTGCTGTGCGGCGCGGCCGGCGCCTACATCTCGACCGCGCAGAACGCCGGTTTCGGCCGCGACATGACCGCCGGCAGCGGCTACATCGCGCTGGCCGCCGTCATCTTCGGCAAATGGCGGCCGCAGCCGGTGCTCTGGGCCTGCCTGCTGTTCGGTCTGATGACCGCGCTGGAAGCCCGCCTGCAAGGCCAGTCGCTGCCCGGATTGGGTACCATCCCGACCCAGGTCTTCCAGGTCCTGCCCTATGTGCTGACCGTCATCCTGCTGGCCGGCTTCATCGGCAAGGCCACCCCGCCCAAGGCGCTGGGCCGCCCCTACGTCAAGGAGCGCTGAAAACGCCCGCCCGCCATGCGCGGCAAGCCCGCCGCGCCCCTCTCTTTTTCATCCATCGAGGACTCCAACCATGACAAAACACGCGCTCATCATCGACACCGACCCCGGCGTGGACGACGCCCTGGCCCTGCTGGTGGCCGCCTACAGCCCCGACATCGAGCTGATCGGCCTGACCACCGTGTTCGGCAACGTCAGCGCCGAGCAGGCCACCCGCAACGCCGGCTACCTGGTCTCGCTGATGCCCAAGCCGGTGCCAGTGGCGCGCGGCGCGGCCCTGCCGCTGGTGCAGCAGCCCCACCCCTTCCCCACCTTCGTGCACGGCCACAACGGCTTCGGCGACATCGCGCTCGACTACCCGGCCGACTTCGCGCCGGTGGACAGCAGCGCCGCGCAGTTCATCGTCGACCAGATCAACGCCCGGCCCGGCGAGATCACGCTGGTGCCGCTGGGCCCGCTGACCAACATCGCGCTGGCGCTGCGCCTGTGCCCCGAGATCGCCGGCAAGGTCAAGCAAGTGGTGCTGATGGGCGGCGCCGTGCGGCGCGGCGGCAACGTCTCGCCCGCCGCCGAGGCCAACATCTGGAACGACCCCCACGCTGCCCAGGCCGTCTTCAGCGCCGACTGGCCCATCGTCATGGTCGGCCTGGACGTGACCCACCAGACCATCATGCCCGAGCAGCGCATGCAGGCCCTGCGCGCGGTCTCGCCCAAGGTCGGCAACTTCGTCGCCGACATCACCGCCTTCTACGCCAACTTCTACCGCAACACCGCCGGCTTCGACGGCTTCTCGGTACACGACCCGGCCACCGTGGTGCAGATCCTGCGCCCCGAACTGTTCCAGACCCAGCGCGGCCAGGTCGAAGTCGTCACCGAAGGCATCGCCAAGGGCAAGACCCTGTTCGGCCCGGCCGGCTTCCCCTACGCCGAACCCGGCTGGGGCCTGCGCGAGAACGTCGAGGTCTGCCTCGGCGTGGACGGCCCGGCCGTGCTGCAGGTGATCGAGGACACGCTGCGCCGCGCGCCCTGACCGCACACGCAAACCACCCCCATCCCCCACGGAAAACCCGCCCATGGCCCAACCGCTTCCCATCGCCAGCGTCGATCTGGCCGACTTCCGCAGCGCCGACCCGGCGCGCCGCCAGCGCTTCGTGCAGGCCCTGGGCGATTCCTTCTCCCGCATCGGCTTCGCCGCCGTCACCGGGCACGACCTCGACGACGCGCTGCAAACCCGCCTGTTCGACGAAGTCCAGGCCTTCTTCGCACTGCCCGAAGCCGCCAAGCGGCGCTACGAAATCCCGGGCATCAAGGGCCAGCGCGGCTACAGCGCCTACGGCGCCGAGAAAGCCCGCAGCGAGAAAGTCGCCGACATGAAGGAGTTCTGGCAGCACGGCCAGACCCACGCCGCCAGCGATCCGCTGCACGCGGCCCAGCCGCCCAACGTCGAGGTCGCCGAACGCCCGCACTTCACCCCCGTGCTGCTCAGCAGCTACGCCGCGCTCGAATCGACTGGCCGCGACCTGCTGCGCGCCATCTCGCTCTACCTGGACCTGCCCGAGGACTTCTTCGACACCCACATCCAGGGCGGCCTGAGCATCCTGCGCGCCATCCACTACCCACCCATCACCCACGAGCCCGACAGCGCCGTGCGCGCCGCCGCGCACGAGGACATCAACCTCATCACCCTGCTCATGGGCGCCTCGGCCCAGGGCCTGGAAGTCCGCACCCGCGACGGCCAGTGGCTGCCCATCATGGCACCGCCCGGCTACCTCACGCTCAACGTGGGCGACATGCTGCAGCGCCTGACCAACCGGCGCCTGGTCTCCACCACCCACCGCGTCGTCAACCCACCGCGCGAACTGTGGGGCACCTCGCGCTATTCCGTGCCCTTCTTCCTGCACCCGCGCCCCGAAATGGACCTGAGCTGCCTGCCCAGCTGCATCGACGCGGTGCATCCCAAGCAGTTCGACGACATCAGCGCGCACGACTACCTGCAGGAACGGCTGCGGGAGATCCGCGCACAGCGTCCAGCCGCCTGAGCCGACGCCGGCACGGCACGGCACGTAGAGATGGCACAGGTATTGCTAATTTTCTGCCATTCGTTTTCGCAAACGTTTGCCAACGAAAACTCTTTACAACACCTGACCGCTCGCAAACCATGAAAAAGCCGTTTCGCCTCGCCCTCCTGAACGCCCTGCTGGCCCTGACGGCCGCCACCGCGCAAGCCCAGTCCACCGAAGCCACCGCGCAGCCCTATCTGTCGGACTGGTGGCACCAGAGCGTCAACGTCGTCGCCAGCCACCAGACCCGCTTCGGGCCCTACCTCAACAGCGACCTCTACCTCGAATACGAAGCCTACGCCCGCACGGACTGGCTGGACTTCTACGGCTACGTCGACATTCCCAAGACCTTCGGCACCGGCAGTACGCATGACTCCGGGGTCTGGGACCAGGGCTCGCCGCTGTTCGTGGAGGTCGAACCGCGTGTCTCCCTGAGCAAGATCACCGGCCTGAACCTGAGCTCGAGCGTCTTCAAGGAGTGGTACTTCGCCAACGATTACGTGTTCGACCTGGGCCCGAACAAGGCCTCGCGCCAGAACACCTGGTTCATGGGGCTGGGCACCGACATCGACACCGGCACCAAGCTCACCCTGTCGGCCAACGTCTACGCCAAATACCAGTGGGAAAACTACGGCGCCGGCAATGAAAACCGCTGGGATGGCTACCGCGTCAAGATCAAGTATTTCTACCCGCTGGCCTCGGTGCTGGGCGGCAGCCTGAGCTACATCGGCTTCACCGACTTCGACTTTGGCTCCAAGTTGCGCAAGCTCGACGGCGACTCCCGCTCCAGCAACTCCATCGCCTCCAGCCACGTCCTCTCGCTCAACTACACCCACTGGCATTTCTCGCTGGTCGAGCGCTACTTCCACAACGGCGGGCACTGGCAGGACGGCGCCACACTGGACTACGGCGACGGGTCGTTCCGCGTGCGCTCGACCGGCTGGGGCACCTACCTCGTGGCCGGCTACAGCTTCTGAGCGCCTGACGCGGCGCTCAATGCCCGGCGAAGTCCAGCAGGGTGAACAGCGGCATGCCGCTGTCCCTGATGCGCTGCGAGCCGCCCAACTCGGGCAGGTCGATGATGGCCGCGCCCTCGGTGACGGTGGCGCCCAGGCGTTCGAGCAGCTTCTTGCCCGCCATCATAGTGCCGCCGGTGGCGATCAGGTCGTCGACCAGCAACACGCGGTCGCCGGGCTTGACGGCGTCCGAATGCAGCTCCACCGTGGCGCTGCCGTACTCCAGCTCGTAGGTTTCCTGCACCGTGGTGAAGGGCAGCTTGCCCTTCTTGCGGATCGGCACGAAGCCCACCCCCAGCTCATAGGCGATCACCGCGCCCAGGATGAAGCCGCGCGCATCCAGCCCGGCCACCACGTCCGGGCGCATGCCGCGGTCCATGTAGCGGTGCAGGAAGGCGTCGATCAGGACGCGGAAGACCTTGGGGTCCTGCAGCAGCGGCGTGATGTCGCGGAACTGCACACCCGGCGCGGGCCAGTCGGGCACCGTGCGGATGTGGGCGCGGAGGTAGTCGTGGACGGAGAGATGGGGCATGGTCTGCGGGGCGGAAATGGAAGGTTGATTGTGCAACTGGCCTCGGGCGCTGGGCGCCGGGGCCGGCGCCGCCGTTGCGCATGCACGACGATGCGACAAGGTCAGGATCTGAGGACCGCCAGGGCGGCCAGCACAGCCAGCAGCAGCACGCCCGCCACGGCCATCGCCACGCGCAAGCCCGTGCGGCGGCGCGGCGGCGCGGTGGGGGTGGCCGGATCACGCCGATCACGGCGGGCCTCGGCGTGCGGCGGCACGGTTTCGGGCAGCGTCTCGCTGGCGCGCGCGATCAGCAACGGGGGCAGTGGCGCGGGGGGTTCCGGCGTGTGCGGCAGCCCGGCCGGCGCGTTGGACGAAGCCGGGGCAGCCTGGACAGCCAGCGGCTGCGGGGCGGCCGGCACATCCTGGGCGGCTTGCGGTGCGCTGCGTGTCGCCGGAGTCGGCAAGGCTTGCGCGGGCGCGGGCGCGGCCGCGTCATCGAGGTCGAGGCTGATGCCAGCCAGCCAGTCCGGCATCACCGGCGCGGGCGGCGGCCGCTGGGCTGACCGTTCCGACACGTCCTGCGGCGCGTCGTCCAGCTCGTCCGGCAGATCGTCCAAGGCCTCGCCGTCGGCAGCCTGCGCGGGCGGGATGCGGCCCGGGGCACGGGCGGAATGGGCGGAATGGGCGGGCTGCAGCACCGGCAGCGCATCGGCCTCGGCCACGAAGGCCTGCTGGCACTGGCCGCAGCGCACCCAGCCGTCGGCCACGCGCAGTTGCTCGGCCGTCACCTCGAACCGCGTGCCGCAGTGCGGGCAGCGCGTGCTCAGCAACGCGGATGTGTCCTTCGGCATCAAGCGCCCGGCTTGCGGCCGGTCATCAGGATCCAGCCGTCCTGGCTGTCGCTGACTTCCAGCGGCAGATAGGCAGCGTAGGCTTCTTTCAGTTCGTCGGCCTGGCGCGCCAGGATGCCGGCCAGCACCAGCCGCCCGCCGGGCGCGACGTGGCTGCACAGCAAGGGCGCCAGCAGCTTGAGCGGCGTCGCCAGGATGTTGGCCAGCACGGTCTGGTACTGGCCCTGGGCGGCGTCGGGCAAGGCGGCTTTCAGGGTGACGTGGTTGGCCTGCGCGTTGGCCACGGTGGCCTCGACCGCCGCTGGGTCGATGTCGACCGCATCGATCTCGGCGGCGCCGTACTTGGCCGCGCCGATGGCCAGGATGCCCGAGCCGCAGCCGTAGTCCAGCACGCGCTGGCCGTCCAGGCCGTGGCGGGCGATCCAGCCCAGGCACATGCGGGTGGTCGGGTGGGTGCCGGTGCCGAAGGCCAGACCGGGGTCGAGGCGGATGACCTGGCGCGCCTGGGCGGGCGGCTCGTGCCAGCTCGGCACGATCCAGAAATCGGGGGTGATCTCGACCGGCGCGAACTGCGACTGCGTCAGCCGCACCCAGTCCTGCGCGGGCACTTCGCCCACGCCCTGGATCTCGCAGTCGCCGAAGAAGTCCTGCACCTGCAGCAGTTGCGCGGCCTCCAACGCGGCGGCCTGGGTGGAAAACAGCGCCAGCACACGCGAGCGCTGCCAGCCTTCCTTGGGCGGCGGCAGGCCGGGCTCGCCGAACAGCGCCTGCTCGACCTCGGTGTGGGCGTCGGCGTCCTCGACCGAGACGCTGAGCGCGTCGAGCGCGTCGAGCGCGTCGCTCACCAGTTCCACGCGGTCCTCGGGACACAGCAGGCGCAGTTCAAACATGCTTCACTCCAATGCACGGCGCGGCGTGCGGGTCAGCCGCCCCCGGCGCAGCCGGCGGCGGTCAGGAAAGGCAGAAGGCCCGGGCTCCTGCCAGGGACTTTCCCCCGGCCGGGCATCGGGCCATTCGGTTCAAAAACGAGGCGGTCAGCGCTTGCGGCTTTCCATCCAGTGTTCGAGGTAATGGATGTTGGTGCCGCCGGCGCAGAAGCTGGCATCGACCATCAGCTCGCGGTGCAGCGGGATGTTGGTGAGGATACCCTCGACCACCGTCTCGCCCAGCGCCGTGCGCATGCGCGCCAGAGCCTCGTCGCGGGTGTCGCCATGGACGATCAGCTTGCCGACCATCGAATCATAGTTGGGCGGCACGAAGTAGTTGGTGTAGATGTGCGAGTCGACGCGCACGCCGGGGCCACCGGGCGCGTGCCAGGTGGTGATGCGGCCGGGCGAGGGCGTGAACTTGTACGGATCCTCGGCGTTGATGCGGCATTCGATGGCGTGGCCGCGCAACTGCACCTGGCGTTGCGAGAAAGCCAGCTTCTCGCCGGCGGCGATCAGGATCTGGTTCTTGACGATGTCGATGCCGGTGATCAGCTCGGTGACCGGGTGCTCGACCTGCACGCGGGTGTTCATCTCGATGAAGTAGAACTCGCCGTCCTCGTACAGGAACTCGAAGGTGCCGGCGCCGCGGTAGCCGATGCGCTTGCAGGCGGCAGCGCAGCGCTCGCCGATCTTCTCGACCAGCTTGCGCGGGATGCCGGGCGCGGGCGCTTCCTCGATCACCTTCTGGTGGCGGCGCTGCATGGAGCAGTCGCGCTCGCCCAGGTAGACCGCGTTGCGGTGGGTGTCGGCCAGCACCTGGATTTCGATGTGCCGGGGGTTCTGCAGGAATTTCTCCATGTAGACCTCCGGGTTGCCGAAGGCAGCCTGGGCCTCGGCCTTGGTCATCTGCACGGCGTTGACCAGCGCGGCCTCGGTGTGCACCACGCGCATGCCGCGCCCGCCACCGCCGCCGGCGGCCTTGATGATGACCGGGTAACCCACGGCCTTGGCGATGCGGCGGATCTCGGCCGGGCTGTCCGGCAGCGCGCCGTCGGAGCCGGGCACGCAGGGCACGCCGGCCTTGATCATGGCCTGCTTGGCCGAGACCTTGTCACCCATGATGCGAATCGACTCAGGGGTCGGGCCGATGAAGGTGAAGCCGCTTTTCTCGACGCGCTCGGCGAAGTTGGCGTTCTCCGAAAGGAAGCCGTAGCCGGGGTGAATGGCCTCGGCATCGGTGACCTCGGCCGCCGAAATGATGGCCGGCATGTTGAGGTAGCTTTGCGGCGACGGCGCCGGCCCGATGCAGACGGCCTCGTCGGCCAGCTTCACGTATTTGGCGTCGCGATCGGCCTCGGAATAGACCATCACGGCCTTGACGCCGAGTTCGCGGCAGGCACGCTGGATACGCAACGCGATCTCGCCGCGATTGGCAATCAAAATTTTCTTGAACATAGCTGAGGTTGCGCGTTGGGCTGCAGGGGAAACCGCACCAGGGCCGCCGGATCAGGACACCGGCCGGGCCGCGCGGCCGCTGGCGCGCGCTGCCCGGGCCAGGCTTATTCGATGATGAACAGCGGCTGGCCGTACTCGACGGCCTGGCCGTTGTCGACCAGGATCTTGGTCACGGTGCCGGACTTGTCGGCCTCGATCTCGTTGAGGATCTTCATGGCCTCGATGATGCAGACGGTGTCGCCTTCCTTGATGGTGTCGCCAACCTCGACGAAAGGCTTGGAGCCCGGGCTGGAAGCGCGGTAGAACGTGCCGACCATGGGCGACTGCACGGCATGGCCGGTTTCGACGGCCGGGGCGGGCGCCACCGCGGCGGCGGCTGGCGCGGCGGCCACGGGCGCGG
>JASGEH010000158.1:0-10618 GCA_047606565.1 Comamonas sp.
CTGCTGGAGATCAACACCTCGCCGGGCATGACCGGCCATTCGCTGGTGCCGATGTCGGCGCGCGCGGCGGGCATCGACTACGAGACGCTGTGCGTCGAGCTGCTGGCCAGCGCCGCACTCGACCAGGTCTTGCCAAAGCGGGAGGACGCGCCGTGAGCCGGACCTGGCCGCCCCAGCCGCAGCCCTTCGACGTTCGTTTCATGAACGGGCTGGCCTCGCTGCTGTTCGCCGCGGCGGCGCTGCTGTGCGTGGGCGCGGCCGCCAGCTGGGTGGTGCGTCAGCCGGTGTTCGCGCTGCGCGACGTGGTGTTGCGCGGCGATGTGGAGCGGCAGAACGCGGCCGCCGTGCATGCGCAGATCGCCAGCCGCCTGGGCGGCAACTTCTTCACGCTGGACCTGGCGCAGGCGCGCCAACTGTTCGAGGACTTGCCGTGGGTGCGCCAGGCGCTGGTGCGCCGCGCTTTCCCCAACGAGCTGGAGGTGGTGCTGCAGGAGCATCAGGCCGTCGCCTACTGGGGGCCGGCCGACCAGTCCACGCTGGTCAACAGCCACGGCGAAGTGTTCGAGGCCAGCCGCGCCGACGTCGAGGACGAGGACTTGCTGCAGCTCGACGGCCCGCCCGGCACCGCTGCCGAGGTGCTGCGCATGGCGCAGATGCTGGCGCCGCTGCTGCGCGAGGGTCTGGGCCAGCCGATGCATGCGCTGGCGCTGTCGGTGCACGGCGGCTGGCATGCCACTCTGGCCAGCGGCGCGCGCATCGACATCGGGCGAGGCACGGACGAACAGATCCGCGCGCGCGTGCAGCGCTTCGTCGAGACCTATGCCCAGGCCGGCGCCAAGTACGGGCGCACGCGGTCGGAACACATCGAGACGGCGGACCTGCGCTATGCCGATGGCTATGCGGTCAAGTGGGTGGGCGTGACCACCGATGGCAGCGGCGGCGGCCGGGCGCCGGCGCGGCGCTAGCGGGACAGTCGAACAGCAAATCAAGCGGAAGCAACACACATGGCAAAAGATTACAAGGACATCGTGGTGGGACTGGACATCGGCACCAGCAAGATCATGGCGGTCGTCGCCGAGATCCTGCCGGCCGGTGAACTCAAGCTGGTGGGCCTGGGCGTGGCGCCCAGCAATGGCTTGAAGCGCGGCGTGGTGGTCAACATCGACGCCACGGTGGCCAGCATCCAGCAGGCGCTCAAGGAGGCCGAGCTGATGGCCGACTGCAAGATCACGCGCGTCTACACTGGCATCACCGGCAGCCACATCCGCGGCATCAACTCCAGCGGCATGGTGGCGATCAAGGACCGCGAGGTCAGCGCCGCCGACGTCGCGCGCGTGGTCGAGACCGCCAAGGCCATCAACATCTCCACCGACCAGCGGCTGCTGCTGGTCGAGCCGCAGGAGTTCGTGATCGACGGCCAGGACGTGCGCGAGCCCATCGGCATGAGCGGCATCCGCCTGGAGGCCAAGGTGCACATCGTCACCGGCGCGCAGAGCGCGGCCGAGAACATCATCAAGTGCGTGCGCCGCTGCGGCCTGGACGTGGACCAGCTGATGCTCAATCCGCTCGCCTCCAGCCTGTCGGTGCTGACCGAAGACGAGATGGAGCTGGGCGTGGCGCTGGTGGACATCGGCGCCGGCACCACCGACGTGGCGGTGTTCTCGGGCGGCGCGATCCGCTACACCTCGGTGATCCCGATCGCCGGCGACCTCATCACCAGCGACATCGCGATGGCGCTGCGCACACCGACCAAGGACGCCGAGGACATCAAGGTCGACCACGGTTGCGCCAAGCAGCTGCTGGCCGACCCCGAGACCCAGGTCGAGGTGCCCGGGCTGGGCGACCGTGGCCCGCGCATGCTCAGCCGCCAGGTGCTCGCCGGCGTCATCGAGCCGCGCGTCGAGGAAATCTATTCGCTGGTCCAGCAGGTCATCCGCGAGTCGGGCTACGAGGAAATGCTGTCCTCGGGCATCGTCATCACCGGCGGCAGCGCGGTCATGCCGGGCATGGTGGAACTGGGCGAGGACATCTTCCTCAAGCCGGTGCGCCGTGGCATGCCGCAGTACGCCAAGGCGCTGTCGGACATGGTGGCGCAGCCGCGCGCGGCCACCGTCATGGGGCTGATGGAAGAGGCCCGCCTGAGCCGCCTGCGCGGCCACAAGGTAGCGCAGAAGGCGACGCCGGTGCAGAACATCTTCGGCCAGTTGAAAGACTGGTTCGGTCGCACTTTCTAACTAACCCGGAAATCACGGAACCATGCGCCGCCAACGCCTTCTCAGGGAAACGCCGGGATCGTCCCCGTTTCCCTCGGCCCGCCCGGGGGTGGGCAGGGCGTGGGTGGGCGCGCGGCGCCACGCATCCAGGAGCAGGAGCCATCCCCCATGGCGCGGCAGAGGCCGGTGGCGACGAAGGCCGCTGGCACCGCCCGCCGATCGCCCCAGACCGCCGTCCGCCGGCCTGGGGCCGAGAAGGGTAGGACAGGTCATCACCCGTGTTTTCAGTTCAGGACATCGCAGCAGCAGCACACCACTTTCAGGAGAACCAGCATGCCTATCGAAATGATTGAAGTCGAAGAATTCAACCAAGGGACCCAGATCAAGGTGATCGGCGTGGGCGGCGGCGGCGGCAACGCCGTCGAGCACATGATCGAGACCAAGGTGCAGGGGGTTGAATTCGTCTGCGCCAACACCGACGCGCAGGCGCTCACGCGCTCGTCGGCCCACAAGCTCATCCAGCTCGGCACCAACGGCCTGGGCGCCGGCAGCAAGCCCGACAAGGGCCGTGAGGCCGCGCTGGCCGCCGAGGACGACATCCGCAACGCCATCGCCGGCGCGCACATGCTGTTCATCACCGCCGGCATGGGCGGCGGCACCGGCACCGGCGCGGCCCCGGTCATCGCCAAGGTGGCCAAGGAAATGGGCATCCTGACGGTGGGCGTGGTGACCAAGCCCTTCGATTGGGAGGGCGGTCGCCGCATGGTCAACGCCGACCACGGCCTGCAGGAGCTGGAAGCCAACGTCGACTCGCTGATCGTGGTGCTCAACGAGAAGCTGCTCGACGTGCTGGGCGACGACATCACGCAGGACGAAGCCTTCGCGCAGGCCAATGACGTGCTCAAGAACGCCGTCGGCGGCATCGCCGAGATCATCAACGTGCCGGGCCACGTCAACGTCGACTTCGAGGACGTGCGCACCGTCATGGGCGAACCCGGCAAGGCCATGATGGGCACCGCCGTGGCCGAAGGCCCGGACCGCGCCCGCATCGCCGCCGAGCAGGCCGTCGCCTGCCCGCTGCTGGAGGGCATCGACCTGTCGGGCGCCAAGGGCGTGCTGGTGCTGATCTCGGCGGCCAAGGGCTCGCTCAAGCTCTCCGAGTCCAAGCTGGCGATGAACACCATCCGCGCCTACGCTTCTTCCGAAGCGCACGTCATCTACGGCACCGCCTACGACGACAGCCTGGGCGACCAGATCCGCGTCACCGTGGTGGCCACCGGCCTGAGCCGCGGCCAGGTGCGCCGCCAGCAGCCGGTGCTCGAAGTGCTGCGCGGCACCGGCACCGACGGCATGCCCGTGGGCGCCTACGGCGGCCACGCGCCGGCCGGCATCCAGCAGGCCGACTACGCCAACTCCGCCGTGCCCAGCGTCTGGCGCACCAACCGCACGCAGGCCGCCGCCAAGGTCGACGCGCTGTCGTCGGGCGGCATGGAGGACTTCGAGATCCCGGCCTTCCTGCGCCGCCAGGCCGACTGAAGCGGGACACCGCCCCGGAGCGCCCGGGCCCTTGCTTCGAGCACTTCTTAGCCTGGGCCTATGAGCGCATTAGGGCCGGACGCCGAACGGAACAGCGGTTTTGCTGCTCCAATATGGCGTCCGGCCCTGGTCTTTTTCGGCCCCCGGTCGTCCCCACCGCCTCGATTAAAATCCGTCCGTGCTGCAACAACGTACCCTCAAGACCCTCACCCGCGCCGTCGGCGTCGGCCTGCACAGCGGCCAGCGTGTCGAGATCACGCTGCGCCCGGCGCAGCCCGACACCGGCATCGTGTTCCGCCGCGTCGACCTGCCGGTGCCGGTCGACATCCCCGTGACGGCGCTGGCGGTGACCGACACCCGCATGGCCACCACGGTGACGGTGGGCGCGGCCAAGGTACAGACCACCGAGCACCTGATGTCGGCCTTCGCCGGCCTGGGCATCGACAACCTGTACGTGGACATCACGGCCGACGAGGTGCCCATCCTCGACGGCTCGGCGGCGGCCTTCGTCTTCCTGCTGCAAAGCGCGGGCATCGAGCTGCAGAACGCGCCCAAGCGCTTCATCCGCGTGTTGCGCCCGGTCGAGGTGCGCGAAGGCGAGGGCGCCAGCCTGAAGTGGGCGCGCCTGGAGCCCTACCACGGCTACAAGCTGCGCTTCGAGATCGACTTCCACCACCCGGCGGTCGACTCCACCGGCCAGAGCGTCGAGTTCGACCTGTCGGAGGGCAACTACACGCGCGACATCGCGCGCGCGCGCACCTTCGGTTTCACGAAAGACGTGGAGATGCTGCGCACCCACGGCCTGGCGCTGGGCGGCGGGCTGGACAACGCCATCGTGATGGACGACTACAAGGTGCTCAACGCCGAGGGGCTGCGCTACGACGACGAGTTCGTCAAGCACAAGATGCTCGACGCCATTGGCGACCTGTACTGCGTGGGCCGGCCGCTGCTGGCCGCCTACAGCGCCTTCCGCTCTGGCCACGGCCTCAACAACCAGTTGTTGCGCGCGCTGCTGGCCGAGCCGGACGCCTACGAGGTGGTGACCTTCAAGGACGCCGCGCGCGCGCCGCGCGGCTTCGTGCAGCTGGCGCGCGCCTGGTAAGGCCGCCACTGCAGGGGCGCCGCCCATGGCCGTTTTCCGCGTCCTCATCCTGCTGTTGCTGGCGCTGATGGTCGGCCTGTTCGTGGCCTTTGCTGCCACCGGCCAGCCGCGCTACAAGCGGCTCGGGCTGCTGGTGCTCAAGTGGACCATCCTTGCCGCGCTGGGCTTCTTCGCGGGCATGGCCATCGAGCGCCTGCTGGCGGCGCCGGCCTGAAGCACGGCCGAGCATGGGCGACGACGGCCATCCTCCCGATCCGCAGACACCGGCCTGGGCCGAGTGGCCCGCCGTCTTCGCCCGCTGCGCGCGCTGGCTGGTGCTGACCGGCGCGGGCGTGAGCACCGATTCCGGCATTCCCGACTACCGCGACCGCGAAGGCGGCTGGAAGCGGCCGGCGCCGATCCAGTACGGTCCCTTCATGCGCGAGCCGCTGGTGCGCGCGCGCTACTGGGCACGCAGCCTGGTGGGCTGGCGCTTTTTCGGCCAGGCCGGGCCCAACGCGGCGCACCATGCCCTGGCGCGGCTGGAGGCGCAGGGGCGCATCGGGCTGCTGGTGACGCAGAACGTCGACGGCCTGCACCAGGCCGCCGGCAGCCAGCGCGTGCTGGAACTGCACGGCGGCCTGGCGCGGGTGCGCTGCATGGGCTGCGGTCAGTTGTCGCGGCGCGCCGACCTGCAGCACGAACTGGTCGGCCTCAACCCGGCCTGGGCCGCGCTCACCGCCGGCATGGCGCCCGATGGCGACGCCGACCTGGAGGGCCGCGACTTCGCCAGCTTCGTGGTGCCGTCGTGCGCGCTGTGCGGCGGCATCCTCAAGCCCGACGTGGTGTTCTACGGCGAAACCGTGCCGCCCGAGCGCCACCACGCCGCCGGCCAGGCGCTGGCGGCCTGCGACGGCCTGCTGGTGCTGGGCTCGTCGCTGATGGTGCAATCGAGCTACCGCTACGCGGTGGCCGCGCACGCGGCGGGCCAGACGCTGGCCGCCGTCAACCACGGCCGCACGCGCGCCGACGCGCTGCTGGACTTCAAGCTCGACGCGCCGGTGGCCGAAGCGCTGGCGGCGCTGCTGCCGGCGGGCCACGGTTGACTCGCCCGCCGCGTCTCACGAAAAGAGAAAAGACAGGGACGGCTCAGGCTCAGGCTCAGGCCGAGGTCTCGTCGCGTGCGCCGTCTTCCAGGTGGCGGGTGTCGGCCCAACCGACCAGGCTCAGGCCGTCGGGGGTCCAGAGCAGGCGGTTGATGGCGGCGTTGCCCAGGTGCCAGCTGCGCGGGGCCTGCACGTCGAGCCGGGTGGCGGCGCGGTAGAGCACGTCCATGACGCCGCCGTGGGCGACCAGCACGATCTGCCCGCCGGCATGCCGCGCGGCGATGCGGTCGACGGTCTCGATGATGCGCGTGCCGAAGGTGACCAGTGATTCGCCGCCGCCGGGCGGGTCGAAGTGCGGGTCGCGCTTGCGCCAGCGCACCGATTCCTCGGGCCACTCGGCCTGGATCTGGGCGTAGGTCTTGCCCTCGAAATGGCCGAAGCCGCGCTCGCGCAGGCCGGGCTCGGGCTGCACCTGCAAGGTGGCGTGCGGCCGGGCGATGGCTTGCGCGGTTTGGGCAGCACGCTGGAGGTCGCTGGCGTAGATGGCCTGGATGTCCTCGTGCGCCAGCGCCTGCCCCGCCTGGGCGGCCTGCCACAGGCCGGTGTCGTTGAGCGGGATGTCGAGATGGCCCTGGATGCGGGTGTCGACGTTCCAGGCGGTCTCGCCGTGGCGAATGGCGATCAGTCGGGTGAAGTTCATCGGGCGATTGTCCGGCACGTCAGAGCTTGAGCACCGGGATGGCGGGCAGGCCGGACGCCGGAGCCGGGGTCTCGAAGCTCTCGGGGTCGAAGGCCTTGTCGCCTTGCGGGTCGGCGCGGCCGGTGGTCTTGAGGCTGGCGAAGTCGTGCAGGCTGCGGTCCATGAGGTGCGAGGGCACCACGTTCTGCAGCGCGGTCAGCATGTTGTCGATGCGGCCGGGGAATTGCCGGTCCCATTCGCGCAGCATGTTGCCGACCTGCTTGCGCTGCAGGTTCTCCTGGCTGCCGCACAGCGTGCAGGGGATGATGGGGTAGTCGCGCACCTGGGCCCAGCGGATCAGGTCCTTCTCGTTGACGTAGGCCAGCGGGCGGATGATCATGTGCTCGCCGTTGTCGCTGGCCAGCTTGGGTGGCATGCCCTTCAACTTGCCGCCGAAGAACATGTTGAGGAACAGCGTCTGCAGCATGTCGTCGCGGTGGTGACCGAGCGCGACCTTGGTGGCGCCCAGCTCGCTGGCCACGCGGTAGAGGATGCCGCGGCGCAGCCGGCTGCACAGGCTGCACATGGTCTTGCCCTCGGGCACCTTCTGTTTGACGATGGAATAGGTGTCCTGGGTCTCGATGTGGAAGGGCACGCCCACCGATTCGAGGTAGCGCGGCAGCACGTCGGCCGGGAAGCCGGGCTGTTTCTGGTCGAGGTTGACGGCGACGATGTCGAAGCGGATGGGCGCGCGCTGGCGCAGCTTCATCAGGATGTCGAGCAGGCCGTAGCTGTCCTTGCCGCCGGAGACGCAGACCATCACCTTGTCACCGTCCTCGATCATGTTGAAGTCGACGATGGCCTGGCCGACCTGGCGGCACAGGCGTTTTTCGAGCTTGCGGTTCTCGAAGGCGATCTTGCGCTGGCGCGCGGCGCTGTCGTTGTCGCTCTTGCTGTCGCTGCGGCTGCCGGCGTCGCGGGCCTCCGGGCCTTGCGCGGCGTTGGGGGCATCGGGCGCGTCGGCGAGGGCGAGGTCGTCGGTTTCTTCGAGGGTCCAGGCGGTGGGGGCGGTCGTCATCTTGGGGTCGTGCTTGCGGGTGGGGGAGGGGTGGCGGGCCCGGGCGGCTTTACCACTGGCCGGATTCGATGCGGATGGCGACTTCGCAGTCGGCAAAGATCTCGAGCTTGGCGATTTTCACGCGCACGCCGACCACGCCGGGCAGTTGCATGAGCCGGTGCGCGACCTTGCCGATCAGCGATTCGAGCAGGTTGACGTGCACCGCCGTGCACTCGTCGATGATGATCTGGCGCACCTTGCGGTAGTCCAGCACATGCGTGATGTCGTCGTCGCTGGGGCGCAGCGGCTGGGTGCCGAGGTTGATCTCGGCATCGACCTGGATCGGCTGCGGCGTCGTCTTCTCGTGGTCGAGGATGCCGAGGTTGGCGTCGAAGCGCAAGCCGCAGAGGGTGAGGATCTGGGTGCCTTTGCTCATGGTGCGGGGCTTTCGTTCGTGGGGGCGGGGGAGGCGGGGGTGGCGAAGGGTGTGGGGTCGGACGCGGCGGCCGGCGGCATGTGCGAGAAGTCGCGTTCGAACTTCATCAGGTGCTGGCCGCCGTCGACCAGCAGCGTGGTGCCGGTGATGGCCTTGTTGCGCACGGCGAAGGCGACCGCGTCGGCGACGTCGGCGGGGCTGGAGGAGCGGCCCAGCGGCGACAGGCGGTGCAGGGCCTCGAAGTGCCCGGGCGTGCTCATGCTGGGGCTGGGCAGGGTCAGGCCCGGGGCCACGCCGACCACGCGCAGGGTGGGCGCCAGTGCCTGGGCCAGCAGCGTGGTGGCGGCTTCGAGCGCGGCCTTGGAGAGGGTGTAGCTCAGGAAATCCGGGTTGGGGTTCCACAGCTTCTGGTCGAGCAGGTTGACCACGCAGGCCCGTCCGGCCTCGGGCACGGCCTCGCCCAGCGTGGCGCGTTCGCGCAGGTGCGCGGCCAGCGCCTGGGCCAGCAGAATGGGCGCGGCGGTGTTGGTCTGCCAGTGGCGCGCCATGTGGGCGTGGCTGAAGCTGGCGGCGTCGTCGTGCTCGAACACCGAGGCGCTGTTGATGACGGCGTCGAGCCGGCCGAAATGCGCGACCACCTGCGGCACCAGGGCCCGCGTGGAGGCCTCGTCGGCCAGGTCGGCCTCGAAGGTGGCGGCCAGTTGCAGCGCGTCCAGGCCCTCGGCCAGCGGGGTGTGCGCGGCGCTGCGCACGCTGCAGTCGCTGGCGGTGGTGACGGCCTGTGTGCCCGAGGTGGCGTAGTGCACGGCGACGGCCCAGCCGCGTTCGGCCAGCGTCAGCGAGATTTCACGGCCGAGCCGGCGGGCGGCGCCGGTCACGAGGGCAACGGGGCGGTCGGTCATGGGTGAGGCGGTGGGCGGGAAAGAAAAGGAAAGGCATGCGGGCCGCAGCGGTGTGGCCGGACACGCGCGGCGGGCGGGCGATGGGCGACAATCGGCGGTCGCGCCCAACCCCCTGGCACTGGCGCTGGCATCCCGCAGGCAGGTCGCCGAAAGCGCGGGAAGACGGCCAAAAACTGCCAACCAAAGACTGCCAACGACTCCGAGACGACCGCATGGAACAGCGCCCGATTTTACCCAAGCCCCCGGCTGTCGCCGGCGCCGGCCTGCTGCCGCAAGCCACGCCGTTGTTGCGTCTGCTGGCGCGTGCGGCGCGGGCCGAGGGCGGTTGGCTGCCGTTCGACCGCTTCATGGCGCTGGCACTGTATGCGCCGGGCCTGGGCTATTACGCGGGCCAGCGGCCCAAGTTCGGCCTGTTGCCGCCCTCGCCGCAATCGCCGCAGGGCAGCGACTTCGTGACCGCGCCCGAGCTGTCGCCGCTGTTCGGCGCCACGCTGGCCGTGCAGGTGGCCGATGCGCTGGCCGCCAGCGGGACAGCCGAGGTTTGGGAGTTCGGCGCCGGCAGCGGCGCGCTGGCGCGCCAGTTGCTCGCGGGCCTGGCCGGCCAGCCGGGAGCGCCGCGCCGCTACGTCATCGTCGAGCTTTCGGCCAGCCTGCGTGAACGCCAGCGCGCGGCCCTGGCCGAGGTGATGGCGGCGGGTGCGGTGCGGGTCGAATGGGCGGACCAACTGCCCGAGTGCATCGAAGGCGTGGTGATCGGCAACGAGGTGCTCGACGCCATGCCGGTCAAGCTGTTGGCGCGGCAGGCGGGCGTCTGGCGCGAGCGCGGCGTGCGCGTGGAGGTGGGTGCAGGCGTGGGCATGGGCGCGGACCCGGCCGCTGCCACGGCACCGATCACCCTGGCCTGGGAAGATCGGCCCACCGAGGCCCGCCCGCCCGTCGAGCCCGAGGGCGCGCACGACTACCTCACCGAGATCCACCCGCAGGCGCTGGCCTTCGTGCGCACGCTGGCCGATCGGCTGGTGCGCGGCGTGGCGCTGTTCATCGACTACGGCTTTCCCGAACACGAGTACTACCACCCGCAGCGCAGCCAGGGCACGCTGATGTGCCACCACCAGCACCGCGCCGACGGCGACCCGCTGGTGGAGGTCGGCGAGAAAGACATCACCGCCCACGTCGATTTCACCGGCCTCGCGCTGGCCGCGCAGGACGCGGGGCTGGCGGTGGCAGGCTACACCAGCCAGGCGCGTTTCCTCATCAACTGCGGCATCGGCGCGCGCCTGGACGCGGTGGACCTGCCGCAACGCGCCATGGCGCAGCGGTTGATCCACGAGCACGAGATGGGCGAGCTGTTCAAGGTGTTGGCGCTGGCGCGCGGCACGCCGGCGCACTGGGTGCCGGTCGGTTTCGCGCATGGCGACCGCACGCACCGGCTATGAACGCCCGCTGCGTCCAGGGGCCCATCCGCCGTCTCGTCGGCCACAGCTTGCGCCATGCCGCCGGAGCGGCGCCATGATCCGCTGGTTCATCGTCACCTTCCTGGGGCTGGTGCTGATCAACGGTCTGTGGCCGCTGCTCTCGAAGCTGGGCCTGGGGCGGCTGCCGGGCGAC
>JASGEH010000159.1:0-9841 GCA_047606565.1 Comamonas sp.
GCCGCAGCGCCGCGATGGCCTGCAGCAGCGCGGCGTCGCGCCCCCACGGCGCGCGCACGGCGGCGCGCAGCGGCCGGCGCGGCACCACGCGCACCAGTTCCTTGACGTCGAGGCTGAAACCGGCCGCCGGCCGGTTGCGGCCGAACACCGCGCCGACCTCGTCGTAGCGGCCACCGCGCAGCAGCGCGTCGCTGGCGCCGGCGGCGTAGATGGCAAAGCGCATGCCGCTGTAGTAGCCGTAGCCCTGCAGGTCGGCCAGATCGAAGGACAGGCTCACGCCGGCCTCGCCGGCCAGCAGCTCGGCGACCGCGCGCAAGTCCTGCAGCGCCCGCGTGAGCGCCGGGCTGGCGGGCAGCACGCGCTCGGCTTCGTCGAGGATGGCGGCGTCGCCATACAGGTCGAGCAGCGCCAGCAGGCCATCGCGCGAGGCGGCGGGGAAACCCTGAGTCAGCTCACGCAGGCCCTCGCGGTCCTTGACCGACAGTGCGCTGCAGACCTGCTCCAGCACGCGCCCGTCCACCGGCACGCCGGCCAGCAGCGCACGCACGATGCGCATGTCGGCCAGGTCGAGCGTGAGCGCGGCGACCTGGCTGCGGCGCATGCAGGCCAGGGCCAGCTGCAGCACTTCGAGGTCGGCCTCCAGGCCCGAATGGCCGTAGATCTCGGCGCCGAACTGCAGCGGATCGCGCGTGGCATGCGGGCCGCTCGGACGGGTGTGCAGCACCGGCCCGCAGTAGCACAGGCGCGTGACGCCGGCGCGGTTGAGCAGATGCGCGTCGATGCGGGCGACCTGCGGCGTCGAGTCGGCACGCAGGCCCAGCGAGCGGCCGGAGGACTGGTCGACCAGCTTGTAGGTCAGCAGGTCCAGGGCCTCGCCACTGCCGGTAAGCAGGGAATCCAGGTATTCCAGCAAGGGGGGCATGACCAGCTCGTAACCGTAGGTGCGAGCCGAATCCAGCAGTTGGCGCCGCAGATCCTCGATATGCCGAGCCTCGGAGGGCAAAACATCGGCGACGTGGTCGGGCAGCAGCCAGGTCGAAGGCCAGGCAGACATGAATGGGCGGGGGTGTTAAAAACGTGATTCTACCGGCCTCGCCCGCGCGTCCCCGAAAACGGGGGCGGCAGGCCTCGGACCGGCGCGATGCGGGAAAGAGCCGTGGGCCCGGCGCGGCCTACGACGTCACGGCCAGCACCAGCAACAGGCCGGCGATCAGGCAGGCCAGGCCGAACAGGCGGATGCGCGTATCGTCCATCGACGACAGCCGCTGCACGGCCTCGCGCCAGCCGCGCGGTGTCAGAAAAGGCAGCATGCCCTCGATCACCAGGAACAGGCCGAGGCCGAGCAGCCAGAATTCGAGTCCCATGGGCAGCCTCATGTCTCAGTCGCGGGGTGGAAACAGCGTAAAAAAAGCGGGCTTCGCGAAGCCCGCCTCGCTCTTCGGGTGCGTTCAGCGGCTGCCTGCGGCGGCCGGCGTGCGCATGGCGCGGAAGAAGTCGGACGAGCCGTCGATCACCACCACGTCGTTCTTCGAGGCAAAGCTCTGGCGGTAGGCGTCGAGGCTGCGGTAGAAGGCGGCGAACTGCGGGTCCTTGCCGAAGGCAGCGGCATAGGCCTGGCTGGCCTGGGCATCGCCCTCGCCCTTGATGCCCTGGGCATCGCGGTAGGCCTGCGCCACCACCACGTCGCGCTGGCGGTCGGCGTCGGCGCGGATCTTTTCGCCCTCGGCCGCGCCGGTCGAACGCAGTTCGTTGGCCACGCGCACACGCTCGGCCTGCATGCGGCGGTAGACCGCGTCGGTGATGGCCTCGACGTAGTCGACGCGGGTGATGCGCACGTCGGCGATGTCCACGCCCCAGGCGCTGCCCGTCGACACGCGCTCGGTGATCTCCTTCTTGACGTCGGCCATCAGCGACTCGCGCTGGGTCGACAGCAGCTCGCGCACGGTGCGCTTGTTGATCTGCTCCTGGAAGGAGTCGCGGATGATGCGCGAGAGCTGGTTGGCACCGGCCGCCTCGGTCACGCCGACGTTGCGGATGTACTGCTGCGGATCGGTGATGCGCCAGCGCACGTACCAGTCGATCACCACGCGCTGTTTCTCGGCCGTCAGCATGGGCTCGGCGTCCACGCTGTCGAGCATCAGCAGGCGCTTGTCCATGGTGGTGACGTTCTGGAACGGCGGCGGCAGCTTGAAGTGCAGGCCGGGCTGGGTGATGACCTTGCGGATCTCGCCCAGAGTGTAGACCACGCCGAACTGGCGCTGGTCGACCACGAAGACGGTCGAACTGAGCACCAGCAGGGCCAGCAGGACCGAGGCAATGACAAAACCGATTCTGTTCATGACTGCAAAACTTTCGCTGCGGATTTAGCGGGACTCGCGCTGACGGCTGTCTTCGCGCTGGCGACTGCCGGCGGCGGATGCACTGGCCGGCGTGGCGGCGCTGGCGTTGCTTGCGCCGCTGCCGCCACTGCCCAGGACAGCCGCGGCATCGTCGGCGCTGCTGGCGGCGGCCGGCGCCTTGCCGGCCTGCTGCATGAGCTTGTCGAGCGGCAGGTACAGCAAGTTGGAGTTCTGGCGCGTGTCCACCAGCACCTTGCTGACGTTCTTGTAGATCTCCTGCATGGCGTCGGTGTAGAGCCGGTCGCGCGTGACCTGCGGCGCCTTCTGGTACTGGGCGTAGACCGAGTCGAAGCGCTGCGCGTCACCCTCGGCCTGGGCCACCACGCGGGACTTGTAGGCCTCGGCCTCCTCGCGCAGGCGCGCGGCCGTGCCCTGGGCGCGCGGGATCACGTTGTTGGCATAGGCCAGCGCCTCGTTGCGCAGGCGCTCGCGCTCCTGGCCGGCGCTGAGGACATCGTCGAAGGCGGCCTGCACCTGCTCGGGCGGCCGCACGCCGCCTTGCTGCATGTTGACGGCCGCCACCTCGATGCCGGTCTTGTAGCGGTCGAGGATGGTCTGCATCAGGTCGCGCACGCGCCCGGCGATCTGGTCGCGCTCCTCGGCCATGGCCGAGTCCATCTTCATCTTGCCGACGACCTCGCGCACCGCGCTCTCGGCGGCCTGCACCACGGCGGCCTCGGGGTCGCGCGACTCGAACAGGAAGTTGCGCACGTCCTTGAGCCGGTACTGCACCACGAACTTGATCTCGACGATGTTCTCGTCCTCGGTCAGCAGCGCCGAGGTGCGCAGGCCGGTGGCGCGGATCAGCGTGTCGCCGCCGACGTCCACCGAGCGCAGTTGCGTGGCGTTGATGATCTCGTGCTGCTGGAACGGGTAAGGCAGCCGCCAGTTGAAGCCGGCACCGACGGTGGCGTGGTAGCGGCCGAACTGCGTGACCACGGCCTGCTGGCCTTCCTGCACGATGAAGAAGCCGGTGAAGGCCCAGACCACCACGGCGGCACCGGCGGCCAGCCCCAGGCCGAGGCCGGCGCTGCGCGGCGAACCACCGCCGAAGCCGGGCTTGCCAGGTAGACGCGGGCCGTTGCCCTTGTTGCCGAACAGACCGTTGAGCTTGCTGTTGAAGTTGCGCCAGATCTCGTCCATGTCGGGCGGGCCCTGGTTGGCGCCCTGCGGGCGGCGCTGGCCGGAGGGCGGCTGCCAGGCATCATTCGGGCGCTGGCCGGGCGTAGGCCGTTCGCTGCCCGGGGACTCGCTATCCGGGCGGGGCTGCTCCGCATGGCCCTGGGCGTCGTCGCCGCGGCCCCATCTGGGGTCGTTGAGGTTGAACATGCCGCGGATGCGTCCGGGCAGGGACATCAGTCGGAACATCATGGGATGAGGACTCATCAGACGTAAAGGTTGAAACAACATGGCGGACAAAACGTCCAACCGACCCCGCAGGGTACCCCGTCATTGTGCCCAATCGTGCGCATCGTCACCGGAGAACATGGGGGTATCCGCAGGCAGGGCGGGCATGGCGGCCAACGCGCGCTCGGCCAACAAGCCGCGCAGCACGTCCAGGCCCTCCGCGGACCGGGCACTCAGGAAGGCCCGCGGCACTTGAACACCATCTATTTCGTAGGAGTCTTTTAGCGATGGCGGCCGCTTTTCGGCGGCAATGGCATCCAATTTATTGAACACCAGGATTTGCGGGATGCCACTCGCGCCGATTTCCTCGAGCACACGCAGCACCTCGTTGATCTGTTCGGGAAACGCGGGGTTGGCCGCGTCGACCACGTGCAGCAGCAAGTCGGCGTCGACCGCCTCCTGCAGAGTCGCCTCGAAGGCATCGACCAGGCCGTGCGGCAGGTCGCGGATGAAGCCCACGGTATCCGACAGCGAGACCGAGCGCCCGCGCCCGGCCTCGTCGCCCAGGTAGAGCTGGCGCGTGGTGGTGTCGAGCGTGGCGAACAACTGGTCGGCTGCGTAGGCGCGCGCCTTGACCAGGGCGTTGAACAGGGTCGACTTGCCGGCATTGGTGTAACCGACCAGCGAAATCGTGAAGGCGTCGCGGCGCTGGCGCTGGCGGCGCTGCGTGCCGCGCTGGCGCTTGACCTTGACCAGGCGCTCCTTGGTGCGCTTGATGGCCTCGCCGATCATGCGGCGGTCCAGTTCGATCTGGGTTTCACCCGGGCCGCCGCGCATGCCGATGCCGCCGCTCTGGCGCTCCAGGTGCGACCAGCGGCGCACCAGCCGCGTCGACAGGTATTGCAGCTTGGCCAGTTCGACTTGCAGCTTGCCCTCGTGGCTGCGCGCGCGCTGCGCAAAGATTTCCAGGATCAGCAAGGTCCGGTCGTTGACCGGCAGGCCCAGGAAACGCTCCAGGTTGCGCTGCTGCGCCGGGCTCAGCGCCTGGTCGAACAAGACCTCGGCGGCCCCGGTCTGCTGCGCCAGCAGCTTGATCTCCTCGGCCTTGCCGCTGCCGACGAACAGCGCGGCGTCAGGCGCGCGGCGCTTGCAAGCCAGGCGGGCGACTGGCACCAGCCCGGCCGTCTCGGCCAGCAGGCCCAGTTCCTCGAGCTCGCCGTCGAAATGCGGCAGCCCGAAATCGACTCCGACCAGCAGGACGGCCGCGCCGGCGGCAGACGCGGTTCCATCCGGGCCGGCCCGCCGCTCGTCAGAAAAGGATGAATTCAAAAGCGATCGCTCTATAAAGAAATTTGCCCGCTGGGCACAGGCACAGCGGGCAAAGGAGGGAGACCGAAGATCAATCGGCCTGGCCAGGAGCCCCGTCTTGAGCGACCTGGAAGTTGACGGCACGGCCCGGCACGATGGTCGAGATCGCGTGCTTGTAAACCATTTGCGTCACGGTATTGCGCAAGAGCACAACGTACTGGTCAAAAGACTCAATCTGGCCTTGCAGCTTGATGCCGTTGACCAGATAGATGGAAACCGGCACGTGCTCGCGACGCAGCTGATTGAGGAATGGGTCTTGCAAAAGTTGACCTTTGTTGCTCACGATATTCTCCGTGTTCTGAAGATGTTGAAACACCGCACCTTACCACAGCCCTTGCCGGCAGCGCGGCAAATCAGTCGGATTCTTTGTCGGCGTAAGGATTCTTGGCGGTTTTCATTTCGACCCGCAGCGGCGTGCCGACCAGATCGAAAGCCTTGCGGAAGCGCCCTTCGAGGTAGCGCTTGTAGGCATCGGTCACGTGCTCGAGCGAGTTGCCGTGCACCACGATCACCGGCGGATTCATGCCGCCCTGGTGGGCGTAGCGCAGCTTGGGGCGGAACATGCCCGAGCGCTTGGGCGCCTGGAACTGTACCGCCTCCTGCAGCAGGCGCGTGAGCACCGGCGTGGACATCTTGCACATGGCCGCCTTGCGCGCCTGGGCGATGGCCTTCCACAAGGGCGCCAGGCCCTGGCGCTTGATGGCGGAGATGAAATAGATCTCGGCGAACTTCAAAAAGCTCAGGCGCGTCTCGATCGAGCGCTGCACCAGCTCACGCTGGTACTCGTCGACGGCATCCCACTTGTTGACGGCAATGACCACGGCCCGCCCACTCTCCAAGATGTAGCCGGCGATGTGGGCGTCCTGGTCGGTCACGCCCTGGGTGGCGTCGAGCAGCAGCAGCACGACGTTGGCCGACTCGATAGCCTGCAGCGTCTTGACCACCGAGAACTTCTCGATCGCCTCGAACACCCGCCCCTTGCGGCGCAGGCCGGCGGTGTCGATCAGCTCGAAGCGCTGGCCGTCGCGCTCGAAGGGCACGGTGATGGCGTCGCGCGTGGTGCCGGGCATGTCGAAGGCCACCAGCCGTTCCTCGCCCAACCAGGTGTTGATCAGCGTGGACTTGCCCACGTTGGGCCGGCCGGCGACGGCCAGGCGCACCACCTGCTCGTCCTCGGCGGCCGCGTCCTCGTCGGGTTCGGGCAATTTGAGCTCGTCGAGCGCACGCTCGATCATGCTGCGCACGCCCTGGCCATGGGCGGCCGAGACCGGCAGCACCTCGCCCAGGCCCAACTCGTAGAACTCGACGAGCTGCTGGCCTTCGTGCATGCCCTCGGCCTTGTTGGCCACCAACAGCACCGGCTTGCCCAAGCGGCGCAGGTAACTCGAAATGTCGTGGTCCTGCGCCGACAGGCCGTCACGCGCATCGACCACGAAGATCACCACGTCGGCCTCGGCCACCGCCTGGCGGGTCTGCTTGGCCATTTCGCGGTAGATGCCGGACTCGGCCGTGGGTTCGAAGCCGCCGGTGTCGATGGCGATGAACTCACGCGCGCCCAGGCGGCCGTTGCCGTAGTGGCGGTCGCGCGTCAGCCCGGCAAAGTCCGCCACGATGGCGTCGCGCGACTTGGTGAGCCGGTTGAACAACGTCGACTTGCCGACATTCGGCCGTCCGACCAGGGCGATGACAGGTTTCATGGGATCTGGGTTTTATCGGAAAAAATTACTGCGGGCGAAAGCCGTAGAGCGTGCCCTTGTCGGTGGCCACCACCAGCGTGTTGCCGGCCAGCGCTGGCGCCACGTGGATGGCCGAACCGTCGGTGGTCAGCCGGTTGAGCAGCGCGCCGTCGTCGCGCGAGACCAGCAGCAGGTTGCCCTCGGCGTCGCCGAAGGCCACCGCGCGACCCAGCGCCAGCGGCGCGCTGAGCGTGCGGTACTGGTAGGCATCGGTGCTCCAGGCTTCCTCGCCGCTGGCGCGCTGCCAGGCGATCACCCGGCCATTGCTTTCGGTGCCGTAGACGCGATCGGCGTCGCCACCCAGCCCGGTGTAGCCATTGGCATTCTTGGACCACAGCACGTTGCCGTGCGTCATATCCAAGCAGCTGACGCGAACCTGGTAGGCCCGGGCGCAGACCACGCCATCCTGGCGGCTGACACCGCCGACCACATCCACCAGCCGCTCGATGTCATTGGCGCCGCGCGAGGCCGCCACCGGCGCCTGCCATTGCAGCTCGCCGGTCAGCGGCTTGATCCCCAGCAGGCGGCCCCCCACACCAGCCACCAGGGTGTTGCCCAAGGCGAACAGCGCGCCGCCCTGGCGCAGCACCAGCGGCTCGCCCACGCGCGGCTGCGACCACAGACGCGCGCCGTTCTGGCCGTCGAAGGCCAGCAGCCGGTCGGCCGTCAGCACGAACACCCGTCCGCCCGCCACCAGCGGCGCGGTGTAGGTGCGCGCGCCCAGCGGCTGGCGCCAGAGCTCCTGGCCCTCGCGCAGCGTGACCAGATCATTGCCCTCGGTCACTACCGCGGCCCGCTCGCCGTCGCTGCCCACGCCGGCCACCACACGCGCACCGACATTGGCGCGCCAGAGCTGCTGGCCGGTCGCGGCCTCGAAGGCGAACACATCGCCCTTGCCGCCGGCAGCGAACAGCCGCGCGCCATCGGCGCTGGGCTTGAGCGACAGCGGCGCGTCGATGGCGCCGACCTCGGCCTTCCAGACCTGCTGGACACCCAGCAGCGCCGGGTTGGCGGGCAGCGGCTTGGGCTCGGGCTTCTTGTTCGAACTGCCGCAGCCGGCGACGACGGCCGCGGCCAGGGCGACGGCGCAGGCCGTCTTCAACAGGGATGCATGGTGAAAACGCTTGAAACTCACTGCGGATCTCCGGTATTTTTCAGGAAGCCTGGATGTCCAGGCCGGTCACGTCCACGCCGAGAGCGTTGAGCTTGACCTCGACGAGATGGCGGTAGCCGTCATCGGCCGGCAGCCCCTTGTAGGCTGCCTCGTAGGCGGCGCGGGCGGCCTCGCGCTGGCCCTGGGCCAGCAGCACGTCGCCGCGCTTGTCGGCGGCCAGCGCCTGGAACGCGGTCGGCCAATCGCCTTCGAGCTGCTTGAGCGCACCGGCATAGTCCTTGGCCTCGAGCGCGAGACTGGCCAGCCGCAGGCGGGCGACTGCCTTGTAGCCTTCATTGCGGCCGGACTGCGCCAGCCATTCCAGCGCCTGGCGCGCCTGCTCGGGCTTGCCAGCGTCGTGGAAGGCCTTGGCCGCCGTCAGGCTGGCCTGCTGGGCGTAGTCGGTGCCGGCGTACTGCTGGCGCACATCGCCCAGGGCGCGTTCGAGCGCGGCCCAGTCCTTGGCCTGCGCAGCCGTCTGCACCTGCTCGTTGATCAGCGCGGCACGCGTGGACTGCCGGTTCTGCCAGTAGCCATAGCCGGTCCAACCCGCATAGGCCAGCAGGGCCAGCAGGACGAGCGCCGTGATCGGCGTGCCGTAGGTTTTCCAGAGATGCCGGAGCTGGTCGACCTGTTCCTGCTCTTCGAAATTGAGATGAGTGGCCATGGATGCTTGTCTTGATGCCTGAGGAAAAAGGTGGGCCGATTGTAGGGGCCGCCCTGGCGGTGGCCGCAGGGCCCCGGCGCGGTGCAGGTAAAGAAAGGCGGCGCCGCCCGTGCCTACCCGAGAGTAGCTGCGCGGCCTGGTGGTTCAAGCCCACCGCGAGAGACCATCAGGCGCGCAAGGCGCCACCCCACTCCGCCACCGCCGCCAGCGGCCGCGCGACCTGCTCGCCCTGGCCGTCGCGCAGCGACTTGACGATCACCTCGCCACGCGCCAGTTCGCTCTCACCAAACACCAACGCATGGCGCGCGCCGCTGGCATCGGCCTTCTTGAACTGCGCCTTCATGCTGCCCTGCCCGGCCGGCGTGGCCGCGTGCACCTGCACGCTCACGCCCAGGCGCCGCAGGGCCGTGGCGACCTGGCTGGCGGCCACCGCGGCGGCGGCGTCGGGCACCACGGCATAGACGTCGGGCGCCGGCGCGGCCAGCGCCTCGCCCTGCTCCTTGATCAGTTCCAGCACGCGCTCGACCCCCAGCGCCCAGCCCACGGCCGGGGCCGGCTTGCCGCCGACCTGCTCGATCAGGTAGTCGTAGCGGCCGCCGCCGCAGATGGTGCCCTGCGAGCCCAGGCTTTCGGTGATGAACTCGAAGACCGTGAGGTTGTAGTAATCCATGCCGCGCACCAGGCGCGGGTTCAGCGTCCAGGCCACGCCGTTGGCCGCCAGGATCGCCTGCACCGCCTCGAAGTGGCGCAGCGACGCCTCGCCCAGGAAATCCAGCAGCCGGGGCGCGGCCTCGACCAGCGGCTGCATCTTGGGGTTCTTGGTGTCCAGGATGCGCAGCGGATTGCTGTGGAGGCGGCGCCGGGCGTCTTCGTCGAGATCGGCCTGGTGCTGCTCGAAATAGGCGATCAACGCGGCACGGTGGGCCCGGCGCTCCTCGGGCTGGCCCAGGCTGTTGAGTTCCAGCCGCACGTCCTTCAGGCCCAGTTCGCGCCACAGGTCGGCCGCCAGCAGGATCAGCTCGGCGTCCACTTCCGGGCCGCCAAAGCCCAGCGCCTCGGCGCCGATCTGGTGGAACTGCCGGTAGCGGCCGCGCTGCGGGCGCTCGTGCCGGAACATCGGGCCCATGTAGTAGAGGCGCTTGCCGCCGTCGTAGAGCAGGTTGTGCTCGAC
>JASGEH010000160.1:0-4337 GCA_047606565.1 Comamonas sp.
GCGGCGCAACCGACTCAAGACTTATGAAAATCGCTCAAGAAATCCGTGCCGGCAACGTCATCATGCAGGGCAAGGACCCGATGGTCGTGCTCAAGACCGAATACGCCCGCGGCGGCCGTGGCGCGGCCACCGTGCGCATGAAGATGAAGAGCCTGCTGTCGAACTTCGGCAGCGAAGTCGTCTTCAAGGCCGACGACAAGATCGACAACATCGTGCTCGACAAGAAGGAATGCACCTATTCCTACTTCGCCGACCCGATGTACGTCTGGATGGACGCCGACTACAACCAGTACGAAGTCGAAGCCGAGAACATGGGCGACGCGCTCAACTACCTCGAAGACGGCATGGCCGCCGAAGTGGTGTTCTATGACGGCAAGGCCATCTCGGTCGAACTGCCCACCAGCGTCGAGCGCGAAATTACCTGGACCGAACCCGCCGTCAAGGGCGACACCTCGGGCAAGGTGCTCAAGCCGGCCAAGATCGCCACCGACTTCGAAGTCGCCGTGCCGCTGTTCGTCAGCCAGGGCGACCGCATCGAAATCGACACCCGCACCGGCGAATACCGCAAGCGCGTGTAACGGCGCCCCGCCTGGAAAGGCGGCACAATCCCAAGCCACCGACGCCCCTGCGGGCCCGGTGGCTTTCGTTTTTCCGCCCCGCCCTTCGCAACCCTCCGCCGCACCGCGGCGCCCACATTCCCATGAACGCTGCCGAAAACCTGCACGAACGCAAGCTCGCCGATGCCTGGGCCACGCTTCAGGCGCATGCCAACGACGGCAACCCGCTGCGCGCCGAATCCCACCGCATCGCGTTCGCCGACCCCGAATTCCTGCTGCGCCGCGAAACCCGCGGCATCCGCATGCAGCTCGAACTCATGAAGCCCGACCTGCAGCAGCAGGCTTCCGGCATCGAGAACACCATCGTCGTCTTCGGCAGCGCCCGCTTCCGCTCCACCGAGGAGTCCGAGCAGTTGCTGGCCCAAGCCCGCGCCAGCGGCGACGAGCAGGCCCTCCTGCGCCTGCAGCGCCTGGCCCGCAACGCGCGCTACTACGACCAGGCCCGTGCCTTCGGCCGCCTGGTCACCGAATACAGCAACGGCCTGCCCGACGAGGACCGCCTCTACATCTGCACCGGCGGCGGCCCCGGCGTGATGGAAGCCGCCAACCGCGGCGCCCATGACGCCGGCGGCAAGAGCGTGGGCCTGGCCATCGCCCTGCCCTTCGAGGAAAAACCCAACCCCTACATCCCGCCCGAGCTGCTGTTCAAGTTCCACTACTTCGGCCTGCGCAAGATGCATTTCATGATGCGCGCCAAGGCCATGGTGGCCTTCCCCGGCGGCTTCGGCACACTCGACGAGCTGTTCGAAACCATCACGCTGGTGCAATGCGGCAAGTCCAAGCCCATTCCCATCGTCCTGTTCGGCTCCGACTACTGGAGGCGGCTGGTCAACTTCGACGTCCTGGTCGAGGAAGGCGCCATCTCGCCCGGCGACATCGCGCTGTTCAAGCATGTCGACACCCCCGAGCAAGCCTGGGCCCACATCTGCGATTTCTACGAGATGCCGCACCGCCTGGATTAGCACACGGGCCTTGCCGGCATGCTCTGGAAATACGACTAGAATGCCCACCGATTGTTGCTTTCTCCGCTCAGCCGGTTGACACCGCCAGGGACCATGGCTGTAATGGCCCGTTCGGGCTGAACGCCAGAAACATGCCGCCCGCATCGCCCGGCGCGATCCTTGTGATCGGTGTGATCGGTGCCCACCGGGTCGGCTGCATGATCCATCTCACCTGGCGTCGCCTCCATTCAACGACCATGCACTTGATGAAAAAGAGGGCTTTTTTGTGAACAAAACTGAACTGATCGAACACATCGCCAAGAACGCCGACATCTCCAAGGCGGCCGCCACGCGTGCGCTGGAGTCGGCCATTGGCGCGGTCAAGGCAACCCTCAAGAAGGGCGACTCGGTTTCCCTGGTGGGCTTCGGCACCTTTGCCGTGACCAAGCGCGCCGCGCGCACCGGCCGCAATCCGCGCACGGGCGACACGATTAAAATCAAGGCCGCCAAGGTTCCCAAGTTCCGTCCGGGCAAGGCCCTGAAGGACGCGCTGAACTGAAGCCGTCGTGATCATCGAGGGGTGCTTAGCTCAGTTGGTAGAGCGGCGCCCTTACAAGGCGTAGGTCGGGGGTTCGAGCCCCTCAGCACCCACCACCTCCATGAACACCCTTGAAAGGCGAACCTGGTTCGCCTTTTTTGCGATCTGCCTAGAGAAAGATTCCTCGCGCCATGTTCGATTTCGTCCGCAAGAACACCAAGTTCCTGATGATCGTGCTGTTCTTGCTCATCGTGCCCTCGTTCGTGCTGCTGGGCGTCCAGAACTACGCCGGCGGCTCATCGCAAGGCGCAACCGTCGCCGTGGTCGACGGCGAGAAGATCACGACCGCCCAGTGGGACAAGGCCCACCGCACGCAAGTCGACCGGCTGCGCGCCTCCATGCCGCAGATGGACGCCAGCTTCTTCGATTCGCCCGCCATGCGCTACCGCACGCTCGAGACCCTGGTGCAGCAGCGCGTGATCGCCGCCGCGGCCGCCAAGCAGCACCTGACGACCACCGACTTGCAGCTCGCCCACCTGCTGGCCGCCGACCCCACCATCGCCGCGCTGCGCGGGCCGGACGGCAAGATCGACCAGGAACGCTACCGCCAGATCACCGGCGCCCAAGGCCTGACGCCCGAAGCCTTCGAGAACATCATGCGCGGCCAGCTCGCCACCCAGCAGGTCCTCGGCAGCATCACCGGCACCGCCTTCGGCACCGCCGCCGATGCAAGCGCCGCGCTCGACGCCTATTTCGGCCAGCGCCGCCTCCAGCGCGTCCTGTTCGCCAGCAGCGATTTCGCCACCCAGGTCCAGCCCAGCGAAGACGACCTCAAGCAGTACTACCAGGCCCACCTCGACAGCTTCCAGGCGCCCGAGCAGGCCGACATCGAATACGTGGTGCTCGACCTGGCCGCCCTGCGCAAGAACGTCACCGTCAACGAAGCCGAACTGCGCGCCTACTACGAGCAGAACCAGGCCCAACTCGGCGACCAGGCCGAGCGCCGCGCCCGCCACATCCTGATCACCGCGCCCGCCTCCGCGTCGGCCGCCGACCGCGAAAAGGCCAAGGCCAAGATCGAGCAGATCCTGGCCGACGTGCGCGCCCACCCCGAACGCTTCGCCGACATCGCCCGCAAGGAGTCGCAAGACCCCGGCTCCGCCGCGCAAGGCGGCGACCTGGACTTCGTCTCGCGCGGCGCCATGGTCAAGCCCTTCGAAGACGCCCTCTTCGCCCTCAAGAACAAGGGCGACATCAGCGACGTGGTGGAAACCGAATTCGGCTACCACATCATCCAGCTCACCGACCTCAAGCCCGTCGAACACAAGAGCTTCGAGCAAGTGCGCGCCCAGCTCGAGGACGACTACCGCACGCAACAGGCCCAGCAGGCCTACGCCAAGGCCGCCGAGACCTTCAGCAACACCGTCTACGAGCAAGCTGACAGCCTGCAGCCGGTGGCTCAGGCGCTGGGCCTGGAAATCCACACCGCCCGCAACATCCGCCGCGAGCCCATCCCCGGCGTGCAAGGCGTGCTGGGCAGCGCGGCCTTCCTCAACGCCGTCTTCGGCCAGGACAGCGTGCAGAACAAACGCAACACGCAAGCCATCGAACTCGGCAGCAACCAGCTCGCGGCCGGCCGCATCGTTGCCCACACGCCCGCGCGCGTGCGCCCCTTCGACGAAGTGCAAGACACCGTGCGCCAGCGCGTGATCGCGGCCAAGGCCGCCGACCTGGCCCGCCAGGAAGGCCAGGCCAAGCTCAAGGCCTGGCAAGCCGGCGAGACCCACGCCGCGCTGCCCGCCGAGATCACCGTTTCGCGCACCGCGACGCAGAACCTGCAGGCCAAGGAAATCGACGCCGCCCTGCGCGCCGATCCCACCAAGCTGCCCGCCTGGATCGGCGTCGACCTGGGTGACCAGGGCTACAGCCTCATCAAGGTCAACGCCACCGAAGCCCGTGCCGCCGTTCCCGCGCAGCAGGCCGAAGCCGAAGTCGGCCAGTTCAAGCAGATCTGGTCCACCGCCGAAAGCCAGGCCTACTACAACTGGCTCAAGCAGCAATACAAGGTCGAAATCAAGGTACCGCACGCCAGCTTCTCCGCCGACACGCCGCGCAACCCGTAAAACGTCCAAAGTTCAGGCTATAATCGCCTGCTCCAGTGGTGGCTGTAGCTCAGTTGGTAGAGTCCCAGATTGTGATTCTGGTCGTCGTGGGTTCGAGTCCCATCAGCCACCCCACCAC
>JASGEH010000161.1:0-15632 GCA_047606565.1 Comamonas sp.
GCCTGATCGGCTCCGGCATCCAGCGCTCGCTGACGCCGTCCATGCACGAAGAGGAGGGCGCGCGGCAAGGGCTGGCGGTGCGCTACCAGTTGATCGACCTCGACAAGGCCGGTGTCGGGCCGGAGGTACTGCCGGCGCTGATCCAGTCGGCGCGGGTCATGGGCTTCGACGGCCTGAACGTGACCTTTCCGTGCAAGCAACGGGTGATCCCGCTGCTCGACGACCTGTCCGACGAGGCGCGCGCCATGGGCGCGGTCAACACCGTGGTCAACCAGGGCGGTCGGCTGATCGGCCACAACACCGACGGCTCGGGCTGGTGGGACGGCCTGCGCGGCCAGTTGCCGGATGCCGACCTGTCGCGCGTCGTGCTGCTGGGCGCGGGCGGCGCCGGCTCGGCCATCGCGCATGCGCTGCTGGCGCGCGGCGACGGGCAACTGGTGATCTGCGACACCGACACGGCCAAGGCCGCGCAACTGGCCCACCAGCTCGGCCAGCACTACGCGCCGGCGCGCATCCAGACCTCGGCCGACATCGCCCAGGCGCTGGCGGGCGCGACTGGCCTGGTGCACGCCACGCCCACCGGCATGGACAAGCTGCCGGGCCTGCCGTTGCCAGAAGCGCTGCTGGAGCCGCGCTTCTGGGTTTCCGAGATCGTCTACTTCCCGCTGGAGACCGCGCTGCTCAAGGCTGCCCGCGCACGCGGCTGCGCCACGGTCGACGGCGGCGGCATGGCCGTCGGCCAGGCCGTGCGCGCCTTCAACCTGTTCAACCCCGGCGTCGAGGCCGACGCCGCGCGCATGGCCACGCATTTCCGTGCCCTGGTCGCGGGGCGTACCAACTGAGCATCGGGCGTGGAGCCGGACGGATCGATGGTCCGGCTGGCATCCGGTTAGATGTCTTCGAGCAGCGTGTAGGGCCGCTCCAGCAACTGCAGCGCAACGGGCTGGCCCTGCGCATCGAGCACCCACAGCCCTTCCGCTGATTCGGCGGCGGCGGTCTGCACCGAGACGGCGGCCACCCAGGCCGGCGTCGCCTGGCCCGGGGCTGCTTCAGGCACCGGCGCGGCCTGCACCACCAGCCCTGTGGCTTGCGCGGCATCGGGGCCGTGCAGCACGTCCTGGCCGGCTTGCAGCGGCACGGGAGAACGGGCCACGTACAGCCGGCGCTTGAGGGTGCCGCGGAACTGGCTGCGCGCCACCACCTCCTGGCCGGGGTAGCAGCCTTTCTTGAAGCTCACGCCACCCGTGGATTCGTAGTTGAGCATCTGCGGCACGAACTGGTCGGTGACCGCGGGCGCGACCAGCGGCACGCCCGCCAGCGTGTCCAGCCACAGCCACGCAGCCAGGTCCAGCGAGCCGGCCGGGCCGGGGGGCGTGGCGGCGTCGGCCAGCAGCAGCGCGCGCGACTGGCCGGCGGCCGGGTGCAGGCGGATCGCGGCCAGGATGCCCGGTTGCTCAGGACTGGGCGGCACGCTGGCCGACCAGGGCGGCTCGCCCAGGCCCGCCAGGGCGGGGTCTTCAGCCCCGGCGTCGGCCTGCGCGCCGCCGACCGCGCCATACACCGCGATCTGGTCGCTGGCATCGGTCAGCCTGGCCTTGGCGCGCAGCACGAACATCGACAGCCGCTTGAGCGTGGCGGCCAGCCCGTCGCGCGGGCAGACCAGCAGCAGGTCGGGCGGCGCGCCCTCGGCGCCGGGCTGTTTGTAGACCACGAAGGACGCCAGCACGCGCCCCTTGGGCGAGCAGTAGGCCGCCAGCCGAGCCTGGCCGGGCGCCAGCAGCAGCACGTCGTTGCTGAGTTGGCCCTGCAGGAAGGTGGCGGCATCGGCGCCGCTGGCGCGGATCACGCCCAGGTGGGGCAGCGCGACCCGGCCTTCAGGCACTGCGGCGGGCGCGGCGCCGGCGGCGTCGGACGGGATGGGGAAGGGCGTGGGTAGGGAGGTCGCGGTGGTCATGCGTGAATTATCATCAGCCGTTCACTTGGACACCGTCATGGGGTTTTGATTTGGGGTTTTTCAGGAAACTGATCCGGCGACTGCTGAGACTGGTGCTGCTGGCCGTGGTCTTGGGGGGGGCTGCCGCGTGGTGGGTGCAGCACCCGCTGAGGCAAGATGCCGAGGTGCTCGACCTGGTGGTGGCGCGTGGCGCATCGGCGCGCGATGTGGCGCGGGCCATCCACGATGCGGGTGTTCAGGCGCCAGGCGATCTGCTCTACGCCTGGTTCCGGCTGTCGGGCCGCTCGCGCGAGATCAAGGCCGGCAGCTACGAGATCAAGCGCGGCAGCAGCCCGGCCGCGATTCTGGACATGCTGGCTTCGGGCCGGCAGGCGCTGCGCTCGGTCACGCTGGTCGAGGGCTGGACTTTCCGCCAGTTTCGCGAGGCGCTGGCCAAGGCCGACCACCTGCAGCCCGAGAGCGCTGGCCTGAGCGGCGCCGAGATCATGGCGCGGCTGGGCCATGAAGGCGTGGTCCCCGAGGGGCGCTTCTTCCCCGATACCTACGTCTATCCCAAGAATGCCAGCGACCTGAGCGTGCTGCGCCAGGCCCTGCAGGCCATGGACCAGCGGCTGGCCGCCGCCTGGCGCGCGCGCGCCGCCGACTTGCCGCTGCAGTCGCCCGAGCAGGCGCTGATCCTCGCCAGCATCATCGAGAAGGAAACCGGCCTGGCCGCCGACCGCGCGCAGATTGCCGGCGTGTTCGCCAACCGGCTGCGCATCGGCATGCCGCTGCAGACCGACCCGACCGTCATCTACGGTGCCTTCGAGGCCCAGGGCCAGCCCTTCGACGGCCGGCTGCGGCGCGTGCACCTGGACACCGACACGCCCTGGAACACCTACACCCGGCCCGGCCTGCCGCCCACGCCTATCGCCATGCCGGGCAATGCCGCGCTGATGGCGGCGGTGCAGCCGCAGGCCACGAACGCGCTGTACTTCGTCTCGCGCGGCGATGGCAGCAGCCAGTTCAGCCCTAGCCTGAGCGAGCACAATCGCGCCGTGGACCAGTTCATCCGCGCCAAGCCGTCCGCCCAGCCGCCTGCCCAATCACCAGACCAACCGTCCGCGCATTAGTCCGTTCGCGTCCCAGGCCGCCAGACCGGCGGCCGGCCCCCCACTACAGGAAGAAGTACCGCATGGCCGCAGGCCTTTTCATCACTTTCGAAGGCATCGACGGCGCCGGCAAGTCCACGCACATCCAGGCGCTGGCGCGGGCCTTCGAGGCCCAGGGGCGCCGCGTCGTCCTCACGCGCGAGCCCGGTGGCACGCCGCTGGCCGAGAAGCTGCGCGCGCTGCTGCTCAACGACGCCATGGACCCCTTGAGCGAGGCCTTGCTGGCTTTCGCCGGCCGGCGCGACCACCTGCAGACCGTCATCGAACCGGCACTGGCGCGCGGCGAGGTGGTGCTGTGCGACCGCTTCACCGACGCCACCTTCGCCTACCAGGGCGCCGGGCGCGGCTTCGATACAGGCGTGCTGGCCGCGCTGGAGCAGTGGGTGCAGGCGCGCACGCCGGGCGAACTGCCGCGCCAGCCGGACCTGACGGTCTGGTTCGACCTGCCGCCCGCCGTGGCGGCGCAGCGCCTGGCTGCCGCGCGCCAGCCGGACCGCTTCGAGTCGCAACCGGCCGATTTCTTCGCCCGCGTGGCCTCGGGCTACGCGCAGCGCGCCGCCGCCCAGCCGGGCCGCTTCGCGCGCATTGCCGCCGACCGGCCGCTGGCCGAGGTCTGGGCGCAGGTGCAGGCGGCCTTCGCCCAGCGTGGCTGGCTGGCGGCGGGCGCTGATCCGTCTCCTGGAGTCCCCGCGTGAGCACGGACTCCACTTCCACCCAGGGCGCGCCCGGTGCGGCCCCGGACTGGGCGCCCTGGCTGCAGGTCCAACTGGAGCATCTGCTGCGCCAGCCCGGCCACGCCTGGCTGCTGCAAGGGCCGTCCGGGCTGGGGCAGCAGTCGCTGGCGTTGGCTGCAGCCGCCGCCTGGCTGTGCGAGGCCCCCACGCCGCATGGGGCCTGCCACGCCTGCGCCAGTTGCCGCCTGCTCGCGGCCCACACCCACCCCGACCTGTGCGTGCTGATGCCCGAGACGGCGATGATCGCGCTGGGCTGGCCGCTCGACGAGGCCAGCCAGAAGAAGATCGACGACAAGGAACGCAAGGCCAGCCGCGAGATCCGGGTCGAGGCGATGCGCCAGGCCATCGAGTTCTCGCAGCGCACCAGCTCGCGCGGGCGCGGCAAGGTGCTGCTGGTCTATCCGGCCGAGCGCATGAACGCCGTCACCGCCAACGCGCTGCTCAAGACGCTGGAGGAGCCGCCGGGCGAGGTCCGCTTCCTGCTCGCCAGCGAGGCCGCGCACCAGTTGCTGCCCACCATCCGCAGCCGCTGCCTGACGCACACCATGAAGTGGCCCGAGCCGCAGCAGGCCCAGTCCTGGCTGCAGTCGCGCGGACTGGCGCCGGCCGATGCCGCGGTCCTGCTGCAGGCCTGCGGCGGCCGCCCGGCCGATGCCGACGCTTGGGCGCGCCAGGACGCCGATGCCCGCGAGTGGCAGCGCCTGCCGCGCGCGCTGGCACAGGGCGACGTGCAGGCGCTGGCCGGGCGCACGCCGGCGCAGATGCTCGACATCCTGGTCAAGCTCTGCCACGACCTGATGGCCGTGGCCGCCGGCGCACCGCCCCGCTTCTTTGCGGCGGCCGATCTGCCGGCCGCGCCCGACCTGGCTCGGCTGGTGGCCTGGGGCAGCCGGCTCAAGCAGTTGCAGCGCCATGCCGAACACCCCTTCAACGCCGGCCTGCTGCAGGAAACCCTGGCGGCGCAGACCGCCGCGGTGCTGCAGCCGCGTGGCGGCCGGCCCGCCCGTGCCTGAGGCGGAGAAAATTCCCATGAACACCTCGCCCACATCGCCGCAAGCATCGCCAGCCGCGACCGGCGCGGCTCGCCCGGCCGTGCTGCCGGTGGGCTTCAAGGACCTGGCGACGCTGCTGGCCGCTTACATGCCGCTGCTGGCCGACGGCGGCCTGTTCGTGCCGACCCGCGACGAGTACCCACTGGGCCAGGAGGTCTATCTGCTGCTGACCCTGCCCGAGGACAGCCAGCGCTACCCGCTGACCGGGCGCATCGCCTGGATCACCCCGCCCGGCGCGGACCACGGCCGCCTGCCGGGCGTGGGCGTGGGCTTTTGCGCCGACCCGCAGGGCCGCCAGATGAAGGCCCGGATCGAAGCCCTGCTGGGCGCATCGCTGGGCGGCGACCGGCCGACCCTCACGTTCTGAATGCTTCCTGCCATGTTCACCGACTCCCACTGCCACCTGACCTACCCCGAACTGCGCGAGCGGCTGCCCGAGATCCGCCAGGCCATGCGCGAGGCCCAGGTCGAGCGCGCGCTGTGCATCTGCACCACGCTGGAAGAATTCCCCGAGGTGCACGCGCTGGCGCTGGCGCACGACAACTTCTGGGCCTCGGTCGGCGTGCACCCGGACAACGAGGGCGTGGCCGAGCCCAGCCTGGAGACCCTGATCGAACGGGCCGGCCTGCCGCGCGTGGTCGCCATCGGCGAGACCGGGCTGGACTACTACCAGATGGAAGAGCGCAAGGGCGGGCGCAGCATTGCCGACATGGAATGGCAGCGCGAGCGCTTTCGCGTGCACATCCGCGCCGCGCGCGCGGTGGGCAAGCCGCTGGTGATCCACACCCGCGACTCGGCCGCCGACACGCTGCGCATCCTGCGCGAGGAGGGCGAGGACGGCAGCAGCGGCCAGGCCGGCGGCGTCTTCCACTGCTTCAGCGAGAACATCGACGTGGCGCGCCAGGCGCTGGACCTCGGCTACTACATCTCGCTGGCCGGCATCGTCACCTTCAAGAAGGCCGAGGCGGTGCGCGAAGTGGCGGCCTACGTGCCGCTGGAGCGGCTGCTCATCGAGACCGACAGCCCCTATCTGGCACCCGTGCCCTATCGCGGCAAGACCAACAGCCCCGCCTACGTGCCCTACGTGGCCCGGCAGATCGCGCAGACGCGCGCATGCAGCGTCGAAGAGGTGGCCGAGGCCACCAGCCGCAATTTCGAGCGCCTGTTCGCGGGCGTGCTGGCGTGACACGCAAGGAGCCGAGATGACCCATTTTTCCCGCTGGCCGCAACGTCTCGCCGCCTGGACGCTGCTGGGCGCGAGCTTCGCGGCGCAGGCCGCCATCGACCAGGCCATTCTGGGCGCGGTGATGCAGGACCGTGCGCCCCTCATCGCCCAGTTGGCCGCGCGCGGCGCCGACCTCAACGGGGCCGACGCGAGGGGCAACGCGCCCTTGCACGTCGCCATCCTGCAGGAATCGTGGCAGGCCGCGCAGGCCCTGGCCGGCCTGCCGGGCACTGACGTGAACCGCGCCAATGCCAGCGGCGAGACGCCGCTGATGCTGGCCGCGCTCAAGGGACGGTTGGAGTTGGTGCAGCAACTCATCGCACGCGACGCCTACGTCAACCGCGAGGGCTGGACGCCGCTGCACTACGCCGCCAGCGGCGGACAGGCGGGCCAGCCGGCCATCGTGCGGCTGCTGCTCGATCACTACGCCTTCATCAACGCGCGCTCGCCCAACGAGACCACGCCGCTGATGATGGCCGCGGGCTATGGCTCCATCGAGGTGGTCCGGCTGCTGATCGACGAGGGCGCCTTCGTCGACGTGCGCAACCAGCAGGGCATGAGCGCGCTGGACTTCGCGCAGCGCGCCAACCGCGCCGACGTGGCCGAAGTCATCACCCGCGCCCAGCGCGCCGCGTTCACGCAAGGGCACTGGTAGGCGCTCGGCGAGCCCTCGGGGGAAGGGGCTCGCCGGGGCCGGTTCATGAAACGGGCTTACAGGGCGGACAGCACGCCCAGGCCCAGCAGCACGAACACCAGAATCGCCAGCGCGACGCGGTAGACCACGAACACCATGTAGCTGCGGCTGGAGACGAACTTCAGGAAGCCGACGATGACCAGGTAGCCCGAGACGAAGGCAATCAACGTGGCCAGCGCGGTCGGGCCGGCGCCCACCACGTTGGGGTGGCCGACGCTCTTGAAGAGCTGGTAGAAGCCCGAACCCATGACGGCGGGAATCGCCAGCAGGAAGGAGTAGCGGGCCGCCGCCTCGCGCGTGTAGCCCATCAGCAGGCCGGCGGTGATCGTGCCGCCCGAGCGCGAGACGCCCGGAATCAGCGCCATCGCCTGGGCCAGCCCGAACAGGATGCCGTGCAGCGGCGTGAGCTGGTCGAGTGTGCGCGTCTTGCGGCCCAGCCGGTCGGCCAGCGCCAGGATCAGGCCGAACACCAGCAGCATAGTCGCGGTGATGTAGAGGTTGCGCAGCTGCGTCTCGATGGCGTCCTTGAACACCAGCCCCAGCACCACGATGGGAATCGAGCCCAGGATGATCAGCCAACCCATGCGCGCGTCGGGGTCGGTACGCCGGCCGTCCCTGGGCGCGGTCAGCGAGGCCAGCCAGGCGCGCGCGATGCGCAGGATGTCGTGGCGGAAATAGATCAGCACCGCCAGCTCGGTGCCGATCTGGGTGATGGCGGTGAAGGCCGCGCCCGGATCGCCGCCAGCCGGCAGCAGCGGCCCGAAGATGCGCAAGTGAGCGCTCGACGAAATGGGCAGGAACTCCGTCAGGCCCTGGATCAGCCCGAGGATGGCGGCTTGCAGCCAGCCTATCGATTCAGTGTGCATGGAAAGAAAGTCGTACGGCGTTGAGCGGAAGGGGCGGGGTGCCGGCGATCGCGGCGGCGCGCGATTGCCGGGTGGCGTGCATTATGCAGAAGGCGCGATGCCGAACAGCCGGCGCGGGTTGTCCCACAAGATGGTGACACGATCGGCGGGTGCGGGGCGGCTTGCCCGAACAGGGCGAGGAGGGCGCCTGTCGCGACGGGAAGGGCGGATGGGACGCCGGCGGCGGCCGGCCGCAAGCCGGCATGCGCTAGACTCGCGGCGCTACCGGCCGGTGGCCTCAGGCATCGCCGCACCGGCCTTGCCGCGGTCATACGGGCGTCGCCCGGGGCCATGCGCCCGGCCGGTAGGGACTTCTCCATTTGCCTGATCGCCATCCCATGAGCGCCCCGCACCACACTCCCGAATTCCCCACGCCCGCCGACCAGAAGGCGCGCACGCCGATCCGGTCGCTGCCGCACCTGATCTTCGCCAGCCGCTGGCTGCAACTGCCGCTCTACCTCGGCCTGATCCTGGCCCAGGCGATCTACGTTTACCACTTCTGGGTCGAGCTGGTGCACCTGATCGAGGCGGCCTTCGGCAACAGCACGGCGCTGCACAAGCTGGTCGAGAGCATCGGCTACAAGACCGAGGTGCTGCCGACCTCGCTCAACGAGACCATCATCATGCTGGTGGTGCTGGCGCTGATCGACGTGGTGATGATCTCCAACCTGCTGATCATGGTGATCGTGGGGGGCTACGAGACCTTCGTTTCGCGCATGAACCTCGAAGGCCACCCCGACCAGCCCGAGTGGCTCAGCCACGTCAACGCCAGCGTGCTCAAGGTGAAGCTGGCCACGGCCATCATCGGCATCAGCTCGATCCACCTGCTCAAGACCTTCATCAACGCCGACAACTACACTGACCGCGTGCTGATCGCGCAGACCGCCATCCACATCACCTTCTTGCTGTCGGCGCTGGCCATCGCGCTGTGCGACCGCATCATGGCGCCGGTTCCGCACCACGGCCGCGAGATTTCCGACCATTGAAAACGCCGCCGTCCCCATGATCAAGCACATCGTTTTCTGGCAGTTCCACGAACACGCCGAGGGCGCCGGCAAAGCGGCCAACCTGCTCAAGGCCAAGGCCTTGCTCGACGCCTGCGCCACGCTGGTGCCGGGCACGCTGGCCTTCGAGGTCGCCATCGCCCAGCCCGGGCAGGACTGCACGCACGACCTGGTGCTGTACTCGGCCTTCGAGAACCGCCAGGCCCTCGACGCCTACCTGGCGCACCCGCAGCACGTCGCGCTCAAGCCCTTTATGTCGGCGATGCGCGCGGACCGGCAGTGCATGGACTACGAAATCTGAGACGCGCGGCGACACCATGGCCTTCGACCCCCGCTTCGGCATCGAGATTCCCTTCGTCGGCTTGCTGGGCTTCCAACTGGAGCACTGCCAGGACGGCGCGTCCGAGCTGCACTACCTGCCGCAAGCCGAGCACCTGAACTCCTTCCAGGTCACGCACGGCGGCGCCTGCATGACGCTGCTGGACGTGGCCATGGCCACGGCCGCGCGCAGCACCGAGCCCGGGATGGGCGCGGTCACCATCGAGATGAAGACCAGCTTCATGCGGCCCAGCCAGGGCCTGCTCGTGGCCCGCGGCCGCCTGCTGCACCGCACCGCCACGCTGGCCTTCACCGAAGCCAGCATCCACGACGCCGAGGGCCAGCTGTGCGCCCACGCCACCGGCACGTTCAAGCTGGTGCGCCGCCTGCCGGTGGGCGGCAAGGCCACGCAGGGCCTGCAGCCGCTGCCGCCCGGCCAGCCGGGCTGATCCCGCGCGGCGCGCCTGGGGCCACACCCAGGGCCCACCGGCACGGCGGCCGGACCCGGCAAGCCGGGTCGAAGTCGGCTATGCTCGCGCGCCATGCCCGTCCCTACGTCGTCCGGTTCTCCGGAACACTTGCCCGTCTCCCCCCGTTTCGGTGACCTGCTGGCGCTGCGCGCCTACATGCGCTTTTGGTGCACGCGCCTGTTCGGCACCGCCGCCTCGCAAATGCTGATGGTGGCCATCGGCTGGCAGATGTACGAGCTGACCGGCAGCGCCTGGGACCTGGGCCTGGTCGGCCTCTACCAGTTCGTGCCGGCCCTGGCGCTGACGCTGGTGGCCGGCCACGTGGCCGATCGCCTGCACCGCGCCCGCATCGTCGCCTGCTGCCTGGCCACCGATGCCCTGGTCGCGCTGGTGCTGGTCTGGGCGACCGAGGGGCATTGGGTGGGCCGCGAGCTGTTGCTGGGGCTGTCGGTGGTGCTGGGCATGGTGCGGGCCTTCCAGATGCCGGCGCAGCAGTCGCTCACGCCCTCGCTGGTGCCGGCGGCGCTGCTGCCGCGCGCCATGGCCTTCGCCTCGGCCGGACTGCAAGCAGCCATCATCGGCGGGCCGGCGCTGGGTGGGCTGATCTTCGTGGCCGGCGCTTCCGCCGTCTACGGCACCAGCGCCGCGCTGTTCATCGCCGGCGGCGTGCTGATGGCGGGGCTGCGCTATGCGCACACGCCGCCGCCGCGCGCGCCGCTGTCCGTGCAGACGCTGCTGGCCGGCGTGCGCTTCATCTGGCAGCGCAAGCCGGTGCTGGGCGCCATTTCGCTGGACCTGTTCGCGGTCTTGCTGGGCGGCGCCGTGGCGCTGCTGCCGATATTCGCCAAGGACATCCTGCATACCGGCCCCTGGGGCCTGGGGCTGCTGCGCGGCGCGCCGGCCATCGGCGCGCTGTTCATGTCGATCGTGCTGACGCGCTGGCCCATCGAGCGCCAGGTCGGCCGGCGCCTGCTCGGCGCGGTGGCGCTGTTCGGCGTCGCCACGCTGGTGTTCGCCTTCTCGCGCAACCTGGTGCTGTCGATACTGGCCTTGGCCGTCACGGGTGCCATGGACATGGTCAGCGTGGTGGTGCGGCAGACGCTGGTGCAACTGGAGACCCCGGACGTCATGCGCGGGCGGGTCAGCGCCGTCAACTCGGTCTTCATCGGCGCCAGCAACCAGCTCGGCGAGTTCGAGTCGGGCGCCACCGCGGCCCTCCTCGGGCCGGTGGGATCGGTGGTGATCGGCGGGGTCGGCACCATCCTCGTCGCACTGGCCTGGCGCCGGCTGTTCCCCGAACTGGCCGCGCGTGACCGGTTGCAATCGGGCTGAGCCCCAGCTGCCCGGGGTTGCGGGCGCCTTGGCCCACACCAGATTTTTCCATTCGTCTGAAAGGCCTTGAATCTGGCATCGGCTTATGGAAAACTCATCGGTTGCCAAAAATCCTGCGATCGAGCCTCTTGAGAGGCTTTGCTTTCCCGTTGGCCCCAGCCAGTCGCCCGCCAATCGAGGGCCTGCCAAGAGGGGCTAGCCAGCTCAGGGCCCGTCTTGAGGACGAGGGAGCGGGAAGCGCGGCAGGACTTCGCATCCACTGCACGAGGATCGGCCACATCTCATGGATCAATTAGATGAAGAAAGCCCATCGACCGCAGACGCCAACGCCTTGTCGCGCCTGCAGTCTGCCCTGGACTCGCCTTCCATTCCGCTCGAGTCGGTCTACGACCTGAGCCCGGTGGCGCTGTGCGTGCTCGATGGCGAGCGCTGCTTCGTCATGGTCAACACGGCGTTCGCCCGGATTCTGTGCATGCCGGCCAGCATGGCCGAGGGCCGCCCCCTCGCCGCGCTTTTGCCCGAGCTCGATCAATTGCTGGTGGCCCGGAGCGAGTCGGCCGGGCGGGGCGCGACCGGGTTCGGGCGCGACCTCGAGATCGCCGGGCGTTGGTACCACCCCAGCATCAAGCCGCTGGGCGATCCTGCGAACAGGCGGGGCGGCCTGTCCGTGGCGCTCACCGATATCACCGTGCAGAAGAATGTCGAGCAGGAGCTCGAGTGCATGAACCGCAAGCTGACTCGGCACGCCCACGAGGACTACCTGACGGGACTCTACAACCGGCGCCATCTCGACAGCGCCCTGCGCATCGAGCTTGGCCGCGCACGGCGCGAGGGCCTGCCCACGTCGATTCTCCTCATGGACCTCGACCATTTCAAGCAGTACAACGACAGCTACGGCCACCAGGCCGGCGACGCCTGCCTGAAGCGCGTGGCCGATACCCTGTCGTCGGTGATCAGCCGCCGGGGCGACTGCCTGGGGCGCTATGGCGGCGAGGAATTCCTGGCCATCCTGCCCAGCACGCCGGCCGAAGGCGCGCTGACATTGGCCCAGCGCATCCAGGCCGCCATGCGCGCGCTCGACATGCCGGCGGCGCTCATGCTCAAGGACGGCATCACCCTGAGCTTCGGGGTCTCGACCCTGCTGCCCGTACACGAGTTCGGCGTGTTCGATGTGGACGCCGTGGCCCGTGACTTGCTGGGATGCGCCGATCGCGCGCTCTACCAGGCCAAGGCGGCCGGCCGCAACCAGATCGTGACGGCTCCCGCGCTCTACGATGGCAGTTGATGCGGCCGTCAGCCCGGCAGCAGGCCCTGGCGGCGTGCCAGATGCACGGCCTGGCTGCGGCTCTTGACCTGCAGCCGACGAAACAGCCGCCACAGATGAACCTTGACCGTGTGTTCGCTGATGGCGAGCTTGTCGGCGATGTCGCGGTTGCTCAACCCTTCTTCGAGCATGACGATGAGCTGTTTCTGCCGCTTGGAAAGCGTTTGTCCTGAGGACCAGGCCTCGGCCGCGTCTTCGTCGATGGCCAGCAGGCCGGCCAGTGCCGACTGGACGTGATGTCCGGGCGTGCATTTCTCGATGTACAGGTCGGCCCCGGCATCCAGGCAAGGGCCCTCCATGTCGCTGGCCTGCGAAGCCGAAATGACGGCCAGCGGGACCGCCGGAAACATCTCGCGCACCTGCCGCACCCCCGATACCCCGGATGTATCCGGCAGCTTGAGATCCAGGGAGATCATGCGCGCCTGGCCGTGAGCGCGCACGGCCGAGGACAGGGGAGACAGCCGGCTGAGCTTGATCAGCGGCTCGTCGGGCGCCAGCCTGCGCAGCAGCAGGCCGATCGCATCGCTCATCAGAGGATGATCGTCAATGACGTAGAAAGTCATGGTCTCGGGCAGATAACGGATGCAGGACCTGGAGCGAGTCAGGGTGGGTATTTGCAGCCGGCTTCCTAGGGAACGGCAAGAGGCCCACGGTCGTGGCACAGACAGAGTCGGAAGGAAAGAGAAACCGCTGCGGTTCAGAGGCAAGACCGCTGTGAAAAAGCCGATTCGCGAGACTTTACGGCTTGCGCACGACGTCTTTCATCTGACCCGGAGTCGATGGTCTCCGCGTCCCAGCCCTGGGGTCAGTCTTTCCCCTGTTTCTTCTGGGCATCATGAGACTGTAGATGCTGCAGTGCAACTTGTAGCTTGTTGCAGGTACTCTCGTCAAGTCGTGTGAAGGACTCGGAAAGCGCGGCATAGGCGGCCAGGCCCTCGGTTTTGAGGCGCTGGATCACGGCGGCCGCCTGCTTGGGGTCGGCGAAGCCTGCGCTTTGCAGCAGCACCTGCTCGCCCTGGACCAGCTTGAAGTAGAACTGCCCGTCCTTTTCGCGGTATTGCTTGAAAGTCGCCACCGGGGCCTCGGCCCTGGCCACCGGGCGGGCAACCCCCGTGGCGGCTGTGCCCAGCGGCCGCAGGCCGGCGGCCTGGCGCAAGGTCTGGAGGTAAGGCCTGGCCAGCGCACGTGCCTTGGCGGCGCCATCTTGCAAAATGCCTTCGAGCCGCTGCGGGTCGGCGATCAATTCCTCGTAGGCCGCGCGCATGGGCGCGATGGCGGCATCGACCCGGTCGAACAGCAGGGCCTTGGCTTCACCCCAGGCAATGCCGTCCGCATAGGCCTGCCGCAGGGCCTGGGTTTCCTCGGCCGAGGCGAAGGCCTGGTAGATCTGGAGCAGCGCCGAGCCTTCGGGGTCCTTGGGCTCACCCGGGGCCTTCGAGTCGGTCAGCAGGCCGTTGATGAGGCGGCGCAACTGCTCGCGCGGGGCGAACAGGGGAATCGTGTTGTTGTAGCTCTTGCTCATCTTGCGGCCGTCCAGGCCGGGCAGCAGCGCCACGTCCTCGTCGACCACGGCCTGCGGCAGCACCAGGTGCTCGCCGTACAGGTGGTTGAAGCTGCTGGCGATGTCGCGCGCCATCTCGATGTGCTGGATCTGGTCGCGGCCGACCGGCACCTGGTGGGCCTGGAACATCAGGATGTCGGCGGCCATCAGTACCGGGTACATGAACAGGCCGGCGGTCACATCCGCATCCGGGTCGGCGCCGGCGGCGGTGTTCTTGTCCACCGAGGCCTTGTAGGCGTGCGCCCGGTTGAGCAGCCCCTTGCCGCTCACGCAGGTCAGCAGCCACATCAGCTCGGGAATCTCGGGAATGTCGGACTGGCGGTAGAAGATGACGTGCTCGGGGTCGAGCCCCGCGGCCAGCCAGGTCGCGGCGATCTCCAGCGTGGAGCGCTGGATGCGCGCGGGGTCATCGCACTTGATGAGCGCGTGGTAATCCGCCAGGAAATAGAAGCTCTGCGTCTGCGGCGTGCGGCTGGCCTGGATGGCGGGGCGCAGCGCGCCGACGTAATTGCCCAGGTGGGGCGTGCCGGTGGTCGTGATGCCGGTGAGGACGCGAAGAGGAGGGCGGGTCATGGTGATGTGGGGTGAGGAAGATGCGTGGGGCCGGCGCGACGCGATGCCGCGCGCTCAGGCGAACAGGGCGCGCAGCGGCCAGATCAGCAAATTCAGGAGCAGATAGCCTAGTTCAATCAAGGGCTTGAGCCAGAAACTGCTCATGATACCCGTGACGACCAGTCCGAGCACGATGAAAAAGCCGAAGGGTTCGACGCGGGCGAGCCACTGGGCCTGCTTCCACGGCAGCAAGGCCACCAGCACGCGGCCGCCGTCGAGCGGCGGCAGCGGAAACAGATTGAGCGCACACATCACCAGGTTGACCAGCATGCCGGCCTGCGCCATGGCCAGGAAGAAGCGCTCCTCGACCCCCGCGATCAGCAGCAGCGCCCAGGCCAGCGCCCAGCCCATGGCCTGGGCCAGATTGGACAGCGGCCCGGCCAAGGCGACCCAGATCATGTCGCGGCGCGGGTTGCGCAGGTGGCCGAAATTGACCGGCACCGGCTTGGCGTAGCCGAACAGGAAGCTGCCCGAGGTGGCGAAATACAGCAGCAGCGGCATCAGGATGGTGCCGAAGAGGTCGATGTGCTTGAGCGGATTGAGCGTGAGCCGGCCCAGCATGGCGGCGGTGTTGTCGCCGAAATGGCGGGCGGCGTAGCCATGCGCGGCCTCGTGCACGGTGATGGCGAACAGCACCGGCAGGACGTAGATCAGGAGGGTTTGGAGGGTTTCAGCATTCACAGCGCGAGATTGTCGCAGAGCCACGCTGCCGGCCGGCCGTGCGGCAGGGCCTTTTCCAGCCGGCGCGGCAGGCCGTCAGCGGTGGCTGAATTGTGGCGGGCGCTTGTCGAGGAAAGCACGCATGCCTTCTTTCTGGTCCTCGGTGCCGAACAGGGCGTGGAACAGGCGGCGCTCGAACGCGATGCCGTCGGACAGCCCGCTCTCGAAAGCGCGGTTGACCGCCTCCTTGGCGGCGATGACCGCCAGCCGGCCGTGGCCGGCGATCAGCAAGGCCACCGCCAGGGCTTCATCGAGCAGCTGGTCGGCCGCGACCACGCGGCTGACCAGGCCGGCACGCTCGGCCTCGGCGGCGTCCATCATGCGGCCGGTGAGCGCCAGGTCCATGGCCTTGGCCTTGCCGACGGCGCGCGGCAGGCGCTGCGTGCCGCCCGCGCCGGGGATGATGCCCAGCTTGATCTCGGGCTGGCCGAAGCGGGCGTTGTCGGCGGCGATCAGGATGTCGCACATCATCGCCAGCTCGCAGCCGCCACCCAGGGCATAGCCGGCCACGGCGGCGATCACGGGCTTGCGCACCTGCCGCAGCACTTCCCAGTTGCGCGTGATGAAGTCCTGCCC
>JASGEH010000162.1:0-4393 GCA_047606565.1 Comamonas sp.
GCGGCCTGGGCGATGGCCTCGGCGTCGCCCAGGTAGTAGTGACGGATCGGGCGTAGCTCGGCGTCGAGTTCGTAGACCAGCGGCACGCCGTTGGGGATGTTCAGGCCCACGATGTCGTCGTCGGAAATGCCGTCAAGGTACTTGACCAGCGCCCGGATGGAATTGCCGTGAGCGGCGATGACCACGCGCTGGCCAGCACGGATGGACGGGGCGATGGCCTCGTTCCAGAACGGCAGCACGCGCGCGACCGTGTCCTTGAGGCATTCAGTCAGCGGCACCTCGCCCTCGGCCAGGCCGGCGTAGCGACGGTCGCCGCGCTCGCTGCGCGGGTCGCCCGGCTCCAGCGCCGGCGGCGGCGTGTCGTAGCTGCGGCGCCAGACCAGCACCTGTTCGTCGCCGTATTTCTTGGCGGTCTCGGCCTTGTTGAGGCCCTGCAGGCCGCCATAGTGACGCTCGTTGAGGCGCCAGCTGTGCACCACCGGCAGCCAGGGGCGGTCGAGCTCGTCGAGCGTGTGCCACAGCGTGTGGATGGCGCGCTTGAGCACGCTGGTGTAAGCCAGGTCGAAATCGAAGCCGCCTTCCTTGAGCAAGCGCCCGGCCTGCTGGGCCTGCGCCACGCCTGTGGGGGTGAGCGCCACGTCGGTCCAGCCGGTGAAGCGGTTTTCCAGATTCCACGTCGATTCGCCATGGCGGATCAGCACGAGCTTGTACATGAGAGAGTCTTTCGTCCTAGAGTTGTCGAAACGGCCCGGGGCCGCCGCGGCAGGGCCATGCCCGGCGCCTGCTTCGCCATGGCCCCCGGCCACGGCGCGAAATCCAGTCGGACATTCTAGAATGGTTGGTTTTGCAACGCCGCTCATCGCGCACCACAAGGACTCTTTCGTGAACTTCATTACCCAGAACTGGATGCTGATCCTGCTGGCCCTGGTCTCCGGCGGCCTGCTGTTCGCGCCCGCGCTGCGCGGCGGCGCCTCGCTGACCCCGGCGGCGGCGGTGCAGCGCATCAACCGCCAGAAGGGCGTGCTCATCGACGTGCGCGACGGCGCCGAATACGCCGAGGGCCACGCGCGCGGCGCCAAGCTGGTGCCCGCCGCGGAACTGGAGGCCAGGTTGCCCCAGGCCGTCAAGAACAAGGCCACGCCCATCATCGTGATGTGCGCGACCGGCGCGCGCGCGGCCAAGGCGGTCTCGCGCATCAAGAAACTGGGCTACGAGAACGTCGAAGCGCTGGCGGGCGGCCTCAAGGCCTGGCGCGCGGCCGACCTGCCCGTCGAGAAATGACCCGGCACCCTGCCGATTCCCCTTCCCCCACACCGACCGGACCGACCATGCAAGCCGTCAAGATGTACACCACCGCCGTCTGCCCCTACTGCATCCGCGCCAAGCAAGTGCTCAAGAGCAAGGGCGTCGAGGCGATCGAGGAGATCCGCATCGACCAGGACCCCCAAGCGCGCGCCTACATGATGGAGGCCACCGGCCGCCGCACGGTGCCGCAGATCTTCATCGGCGACACCCACGTCGGCGGCTGCGACGACCTGATCGCGCTGGACGGCCGCGGCGGCCTGCTGCCCCTGCTGCAGGGCGCCTGAAGCGCCCCGGGCGGCTGCCATAATCCGCTCGCGCCAGCCCGTATCGCGCGGCCTGAGCGACCTCTTTTGTTTCGTCCAACTGAAAGCCTTCCATGTCCGAAGTGAGCCAAGACCCCGTGTTCCAGATCCAGCGCGTGTATCTGAAGGACCTGTCGCTCGAACAGCCCAACTCGCCCCAGATCCTGCTCGAACAGGTCCAGCCCTCGGTGGACATCCAGCTGGCCGTGGCGGCCGAGCCGGTGGCCGACGGCATCTACGAAGTCGCCGTCACCGCCACCGTGCAGACCAAGATCGAGGACCGCACAATGTTCCTGGTCGAGGCCAAGCAGGCCGGCATCTTCGAGATCCGCAACCTGCCGCAGGAGCAGCTCGGCCCGATCCTGAGCATCGCCTGCCCGCAGATCGTCTACCCCTACCTGCGCACCAGCGTCGCCAACACCATCACGCAGGCCGGCTTCCCGCCCGTGCACCTGGCGGAAATCAACTTCCAGGCCATGTACGAGGCCCAGCAGCAACAAGCCGCTGCCGCGCCCACGGTCACCCAGTAAACGCCGGCCGGGGGCACGCCCCGCACCTGCCCCGCCCAAAAGGCCGGTCGCGCATTGCCGTGGCCGGCCTTCTTTCCTGGCGCACCCGGGCATGCGATGGCGGGGAACCTGGCACCGCCCGGTCCGCTCTGACGGGATAATCGGCACAGCCGCCGTCGCCTTCACGGCTTATCCAGATCGCCCCAGCCCGCCCCACCCATGAGCCCATCCACGCACACCGCCGCCCCTCCCCTCGACATCCTGGTGCTGGGCGCCGGCGCCTGGGGCACGGCGCTGGCCGTCAACATGGCCGAGGCTGGCGGCCACCGCGTCACGCTCTGGAGCCGCTCGGCCGCGCAGCGCGACGACATGGCCCGGCAGCGCGAGAACCCGCGCTACCTGCCCGGCATCGCGCTGCCGCCGGCCCTGGCGCTGGACGCGCGGCCGCTGCCCGCGCTGCCCGAACTGGCCGCCCGCCAGCAGCTCACCATCATCGCCACGCCCATGGCGGGCCTGCGCGGCATGCTCGAAACACTGGCGGCGCAGTCCAGTCCGGTGGCCTGGCTGTGCAAGGGCTTCGAGCCGCCGCGCGCCGACGCCGCGCAGCCGGACGGCAGCCGCCACGGCCTGCTTGGCCACGAGATCTGCGCCGAAGTCGCGCCCCTGATGAAAGCCGGCATCCTCAGCGGTCCCAGCTTCGCCCAGGAGGTCGCCACCCTCAAGCCCACCGCGCTGGTGGCCGCCAGCCGCGACGCGGCCATGCGCGCGCTGCTGGTGCGCGCCTGCCACAACGCCACGCTGCGCGTGTACGCCAGCCCCGATCCGGTGGGCGTCGAAGTGGGCGGTGCCGTCAAGAACGTGCTGGCGATTGCCGTCGGCCTGTGCGACGGACTCGCGCTGGGGCTGAACGCGCGCGCCGCCCTCATCACCCGGGGCCTGGCGGAAATGGCCCGGCTCGGCCATGCGCTGGGCGCGCAGACCGAGACCTTCATGGGCCTGTCGGGCCTGGGCGACCTGGTGCTGACGGCCACTGGCGACCTCTCGCGCAACCGCCGCGTCGGCAGCCTGCTGGCCGAGGGCCGGACGCTGGAGCAGGCGGTGCAGTCGCTCGGCCACGTGGCCGAGGGCGTTTACTCGGCGCGCACGGTGCTGGCGCGGGCCGCCTCGCTGGAGGTGGAGATGCCCATCACCGCCAGCGTGGTGGCGCTGCTCGACGGGCGCATCACGCCCCGGCAGGCCATCGCGGCGCTGATGGAGCGTGACGCCAAGGCGGAACTCGACGCGGCGTAGGCTCCCGCCGAAAGGCGCTCAAGTGACCGGCGCCGGGTTGAACAGCGCCAGCGCGTTGTGCAGGCCCAGCGTCTCGGCGCAGGTCTTGCGGCGGCCGCTGGCGACGTCGAGCAGGTAGTGCAGCAGCTCCCAGCCCACGCTTTCGATGCTGGCCTCGCCGGTGGCGATGCGCCCGGCGTTGATGTCCATCAGGTCGAACCAGCGGCGCGCCAGGTCGTTGCGGGTCGCGACCTTGACCACCGGCACCTCGGCCAGGCTGTAGGGCGTGCCGCGCCCGGTGGTGAAGACGTGCAGGTTGATGCCAGCCGCCAGTTGCAGGGTGCCGCAGATGAAGTCGCTGGCCGGCGTGGCGCCGAAGATCAGCCCTTTGCCGCGCAGCTTCTCGCCCGGCGCGAGCACCCCCGAGATCGGCTGCGAGCCCGACTTGACGATGGACCCCATGGCCTTCTCGACGATGTTGGAGAGCCCGCCCTTCTTGTTGCCCGGCGTGGTGTTGGCGCTGCGGTCGGCGCTGCCGCGCTGCAGGTAGCGGTCGTACCAGTCCATCTCGCGGATCAGCGCCTGCGCGACCTCGGCGCTGGCGGCGCGCGCGGTCAACTGGCCGATGCCGTCGCGCACCTCGGTGTTCTCCGAGAACACCACCGTGCCGCCGCCGCGCACGATCAGGTCGGCGGCAAAGCCCACCGCCGGGTTGGCGGTGACGCCCGAGAAGGCGTCGCTGCCGCCGCACTGCACGCCCACCACCAGGTCCGACAGCGGACAGGTCTCGCGGCGGCGCGCGTCGAGCCGCGCCAGGTGCGGCTCGGCCGCGCGCAGGATGGCCTCGATCATCGACTGGAAGCCGACGTTGCGCTCGTCCTGCAGCGTCACCACCGTCACCGCGTCGGGCTGGCCACGCTGGTCGGCAATCGGGATGCTGCCCGCCGGCAGCAGCCGCTCGGGCTGCAGCTTCTCGCAGCCCAGGCTGACCACCAGCGCGGCGCCGCC
>JASGEH010000163.1:0-3430 GCA_047606565.1 Comamonas sp.
CCCATAATCGGCGCTGTCCCCCGGCTTCCGCTGCCCGCTTGTTCCCCGCCTTTTCCCCGCCTTCGCGCGCCCTCTCCGCGACCGCATGCCCGCCTCCCCTGCTCCCGCCCCGCGCCCGGCCCGGCCCGCCGCCCCGGCCGCCCGCCGCCCGCTCACGCTGATGCACGTCATCGCCGGCATGACGGTGCTGGCGGCCATCGCCTGGGCTGCCATGCCCTGGTACCAGCGCGCCCTCAAGCAGCACTTGGCGTTGCAGGCGGCACACGACCTGACGGCGCTACAGCGCCACATCCAAGACTACATCACCAGCCTGCCGGTGGTCGACGACACGGTCATCCCGGTGCCCTCGCCCGCCATCGCCGTGGCCACGCCGCGCGGCACGGTCACCACCACCGTCTCGCTGATGCAGCAGTTCTACGCCCAGGGCTGGCAGCCGGCGGCGGCCGAACGCTTCCAGTTCGGCGCCGCCTTCGACGCCGGCGGCTACACCCTCAGCGCCACCGGCACCGCCGGCCTGGACTGCCGACTCTCGCTGGTGCTCACCAACGCCACGCGCACGGCGCCCACCCAGGTGCTGCGCGCCGCGCGCGGGGCGGACTGCGGGTTCTCGACCTGGTAAGCGCGCGCCCGGAAGATCAGAGGTAAACCGCCGCGGGGGTCTTGCCGGCCAGCGCGTCCAGCACGTTATCGACCGCCAGTTGCGCCATGGCCGGCTTCGAACGCGGCCAGTTCCGCGCGCGTGGGCAGCCCTTCGGAGTCGCCCAGCACCTGCACCTGGCGCGCGCCGATCCAGCAGGCGCGGCGCACGGCGTCGAGCACCTCGCGCCCTTCGAGCAAGGCGCTGACCACGCCCACGGCGAAGGCATCGCCCGCGCCCACGGTATCGACCACTGCGGCCACCGGGTAGGCCGGCACGTGGCCGCTGACGGCGCGGCCCCGGTGCACGCCTTCGTAATAGGCCCCGTCCGCGCCCAGCTTGACGACGACCAGCCGGGCGCCCTGCCGCCGGTAGAAGCGGGCAATGCCCTCGGCCGTGGCCTCGCCGGTCAGCCGCTGGCCTTCGGCCAGGCCGGGCAGCACCCAGTCGGCCTGCGCGGCCATGGCATTGAGGGCCGTGCGCATGGCGTCTTCCGACGGCCACAGCGACGGCCGCAGGTTGGGGTCGAAGGAAATGCTGCGGCCCGCCGCGCGGGCAATGTCCAGCGCGTGCCGGGCGGTCTGCAGGCTGCTCGCCGAGATCGCCGGGAACACGCCGGTGGCATGCAGATGCCGGGCCGAGGCCAGCCAGGGCCGGTCGATGTCGGCCGGCGTCATCAGGCTGGCGGCTGCGCCCTTGCGGTGGTATTCCACCTCGGGATCACTGCCGTCGGCGGTGCGGCCCTTGAACAGAAAGCCCGTGCGCTGGCTGGGATCGCACACCACGCGGCTGCAATCGACGCCCTCGCCCGCCATCCTGGCCAGCAGGTAGCGGCCCATCGAGTCGGCGCCCAGCCGGCTGGCCCAGCCGACCTTGAAGCCCAGCCGCGCCAGGCCGGTGGCGACGTTGATCTCGGCCCCGGCGGTGCCGCGCGTGAACGAGTCGGCCGCTTCGAGCGGACCGGGCCGGTCGGCGATCAGCATCAGCATGGCCTCGCCGAACAGGGCGACGTCGAAGGCCGCGTCGGCGGGGACGGTGACGAGCGAAGGAGAGGGTTCGGTACGGGAGGTACGGGTCATGGGCGGGCGGCTCAATGGTCAACCAGGATCTGGCCCAGGAAGGCCTGGGTACGGGGGGCACGGGTTACCGAACTCTAGTGGCCGATGACACGCCGGATACTCGCAAAAACCCGCAATCCAGCCCCCGCCCTGCAAAGGTCATCAGCCCCTGGGCGGGGACACGCCGCGTATCGGGCCTCGGGTTACACAGGATGGTAAAAGAACGGTCGTTCGATAACCATCGAACCGAACCCGCACAGGAGAGTACCCGAGATGAGCAGCCGGCCCTGGCTCGACGCCTATCCGCCCAGCGTTCCCCCCGAGATCGACGCGACGCCGTACCGCTCGCTGGTCGGGCTGATGGAGGAAAGCTTCGCGCGCTACCGCGAGCGCCCGGCCTACAGTTACATGGGGCGCGACTTCAGCTTTGCTGACACGGACCGGCAGAGCCAGGCGCTGGCGGCCTATCTGCTGGGGCTGGGGCTGGCGCGCGGCGACCGCGTGGCGCTGATGATGCCCAACGTGCCGCAATACCCGGTGGCGGTGGCCGCCGTGCTGCGCGCGGGCCTGGTGGTGGTCAACGTCAACCCGCTCTACACCGCGCGCGAGCTGGAGCACCAGTTGCGCGATTCGGGCGCGGCGGCCATCGTCATCATCGAGAACTTCGCCGCCACGCTGCAGCATGGCCTGGAGAGCGCACCCGACCTGCCGCTGCGCCATGTGGTGCTGTGCGCCATGGGCGACCGGCTGGGCCACCTCAAGGGCGCACTGGTCAATGCCGTGGTGCGCCACGTCAAGAAACTGGTGCCGCCCTACCGGCTGCCGCAGGCCGTGCGCTTCAACCAGGCGCTGGCCCAGGGCCGCCGCCGGCTGCCGCCGGGCGGCCTGCCGCGCGCCGAGCTGGGCCCGGACGACATCGCCCTGCTGCAGTACACCGGCGGCACCACCGGCGTGAGCAAGGGCGCGGTGTTGCTGCACCGGCAGGTGATCGCCAACGTGCTGCAGTCCGAGGCCTGGAACGCACCGGCCATGGACAAGGTGCCGGCCGACGAGCAGCCGGCGGCGGTCTGCGCGCTGCCGCTCTATCACATCTTTGCCTTCACGGTGGTCATGATGCTCAACCTGCGCACCGGCGGGAAGTGCATCCTGATCCCCAACCCGCGCGACCTCAAGGGCACGCTCAAGGCCTTGTCCCGGCAACGCTTCCACTGCTTTCCGGCGGTCAACACGCTGTTCAACGGCCTGCTCCACCACCCGGACTTCGGCACGGTGGATTGGCGCCATCTGAAGCTCTCGGTGGGCGGCGGCATGGCCGTGCAGGGTGCGGTCGCGCAGCGCTGGCTGGAGAAAACCGGCTGCCCGATCTGCGAGGGCTACGGCCTGTCGGAGACCAGCCCGTCGGTCAGTTGCAACCCGGTGACGACCACCGCATTCACGGGCACCATCGGCCTGCCGCTGCCCAGCACCGACATGAAGTGCGTGGACGAGACCGGCCGCGAGGTGCCCCTGGGCCAGGCCGGCGAGATCGTCATCAAGGGCCCCCAGGTGATGGCCGGCTACTGGCAGCGCCCCGACGAAACCGCGCGGGCGATGACGGCCGACGGCTATTTCCGCAGCGGCGACATCGGCACCATGGACGCGCGCGGCTACTTCCGCATCGTCGACCGCAAGAAGGACATGATCCTGGTCAGCGGCTTCAACGTCTACCCCAACGAGGTCGAGGACGTGGTGGCGC
>JASGEH010000164.1:0-9018 GCA_047606565.1 Comamonas sp.
GCGAGCCGGCCGCGGCCCGCGCCGCGCGCCGCGGCACGCTGGCGGCGCTGCAAGACGGGCCGGCATGCCCCGTGCGCTTCGTCGCGCAAGAGGCGCTACCGCCCGGCATGGCCTACGAAAGCTACATCGCCACCAGCGGCTGCTGCCCGGTGCGCGAGGGCCTGCACGACTTCTTCAACGGCCTGTGCTGGCAGTTGTTTCCGCGCAGCAAGCGCCGCCTCAACCAGCTCCAAGCCCAGGCCATCGCCGAGCAGGGCGGCGTGCAGCGGCGCGGCGCGGTGCGCGACGCCATCACCGTGCTCGACGAGAACGGCGCCCTGCTGCTCGCCCCGCAAGCCGTGCTGCAGGCGCTGTGGCCCGCGCTGCGGGCGCACGACTGGCACACCGCGCTGGTCGCCCGACGCGCGCTGTGGCAGCAGGCACGGGTACTGCCCTTCGGCCACGCACTGCTCGAAAAACTGGTGGCCCCGCGCAAGGGCATCACCACCCACCTGCTGGCCATCCCGGTGGCCGCCGGCGATCCCGGCGCCCTGCTGGCCACCGATACCGCGCGCGCCGACGCCCTGCTCGAAGCCCGCCTGGCGCCCGCGTGGCTGGCCGCCAAGCCCTACACCCCACTGCCCGTGCTGGGCGTGCCGGGCTGGCACGCCGCCAACGCGCAAGAATCCTTTTATGATGACGCCTCGGTTTTCCGACCGGCGCGACAACAAGAACGGGGCCCAACCGCCCCCCTCCACAACGACACAGCGCCCGGCACCGACCCCAAGGAGGCACCCGGCGGCCCTTGATTTTTCGCCGCCGCGCCGCCATCTTCCGAAACGAAAAGCCTCGCCCCGCGCTGGTCTCCCCGCCGCACGGGCGATCCTTCCACCCCTCGCTATCCTGAAGACCCCGGAGCCTTCCTCGATGAAACGTATCGCCTTATTCGTGCTGACCAACCTGGCGGTGGTCGTGGTACTGGGCATTGTCGCCAGCCTGCTGGGCGTCAACCGCTTCCTCACCGCCAACGGCCTCAACCTGACCGCGCTGCTGGGCTTCGCCCTCGTCATGGGCTTTGGCGGCGCCTTCATCTCGCTGCTCATCAGCAAGCCCATGGCCAAGTGGTCGGCCGGCGTGCGCGTCATCGCGCAGCCGCAAAACGCCGACGAGGCCTGGATCGTCGAGACCGTGCGCAAGCTCGCCGAGCGCGCCGGCATCGGCATGCCCGAAGTCGGCATCTTCGACGGCCCGCCCAACGCCTTCGCCACCGGCGCCTTCAAGAACTCGTCGCTGGTAGCCGTCTCCACCGGCCTGCTGCAAGGCATGACGCACGAGGAAATCGAGGCCGTGATCGGCCACGAGGTGGCCCACGTCGCCAACGGCGACATGGTCACCATGGCGCTGATCCAGGGCGTGATGAACACCTTCGTGGTCTTCCTCAGCCGCGTCGTCGGCTACCTGGTCGACAGCTTCCTGCGCCGTGGCAACGACAACCAGTCCTCCGGCCCCGGTATCGGCTACTACGTGACCACCATCGTGCTCGACATCGTGCTGGGCTTCCTGGCCGCCATGGTCGTGGCCTGGTTCAGCCGCCAGCGCGAATTCCGCGCCGACGCCGGCGCCGCCCAGTTGATGGGCCGCAAGCAGCCCATGATCAACGCCCTCGCCCGACTGGGCGGCCTGCAGCCCGGCGAACTGCCCAAGAGCCTGGACGCCATGGGCATCACCGGCGGCATTGGCAAGCTGTTCTCGACCCACCCGCCGATCGAGCAACGCATCGCCGCGCTCCAGCAGGCCTGACAACACCCTGGGGGCAACCGCCTCCACCCGATGAGCCCGTCCCGCAACACTGCGGGGCGGGCTCTTTGCCTTGAGGCGCCCCCAAAAGACAAAAGGCATGGCGGGATCAACCGCCATGCCTTTCAGCAGAAGTGACTCGGCCTGCGGCCGAAGAACGGCAGGCTTATCAGGCGAACACGCGGAAACGCTCGGCGTCGTCGATGAAGGCCTTCTCGCCAAAGCCGCCCTGGTTGGAGCCGAACGGCAGTTGCGCGCGCAGCTTCCAGCTCGCCGGGATGTGCCATTCGGCGGCCACCGCCGCATCGGGCAGCGGGTTGTAATGCTGCAGGCTGCCGCCGATGCCGGCATTGGCCAGCGCCGTCCACACCGAGAACTGGGCGATGCCGCTGGCCTGCTCGGACCAGACCGGGAAATTGTCGGCATAGGCCGCAAACTGCTTTTGCAGGCCGGCGATGACGTCCTGGTCCTCGTAGAACAACACGGTGCCCGCGCCCGCGGCAAAGCTGTTGATCTTGGCCTCGGTGGGGGCAAAGGCGTCGGCCGGGACGACCTTGCCCAGTGCTTCCTTGACGAAGCCCCAGAACTTCTCGCTCTGGGCACCATACAGGATCACCGCGCGCGAGCTCTGCGAGTTGAACGACGACGGCGAGAGCTTGACGGCCTCCTGGATCAGCGCGGTGACTTCGGTCTGCGCCAGGGGCAGATCCTTGCCCAGGGCGTACTGGCTGCGGCGGCTACGGATGGCGTTGATGTAAGCGTTGCTCATGCTGGTCATTCCTCGGAGTGGATGGATTCAAACAAGAGTGCCCGGACAGCCCGAAGCGACAGGCTGGCCCGCGCGCCGATGGCTTGAGGGTTTTGCATGATAGGACGGCCATGCGCCAAAGCCGATGACAAAAATCGAATAACAAACTTTCCGTTTTCGCCGCCTGGCGCCGCTGCCTTCAAGGCCGCACCACATCGGCCCCCGGCGGCGGCGTGAACTTGAAGTCGGAGGCGGCAGGCAAGCTGCCGGTCTGCAGGTTGTCAAAGGTGATGACCGAGCGCTGTCCGAAGCTGTCGAGGATGTCGAGCGCGGCCAGTTGCTTACCGGCGAAGCCGACCTTGATGCTCTGGATCTGGCCGTCCTTGCCCTTGGGACTGGCCTCGACCCATTCGGTGCCGGCGGCCGCGCCCGGCGGGGCGGCGATGGCCTGCAGGTCGAAGTTCTTGCGCAGGCCGTCGAGGTTGCGGGCGCTGGCGATGACGGCGGCGGGGGTGCCGCTGAGCACGCTCTCCAGCGGCCGCGCGGTGACCTGGTTGAGATCGACGTCGTGCAACCACAGGGTCTGGCCGTCGGAGACGATCTTCTGCTCGAACGGCTTGGCGTAGTCGAACTTGAAGCGGTTGGGCCGCAGGAACGCGAAGCTGCCGCTGGAGGTACGCGGGCGCGCGGCCTGGCCGTCCTTGGGCGGCGCGGTCACGACCTGGGTGAAGGCGGCCCGGCCGCCTTGCGTCGACTCGACGAAGCTCGCCAGGCTTTGCAGGCCGTCGGCGTGGGCCGAGACCGCGATGCTCATGAACGACAGTCCGGCCAGCGTGCTGGCCAGCAGGCTACGGGTCCAATTCCTCAGGTTCTTCATGTTCGTCCTTTCCGGTACGCGCGCCCGGCCTGGGGCTGGCGCGCGTGATTTGCGGGGATCGGGCCAGCGCCGCTTGCCGGCCGATGCGCCAGGGGCCGCGCTGTCCTGCCGTATGGGATCGTGCCATGAGGCGCGCGGTTCCGCGCGAAACGGCAGGGATCTTGCAAGACAAGGCCGCGATCGGCAGATGGGCGGGGGCGCCGGCGACGCACCCAACCGGCTCATTCGCTGCGCGCGGGCGCCAGAATCTCGCGCTGGCCGCTGCCGCTCATGGCGCTGACCAGCCCGGCGCGTTCCATGTCCTCGACCAGCCGCGCGGCGCGGTTGTAGCCGATCTTGAGGTGGCGCTGCACCAGCGAGATGCTGGCCTTGCGGTTCTTGAGCACCACTTCCACGGCCTGGTCGTACAGCGGATCGGCTTCGCCGCCGCCCTCGCCGTCGATACCCTCGCCGCCCTCACCATCGACGGTGCCGCCTTCGAGCACGCCTTCGATGTAGTTGGGCTCACCACCCTGTTCCTTGAGGTAGGTGACCACGCGGTGCACCTCGTCGTCGGAGACGAAGGCGCCGTGCACGCGGATCGGGAAGCCCGTGCCGCTGGGCATGTAGAGCATGTCGCCCATGCCCAGCAGGGCCTCGGCGCCCATCTGGTCGAGGATGGTGCGGCTGTCGATCTTGCTGCTGACCTGGAAGGCGATGCGCGTGGGAATGTTGGCCTTGATGAGGCCGGTAATCACGTCCACGCTGGGGCGCTGGGTGGCCAGGATGAGGTGGATGCCGGCGGCGCGCGCCTTCTGCGCCAGGCGGGCGATCAGTTCCTCGATCTTCTTGCCCACCACCATCATCAGGTCGGCCAGCTCGTCGATGATGACGACGATGTGCGGCAGGCGGTCGAGCGGCTCGGGGTCCTCGGGGGTGAGGCTGAAGGGGTTGTAGATGAACTCGCCCCTGGCCTTGGCCTCGTCGATCTTGGCGTTGTAGCCGGCCAGGTTGCGCACCCCGACCTTGCTCATGAACTTGTAGCGGCGCTCCATCTCGGCGACGCACCAGTTGAGGCCGTTGGCGGCCTGCTTCATGTCGGTGACGACCGGCGCGAGCAGGTGCGGGATGCCTTCGTAGACCGACATTTCCAGCATCTTGGGGTCGATCATGAGCAGCCGCACGTCCTTGGCGTCGGCCTTGTAGAGCAGCGACAGAATCATGGCGTTGATGCCCACCGACTTGCCCGAGCCTGTGGTGCCGGCCACCAGCACGTGCGGCATCTTGGCGAGGTCGGCGACCACCGGGTTGCCGATGATGTCCTTGCCCAGGCCCATGGTCAGCAGGGACTTGGCCTCGTTGTAGACCTGCGAGCCCAGGATCTCGCTGAGCTTGATGGTCTGGCGCTTGGCGTTGGGCAGTTCCAGCGCCATGAAGTTCTTGCCCGGGATGGTCTCGATGACGCGGATCGACACCAGCGACAGCGAGCGCGCCAGGTCCTTGGCGAGGTTGACCACCTGCGAGCCCTTGACGCCGGTGGCCGGCTCGATCTCGTAGCGCGTGATGACCGGGCCAGGCGCGGCGGCGACCACGCGCACCTCGACGCCGAAGTCCTTGAGCTTCTTCTCGATCAGCCGGCTGGTCATCTCCAGCGTCTCGGGCGAAACGGTGTCCTGGCGCAGCAGCGCGGCATCGAGCAGGTCGACCTGCGGCAGGTTGCTGTCGGTGATCTCGCGAAACAGCGGCTTCTGGCGCTCCTTGACCACGCGCTCGCTGCGCGGCACCTCCACCGGCGCGGACTCGATGAACACCGGCTCGGGGTGATGCTGGCGGATCTCGACGCGCTCTTCCTCCAGCGTGGCCTCGCGCAGCCGGGCGGCGCGCTTGCCCTCGGCCACGTCGGCCTTGACCTCGCGCTTTTGCTTGACCCGCGTGAACACGCCCTCCAGGCCGGCGCCGATGCGCTCGGCCGCGCGGCCCCACGAAAAGCGGAACACCATCGCCAGGCCCAGCACCATGAGCGCGATGCACAGCAGGCCCGCGCCATTGAAGCCCAGCCACTTCTGCACGAAGGGCCCGACCAGGTAGCCCAGCGCGCCGCCGGCATTGCCCGGCAGCACGCCCTCGGCGCGGTACAGGCGCGACCACTCCAGCGCGGTGCTGGCGATCAGCAGCACGGCCAGCCCGCCCCAGAACGACAGCCGGCGCGCACGCGGGCTGGGCGCGCCCTCCTCGGGCACGCCGCCGCGCATCCAGCGCGCCAGCGCCGCCATCCAGCTGCGCACGCCGCCCGCCCAACACCACCACACCGACAGCCCCAGCAGCGCGTAGCTGCCGTCAGCCAGCAAGGCCCCCAGGCCGCCACCCCAGTTGCGCGTCGGCGAGCCGTCGCCCGAGGTGGTCCAGGCCGGGTCGGTCAGGTTGTAGCTGGTCAGCGCAAGCCCCCAGAACAGCAAGGCGATCGCACCGAACAGCAGGCCCAGTTCCTGGGCATAGCGCGCCAGGCCACGCGTGGCGTGGTGGGCGTCGTCGGAATTCAGTGTGTTGAGCGAGTAAGTCATAGCAAGCCGTCAAGCTTACCCCATCCGTTTATCGAGAAATCTCGCGCAACCCTTTGATCTCACGCGAAAAAGCAACACCTCATGTCACAGGAGGCCATTATGGGTGGCGGCCAGCAGGGCCGGCCCGGCCTTTCTACAATAGCGGCTCACGCCGCCCGATTCGGCAACGCCTATCGAAGCGATCGCAATCTTTGCCTTGCCTGCGCACGGCCACCGCCTCACATACTCGGCCGGTCCGGGCGATGCACCACGCCAAGAACCGCGCCGCCCTCCCCCCGTCGCAACCCTTCCCGGTCGACACCATCGAACCCGCATCATGAGCCCAGCTACGCAACACGCCAAAGTCCTCATCCTCGGCTCCGGCCCCGCCGGCTACACCGCCGCCATCTACGCCGCGCGCGCCAACCTCGAACCGGTGCTGGTCACCGGCATGGCGCAGGGCGGCCAGCTCATGACCACCACCGAGGTCGACAACTGGCCCGCCGACGTGATGGGCGTGCAAGGCCCCGAGCTGATGCAGCGCTTCCTGGAGCACGCCGAGCGCTTCAAGACGCAGATCATCTTCGACCACATCAACCGTGTCGACTTCAGCCAGCGCCCCTTCACCCTGACCGGCGACAGCGCCACCTACACCTGCGACAGCCTGATCATCGCCACCGGCGCCTCGGCCAAATACCTGGGGCTGGATTCGGAACAAGCCTTCATGGGCCGCGGCGTCTCCGGCTGCGCCACCTGCGACGGCTTCTTCTACCGCGATGAAACCGTCTGCGTGGTCGGCGGCGGCAACACCGCCGTCGAAGAAGCGCTCTACCTCTCCAACATCGCCAGCAAGGTCTACCTGGTCCACCGCCGCGACAAGTTCAAGGCCGAGCCCATCCTGGTCGACAAGGTCGCCGAGAAGGTCAAGGAAGGCAAGATCGAGCTCAAGACCCACTACGTCCTCGACCAAGTGCTGGGCGACAACAGCGGCGTCACCGGCGTGCGCCTGAAGAGCACGAACAGCGACACCACCGAGGACCTGGCACTCAAGGGCTGCTTCATCGCCATCGGCCACCACCCCAACACCGACATCTTCCAGGGCCATCTGGAGATGAAGGACGGCTACATCGTCACGCGCGGCGGCCTGCAGGGCTTCGCCACCCAGACCAGCGTGCCCGGCGTGTTCGCCGCCGGCGACGTGCAGGACCACGTCTACCGCCAAGCCATCACCAGCGCCGGCACCGGCTGCATGGCGGCACTCGACGCCCAGCGCTTCCTGGAGCAACAGGGCCGCTAAACCACAGCCACACACGGCTGCACTGGTCACACCCAGGCCTGCCCGTTATAATCGCGGGCTTTGCTGCATTTGGCGCCTGTTTTTTGGGCAACGAAGGCGGCGAATGAAACGAACCGCTGGGGACGGATGCGCAGGGCCAATGGCTCTGATTCAGACGTCTTGCAGCGAGGTGCGCTGGCAAGAACAACGGTTTGCCGAGCAGCCCAGGATTCGCTCGAGTCCGGGTGCGCTTCATGAAACCGCGCCAGCGTTGTGCACCGCCAGCCCTCGGGTGGCGCGGTGCTGGCCACAAACTTATCGGAGAGTGCTCCATGGCACGCGTATGTGAAGTCACGGGCAAGAAGCCCATGGTCGGGAACAACGTTTCCCACGCCAACAACAAAACCAAGCGCCGGTTCCTGCCGAACCTGCAATACCGCCGTTTCTGGGTCGAGAGCGAAAACCGCTGGGTGCGCCTGCGCGTGTCCAGCGCCGCGCTGCGCCTGATCGACAAGAACGGTATCGATGCGGTGCTCGCCGACCTGCGCGCACGCGGTGAAGCTTAAGGAGAACCATCATGGCTGCTAAAGGCGGACGCGAAAAAATCAAGCTCGAATCCACGGCCGGCACCGGTCACTTCTACACGACCACCAAGAACAAGAAGACCACGCCCGAAAAGCTGCTGATCTCCAAGTTCGATCCCAAGGCCCGCAAGCACGTGGACTACAAGGAAGTGAAGCTGAAGTAATTCGGCCTCGCTCAAGAAGAAACCGCCCGGTGGCAACGCCCGGCGGTTTTTTCACGGCATTACCAGACACATGCTGGATGCCTTTTGGCAAAATATCTGTTCAATTCATTGAACAGATGAGATCAGCATGCGCATCATCAGCTACGCCGATGCCCGCAATTCCCTCAAGACCGTGCTGGACACAGTCGAGCAGGATGCGGATATTACCGTCATCACGCGGCGCGACGCTGCAGATGCCGTGGTCATGTCCATGGCGCAATACCAACGCATGGCCGAAACCCTGCACCTGCTCTCCAGCCCGGCGAACGCTGCGCACTTGGCCGACTCCATCGAACAGTACACGGCTGGCCAGGCCGTCAGGCGCGAACTGCGGCCCGCATGAGCCGGCACGTCCGCTTCACGCCCGCGGCCTGGTCGGACTACCTCTACTGGCAGGGCCAGGACAAGAAAACCCTGCGCCGCATCAACGCCCTGATCGAAGCCAGCCAACGCGAGCCGTTCCAGGGCATCGGCAAGCCCGAGCCGCTGGTGGGCAACCTCACCGGCTTTTGGTCACGCCGTATCGACGACACCCATCGACTGGTGTATGCGGCGAACGACGCGGACCTGACCGTCATCGCCTGCCGCTACCACTATCAATAGCCGCCGGGACACACAACCCTCGTATCCAGCCCAGACTGCCTACGCCCGCATCAGCCCACCCAGCGTCCGGTAGGCCTGCTCGACCGCCGGCGTGAATGGCATGCCGCAGCTCAGGCGCAGGAAGTGTTCGTAGCGGCCGGTGTTGGAGAACATCGGGCCGGGCGCCACGCGGATGCCCTGGGCCAAGGCCTGGTCGTACAGACGGGTGGACGACAGGCCCTCCGGCAGCTCCAGCCACAGGCTCAGGCCACCGCGCGGCAGACTCAGGCGGGTGCCGGCCGGGAAGTGGCGGGCAATCGCCTGCGCGGCCTGTTCGCGCTGCACGCGCAACTGGGTACGCATGCGCCGCAGGTGGCGCAGGTAGGCCGGTGAATCGATGCTGCGGGCGGCCAGCAATTGCGACCAGGACTGGATATTGCGGGTGCGCGCGAA
>JASGEH010000165.1:0-5975 GCA_047606565.1 Comamonas sp.
CCACGGACGGCAGCACGGGCTTGAGGTAGATGCTGAGCAGCCGGAAGGCTTCGATGCAGGTGCTGCAGACGTCTTGCAGGCGCGCGTCCTGGGCGTCCTGGCGCGCCAGCTCCCAAGGCTTGTTGTTGTCGACGTAGACGTTGACCAGATCGGCCAGCGCCATGATCTCGCGGATGGCGCGGGCGTAGTCGCGCGATTCATAGAGGCGGGCAATGGCGTCTTTTTGCGCCGTCAGGTGGGCGATCAGTTGCAGGCCGTCGGCCGACAGGGCGCCCAGCCTGCCCTCGAAGCGCTTGGCGAGGAAGCCGGCGGCGCGGCTGGCGATGTTGACGTACTTGCCGATCAGGTCGGCGTTGACGCGGGCCAGGAAGTCCTCGGCGTTGAAGTCGATGTCCTCGTTGCGGCCGTTGAGCTTGGCCGAGAGGTAGTAGCGCAGCCATTCGGCGTTCATGCCCAGGCTCAGGTACTTGAGCGGGTCTAGGCCGGTGCCGCGGCTCTTGCTCATCTTCTCGCCGTTGTTGACGGTCAGAAAGCCGTGCACGCAGATCTTGCTGGGCGTCTTGCGGCCGCTGAACTTGAGCATGGCCGGCCAGAACAGCGTGTGGAAGGTGACGATGTCCTTGCCGATGAAGTGGTACTGCTCCAGCGCCGGGTCGGCCATGTAGGCGTCGAAGTCCTGGCCGCGCTTTTCCAGCAGGTTCTTGAGCGAGGCCAGGTAGCCCACCGGCGCGTCCAGCCAGACGTAGAAATACTTGCCCGGCGCATCCGGGATCTCGATGCCGAAGTAGGGCGCGTCGCGGCTGATGTCCCAGTCGCCCAGGCCCTCGCTGGTGCTGCCGTCCGGGTTGGTGCGCACGGTGAACCATTCCTTGACCTTGTTGGCCACCTCGGGCTGGACGTGGTCGCCGTTTTGCGTCCATTCCTGCAGGAACTCGACGCAGCGCGGGTCGGACAGCTTGAAGAAGAAGTGTTCGGAGGTCTTGAGCACCGGCTTGGCGCCCGACAGCGCCGAGTACGGCGCGATCAGCTCGGTCGGCGCGTAGACCGCGCCGCAGCTCTCGCAGTTGTCGCCGTACTGGTCCTTGGCGTGGCAGCGCGGGCATTCGCCCTTGATGAAGCGGTCGGGCAGGAACATGCCCTTGTCGGGGTCGAAGAACTGCTCGATGGTGCGGGTTTCGATCAGGCCGCTGTCGCGCAGGTCGCGGTAGATCTGCTGCGACAGCACAGTGTTCTCCGGGCTGTGCGTGGAGTGCCAGTTGTCGAAGCGGATGTGGAAGCCGTCGAGGTACTGCCGGCGGCCGGCGGCGATGCCGGCGACGAACTGCTCGGGTGTCTTTCCGGCCTTCTCGGCGGCGATCATGATGGGCGCGCCGTGGGCGTCGTCCGCGCCGACGAAGTTCACGTCATGGCCCTGCATGCGCTGGAAGCGTACCCAGATGTCGGCCTGGATGTATTCCATGATGTGGCCGATGTGGAAGTTGCCGTTGGCGTAGGGCAGGGCGGTGGTGACGAAGAATTTGCGTTGGGACATCGATGCGGACTCGGGTGTTGCGCGCAGGCCGGGCGCGTGCGCAGGCAGCAGCCGGCCATTTTATTGATTTCGCCAAATGGCCGGCGCAAGAGGCGACAGGGGCGTTGATGAGGTGAATGCCCGGCCGGTCAGATGGCGCTTGCGTCCAGCGCCGTGCGTGGCCGTCCGGTTCATTCCGGATGCTCTTGCGTTGCCCAATAGGCCAGCGCCACCAGGGGCAGCGCGATGCCGAAGCCGGACGCCCAAGTCCAGCCGCCACGGGCGTAGGCCCAGGCACCGAGCGCGGAGCCCAGCGCACCGCCGAGGAAGAAGGTGCTCATGTAGAGGCCATTGAGCCGGGCGCGAACTTGCGCGCTCAGCGCGAAGATGGCGCGTTGTCCCAGTGTCAGATTGGCCGCGACCCCGAAATCCAGCACGATGGCCGCCAGCACCAGCCAGCCCAGCGACCCGGGCGACCCGAGGGTGTCGCGTGTGCCGAGGTGGCTCAGCAGGAAGCCTGCTGCCACCGCCAGCATGGCCGCCGCCGTGGCCGGACGGCTCCAGCCCCGGTCGGCCACGCGGCCTGCGATCGGCGCGGCGATGGCGCCGGCCACGCCCGCCAGCGCGAACAGGGCGATGCCGCCTTGCGACAGGCCGAAAGCCGGTCCGGCCAGCAGCAGTGGCACCGTCGTCCAGAACAGGCTGAAGGCCCCGAATAGCGCGGCATGGTAGAGCGCGCGGCGGCGCAACACTGGCGTCGTGCGCACCAGTCCCGCCATCGACGACAGCAGTTCGCCATAGCGCAGCTTGCCGGTGGGCGCACGCTGCGGCAGCAGCCAGCCCAGCACACCGGCCAGCACGGCCATCCCCGCGGCGGAGGCGAAGAACACCAGAGGCCAGGAGGCCAGCTGCGTGAGCAGGCTGGAGACCGGCCGCGCGAGCATGATGCCCAGCATCAGACCGCTCATCACGTTGCCGACCACGCGCCCGCGCACAGCGGCTGGAGCCATGTGCGCGGCGTAGGGCACCAGCACCTGCACCGCGACCGAGCCCAGGCCGATGCCCAGCGCCGACAGCAGGAACGGCAGCGGATGCGTGGACAGGCCCGCGCCCAGCAGGGACAGCGCCGCGACCAGCAGCAGGGCCAGCGTCAGTTTCCGGTTCTCGATCAGGTCGCCCAGCGGCACGATCAGCAGCAGGCCCAGGCCGTAGCCGGTCTGCGTCAGCGTGACGATCAAGCCCGTGGCGGGGGCCGACAGGCCCAGCGCCGCGCTGATCGGCCCGGCCAGCGGCTGCGCATAGTAGATGTTGGCGGCGATCAGGCCGCAGGCCACGGCCAGCAGCAAAGTCAGCCAGGGGGAGATCGTTTGCGGTTGCGCGGTGGTGGCCGCTGGGGAAGCCGGTGTTGTCATGGCAGTGTCCAAATAAAGGGAATATTTATGTCCTAAATGGACAAAAAGATCAGTCCAGTAATTTCATCGCGGCATCGGCCACGGCCTGCATGTCCTTCTTGCTGCGGCCCGCCTTGCCGATGACGCGCATGCCTTGGAGCACGCACAGCATCAGCCGGGCCGTCGCCTGGCTGTCGAGCGTGGCGGGAATCGAGCTGTCGTCTTGCCCTTGCCGCAGCAGTTCGCCCAACAGGGCTTCGCTGCGTTCCAGCGCGCCGGTGACGCGCTGCGCGATCTCGGCATCGAAGGTCGCCAGTTCGGTGGCGCCGCCGACCACCAGGCACCCCAGCTGTCCTTGTGCGCCGTGGGACGAAGCCGCGAAGAAATCGAGGGCGTGGCGCAGCCGCTCGCGGCCGTTGGCGCCGCGCCCGATGGCCTTGCGCAACTGCGCGTCGCGCCTGGCCTTGTAGTGGTCGAACGCGGCAAGGAAGACCGCGCGCTTGTCCTGGAATGCCTTGTAGAGGCTGCCCGAAGCCAGTCCCATGGCCGAGGTCAGATCGGTGATGGCCGTCGCGTGGTAGCCGCGTTCGCAAAACACGCGCACGGCCTTGCCCAGCGCTTCATCCATGTCGAACTCGCGCGGCCGGCCACGGGTACGGGCAACGGTGTCGGGGGGATGCTGGCGCGTCGGCATGACTCAGGGGTGTGATTATTTAGAGAATATTTTTTCCCTAATTTAGCACAGAACATCTAAAACAACCAGCCATTCGGGTCGTCTGCATCGGCCGTCGGCGTGAATTGGCCGGCGGCAATCGCGTCCAGCGCCGCGCTGGGCATCAGGCCGCCCACGCGCACGCCCAGCAGGCGGATGCGCTGGTGCAGGTCCACGCGCTTGAGGCACAGCCCCGCGGTGCGCCGGATCAGCGCTGCGTCGTCGGTGTGCAGGGCAATCGTCTGGTCGCGCGTGGCGATGCGGAAGTCGTCGTAGCGCAGCTTGATGCCAATGGTCTTGCCCCGGTAGCCCTTGCGCCGCAGGTCGGCCGCCACCTGTTCGCACAGCCGGGTGAAGATGGCGCCCAGTTCGGCCTTGTCGTGCACGGCGTGCAGGTCGCGCGAGAAGGTGGTTTCGCGGCTCATGGAGACCGGTTCGCTTTCGGTGGTGACCGGCCGCTCGTCGCGGCCCCAGGCGGCGTCGTGCAGCCAGGCGCCGTAGGACTTGCCGAAGTGGGCGATCAGCCAGTGCCGCTCGCGCGCGGCGAGTTCGCCGATGGTGTGGATGCCGTGGCTTTCGAGCTTGGCGTTGGCCTTGGGGCCGATGCCGTTGATCTTGCGGCAGGGCAGCGGCCAGATGCGGTCCTGTAGGTCGCCGGGCTGGACGATGGAAATGCCGTTGGGCTTGTCGAATTCGCTGGCCATCTTGGCCAGCAGTTTGTTGGGGGCGACGCCGATCGAGCAGGTTAGCCCGGTGGCCGCGGTGATCTCGCGCTGGATGCGCGCGGCCAGCGCGCGGCCGCCGTCGTCCTGGCCGCCCGGGACATGGGTGAAGTCGATGTAGACCTCGTCGATGCCGCGGTTCTCCATCACCGGGGCGATGCCGGTGATGACCTGCTTGAACTGCTGCGAGTAGCGCCGCACCTCGTCGAAATCGACCGGCAGCAGGATGGCCTGCGGGCAGAGCCGGGCCGCTTTCATCAAGCCCATGGCCGAGCCCACGCCAAACGGCCGGGCCGGGTAGGTGGCGGTGGTGATGACGCCCCGGCCCCGGTAGTCGCGCAGGCGCGGGAACTCGTCGACCGGGATGTCCTGCGTGCGCCGGCCGGCCTCGCGCGCCAGGAAGGCGGCGTCGGCACGCCTGCGGCTGCCGCCGATGACCACCGGCAAGCCCTTGAGCTGCGGATAGCGCAGCAGCTCGACCGAGGCGTAGAAGGCATCCATGTCCAGGTGGGCGATGCGGCGCGCGTTGGCGCTTGGGGGATTGCCCGGCGAAGACTCGGCGTCTTTCTGCGCGGGAGATGCTGCTGCGTGCGCAGACAGGGGCGTGGTGGGGATTTCTGCGGTCATGGCGGGCGGCCTATTGTCGCTGCCACCGGGGTGGACGGTGGCGCGCGCATGGTGCGCGCCGGCGCACCGTGGTGAAATGCGCTTCTGGAACATCATGGCAGCGGAGGGCAACGATGCAGTCCAGTGAACAGGCTCGTCCGGGGTGGCTGAAAGCGGCGCCAGCCATTTTCCTGCTGCTGTGGTCGAGCGGATTCGTCTTCCTGAAACTGGGCCTGGCGTTTGCCGACCCGCTGACCTTCCTGGCGCTGCGCTATGCGCTGGTGCTGGCGGTGGTCTTGCCGCTGGTGCTGTGGCTGCGGCCCGCGTGGCCGCGCGAGGCGGGTGTCTGGGGCCATCTGGCGGTGATCGGGCTGCTGCTGCAGGCCGGGTATTTTTCGCTGACCTACGTGAGCCTGGATGCGGGCATGTCGGCGGGCGGCATTGCGCTCATCACCTCGCAGCAGCCGATTCTCGTGGGGCTGCTCGCGCCGTGGGTCGCGGGCGAGCGTGTCGCGCCGGTGCGATGGCTGGGCCTGGCCTTGGGCGTGGCGGGCGCGTGCCTGGTCGTCGTGGCCAAGTCCGGCGGTGCCACGGCCACCCAGTGGTTAGCCTGGGCCTGGGCTGGATTGGCGCTGCTGGCGCTGACCTCGGGCACCTTGTGGGAGAAGCGCTTCGGGCGCTCCGATGTCCATCCTGGCGTGTCGAATCTGGTCCAGTACGCGACGGGCCTGCTGACCGTCCTGCCCCTGGCCGTGTGGCTCGAACCCCTGCGGGTGCAATGGGCCGCGCCCGGGTTGTGGTACGCCCTGGCCTATCTGGTGCTCGCCAACTCCCTCGTGGCGATGACCTTGCTGCTGGCCATGATCCGCTGGGGCGAGGCGGCACGCGTCTCGGCGCTGTTTTTCCTGGTGCCTCCGGCGACGGCGGTGATTGCCGCCCTGGTGCTGGGTGAACACATCCCGGCACTGGCCTGGGCCGGCATGCTGCTGGCCGTGATCGGCATTTTTCTGGTGACGCGGCAAAGGGCGGTGAGC
>JASGEH010000166.1:0-6061 GCA_047606565.1 Comamonas sp.
ACCGCGCCCAAGCTCGGCGCCCGCCGCTTCCTGGAGCTGATGCGGCTCGACAAGAAGGCCGAGGCTGGCGCCATCCGCTTCGTCGTCATCGAGGAGCCGGGCCGCGCCGGCGTGCGCACGGCGCCCGACGAGGTGGTGATCGAGGTGCTGCGCCACTGCGGCGGCGACTGACCGCGCCGGCCGTCGGCCGGCCGCAGGTGGATGAGAACCCTAGGTACTGGCGCCCGACTTGCGCACCACCTCGGCCCAGCGCGGGATCTCGTGGGCCATCAACGCGGCCAGTTGCGCGGGCGTGCTGCCCACCAGTTCCATGCCCATCTCGCCCAGCTTGGCCCGGACCTCGGGTAGTTGGACGATGGCGGCGATCTCACGCGACAGCCGGTTGACGATGGCAGGCGGCGTGCCCTTAGGGGCGTAGACCGCTTGCCATGACGACATCTCGAAGTCGCCGATGCCCGCTTCTTTCATGGTCGGTAATTCGGGGGCGGCCGCCACGCGCTGGCCGGTGGTCACGGCCAGCAACTTGAGCTTGCCGCCTTGCACCAGCGGGCGCGCGGCGGTGAGCTGGTCGAACATGAAGGGCACCAGGCCGGCCGAGACATCCATCATGGCGGGCGGCGTGCCCTGGTAGGGCACGTGGGTGAGTGGCACGCCGATGAGGCCCGCGAACAACTCGCCTGCCAGGTGCGTCGAGGTGCCGGCTCCGGAGGACGCGAACAGCCGCTTGCCGGGGGCCTTGCGCAGCAGCGCCACCAGGTCCTGTACCGAATTCACGCCCAGGTTCGGGTCCACCATCAGTACGTTGGGCAGGAAGGCCGACTGCGAGACGGGCTCGAAATCCTTGACCGGGTCGTAGGCCAGGTTTTTGTAGAGGCTGGCGTTGATGGCGTGCGTGCTGATGGTGCCGCCGAACAGCGTGTAGCCATCGGCCCTGGCCTTGGCCACGAAGCTGGCGCCCACCGCGCCGGCCGCGCCCGGCTTGTTGTCGACCACCACCGGCTGGCCCAGGCGCTGGCCGAGCTTTTCGGCCAGCACGCGGCCGATCACGTCGGTGGAGCCACCGGGCGTGAAGGGCACGACATAGGTGATGGGCCGCGTCGGCCAGCGCTCGTCCGCCGCATGCGCCAGCGACAGGCCCAGCGGAGAGGCGGAGGCGCCCCAGGCACCCAGGGCGGTCATCAGTGCGCGGCGGTTGAGGTTCACGGTGTCTCTGGATTGTGTTGTGTGATGTATTAATTGTTGATGTGGAAATGTGGGGTTGAATTCGGGGCTTTCCCTTGTTTTGGCGGTTGATTTTGGTGAAGCACTTGATTGTGTGGGTTGATGGCGCATAACATGAAATACGACAACATATGAGATGAGTGCTTCGGCACTCCTCCCCCGTTCCGTGAGAAACGCCTGTGAAAGTCCAACACATCCGCGTCACGCCCATTGCTTTCAAGGATGCCCCGCTGCTCAACGCCAGCGGCATCCACGAGCCTTATGCGCTGCGCTCCATCATCGAGATCGAGAGCGACACCGGCCACATCGGCCTGGGCGAGAGTTATGGCGACGCGCCGGTGCTGAGCGTGCTGCAGGCCATGGCCGAGACCTTGGTCGGGCTGGACCCCTTCGATCTCAACGGCCTGCGTGCACGCGTCCAGGCCACGGTGGCGCGCCTGCCGCGCGTGCAGGCGGGTGCCGAATTGGCGCCGGGCTCGCACCCGAGCAAACAGGTGGCCAACGCCTATTCGGCCTTCGAAGTGGCTTTTCTCGACCTACAGGCGCGTTCCCTGGGCATGCCGCTGGTCCAGTTGCTGGGTGGCGCGGTGCGGCAGGCGGTGCCTTTCAGCGCCTATCTGTTCTTCAAGTACGCCCAGCACATTGACGCACCCTATCCGCCGGACCGCTGGGGCGAGGCCCTGAGCGCCGAGCAGATCGTCGCGCAGGCGCGCCGCATGATCGAGGAAAACGGCTTCAAGAGCATCAAGCTCAAGGCCGGTGCGCTGGAGCCCGAGCACGAGGTGGCCTGCATCCGGGCGCTCAAGGCCGCGTTCCCGGACACGCCGCTGCGCATCGACCCCAACGGCAACTGGTCGCTCGAGACCGCGGTCCGCATGGCCGGCCTGCTCGAAGGCTGCCTGGAGTATTACGAAGACCCCACGCCCGGCCTGGACGGCATGGCCGAGCTGCACCGGCGCACCGGCCTGCCGCTGGCCACCAACATGGTGGTCACCGACTTCGACGAATTCCGCCGCAGCGTGGCGCAGAACAGCGTGCAGATCGTCCTGTCCGACCACCACTACTGGGGCGGCCTGCGCGACACCCAGGTGCTGGCGCGGCTGTGCGAGACCTTCGGCCTGGGCATTTCCATGCACAGCAACTCGCACCTGGGCATCAGCCTGATGGCCATGACGCACGTGGCCGCCTCGGTGACCAACCTGGGCTATGCCTGCGACACCCACTACCCCTGGCAGGAGGCCGACGAGGAGGTCATCGCCGGCGGCAAATTGCCCATCGTCGATGGCAATGTGCGTATCGACTTCGACAAGCCCGGCCTGGGCGTGGAGATCGACCAGGACCAGCTCGCCAAGCTGCACCAGCAGTTCCTGGCCATCGACATCCGCAGCCGCGACGACGCGCGCCAGATGCGCAAATACCAGCCCGGCTGGCAGACGCGCAAGCCACGGTTCTGACTTTTTCTCGCCCGATCCCGCGCGTCTGCGCCGCTGCCTGCGCGCGCACGGGGGCGGTCGCGCCCGGGCGATCCGGTTTTTTCAACGGAGACACGCATGCACAACGACACATCCTTTTCCTCGCCGGCGCTGCCGCGCCGCCGCGCCTTCCTCAAGGCCTCGGCGGGGGCGGGGCTGGCCGCCGCCAGCGCAGCCGTCGCGGCCCAGTCCTTTCCCTTCGTGCCCAGCCAGCGCTACCCGGACCCGGCCATCCAGATCCTGGACCCGAGCTTCGCCAAATACCGCCTCTACAGCAGCACGGTCGAGCAGGTCGCCAGCGGCATGCGCTGGGCCGAGGGGCCGGTGTATTTCCCGGCTGGTCGCTACCTGCTGCTCAGCGACGTTCCCAACAACCGCATCATGAAGTACGACGAAACCAGCGGCGCCTTCAGCGTGTTCCGCCAGCCGTCGAACTTCGCCAACGGCAATACGCGCGATCGGCAGGGGCGGCTGGTGAGCTGCGAGCACTCTGTGACCCGGCGCGTGACACGCACCGAGCACGACGGCAGCATCACCGTGCTGGCCGACCGCTTCGACGGCAAGCGGCTGAATTCGCCCAATGACGTGGTGGTCAAGTCCGACGACTCGGTCTGGTTCACCGATCCGGGCTTCGGCATCGCGGGCAGTTGGGAGGGCGAGAAGGCCCCGGCCGAGCAGGCCACCACCAACGTCTACCGCATCGGTGCCGACGGCGGCATCCGCGCCGTGGAGACCGGCTTGGTCAACCCCAATGGATTGGCCTTCTCGCCCGACGAGCAAGCGCTGTACGTGGTGGAGTGGAAGGGCACGCCCAACCGCAGCATCTGGCGCTACGACGTGGCCGCCGACGGCACGCTCTCCAACAAGACCAAGCTGGTCGATGCCAACGGGCCGGGCGCGCTCGACGGCTTTCGCGTGGATGTCGACGGTAACCTCTGGTGCGGCTGGGGCAGCAATGGCTCGGCCCAGGGCAAGCCGGAAGAGCTCGACGGCGTGATGGTCTTCAACCCGCAGGGCAAGCCCATCGGCCACATCCGCCTGCCCGAACGCTGCGCCAACCTGACCTTCGGCGGGCCCAAGCGCAACCGTCTCTATATGGCCAGCAGCCATTCGCTGTACGCCTTGTACGTGGAGGCGCAGGGCGCGGTCTGAGTTTTCGGTCCGCAGGGCTTGCGCCATGCCTCCCGCTGCGTCCAGTGGCCGGCGCAGCGGCCGCCCCGATTGCTGCAAGAATGGCCGCATGACGTCCATCCCGCATGCCCCCGATTTCTTCCGGTCCGTCACCCCCGGGCCCGCCGGCACCCTCGCGCCCTGGGCCTGCGACCCCGCGCGCAGCCGGGGCCGCCGCCATGCCGAGCCCGGTGCGCCTACCCGCACGCCGTTCCAGCGCGACCGCGACCGCATCGTGCATTCCAGTGCCTTCCGGCGGCTGGTCTACAAGACCCAGGTCTTCCTCAACCACGAAGGCGACCTGTTCCGCACCCGGCTCACGCACTCGCTGGAGGTCGCCCAGCTCGGCCGTTCGGCCGCGCGCGCGCTGGGCCTGAGCGAGGACCTGGTGGAGGCCGTGGCGCTGGCGCACGACCTCGGCCACACGCCCTTCGGCCACGCCGGGCAGGATGCGCTCAACGCATGCATGGCCTCTTACGGCGGCTTCGAGCACAACCTGCAGAGCCTGCGCGTGGTCGACCGGCTGGAGGAGCGCTACCCCGCCCACGACGGCCTCAACCTGTGCTTCGAGACGCGCGAGGGCATCCTCAAGCACTGCTCGCGCGCCAACGCCGAGCGCATCGAGCGGCTGGAGCCCGACGGCGTGGCGCGGCGCTTCCTGGACCGCACCTCGCCCAGCCTGGAGGCGCAACTGACCAACCTGGCCGACGAGATCGCCTACAACGCCCACGACATCGACGACGGCGTGCGCTCGGGCCTGCTGGCCATCGAACAACTGGAGGCCGTCGAGCTGTTCGACCGGCACCGGCGCGCCGCCCTGGCCGACCACCCCACGCTGGCTGGCAAGCGGCTGCTCTACGAGTCGATCCGGCGCATGCTCAGCGCGCTGGTCTACGACCTGCTCGATGCCACCCGCGCGCGCCTGGCCCAAACGCGCCCCGACAGCGCCGATGCGGTGCGCGCGCTGCCGCCGCTGGTCGGCTTCAGCGACGCGGCGGCGGCCGAGTGCGTGGCACTCAAGCAGTTTCTGATGCGCAATCTCTACCGCCACCCGCAAGTCACCCGTTCGATGGATCAGGCCCAGCGGGCCGTGCGCGAGCTGTTCGCCATCTATCTGGCCGATCCCGCGCAGATGTCGCCCGACTACGCCACGCGCCGGGAAACCGAGGCCGGGCTGCCGTCATCCTCCGGCGGCCTGCCGCGCGTGGTGGCCGACTACATCGCCGGCATGACCGACCGCTACGCCCTGCGCGAGCACGAGCGACTCACTGGCCGGCGCATCCTGCTCGAAGGCTGAGGGGCCGACGGGGGCCTCAATCGGGCTTGCGCAGCCGCTGCACCAGCGTCACCACCGCCAGCACGATGGCGCCGGCGACCAGGCCCACCACCGCATTGAAGGCCATGACGCTGGCCGAGCCGACGAAGGCGCCCAGCGTGTCCAGCGCCTCGGCGGTGTGTTCCAGGAAGGGCAGGCCATGCACCAGGATGCCGCCGCCGACCAGGAACATCGCCGCCGTGCCCACCACCGACAGCGTCTTCATCAGCCAGGGCGCGGCCCACAGGATGGCGCGGCCGGCGCGCTGCGCGGCGGCGCTGGCGCGCTCGCTCAGGTGCAGGCCCAGGTCGTCGAGCTTGACGATGCCCGCCACCAGGCCATAGACGCCCAGCGTCATCACTAGGCTGATGCCGGCCAGCACCGCGAACTGTTCGAGCAGGGGCTGGCCCTGGGTCACGCCCAGCGTGATGGCGATGATCTCGGCCGAGAGGATGAAATCAGTGCGCACCGCGCCCTTGATCTTGTCCTTCTCCAGCGCGACGGCATCGGCCGGGGCTTTCTGGATGTTCTGTGCGTGCGCCTCGTGCCGGGCCTGCCGCTCGGGTTCGGCGTGCAGGAATTTGTGCGCCAGCTTCTCTGCTCCCTCGAAGCACAGGAAGGCACCGCCCACCATCAGCAGCGGCGTCACGGCCCAGGGCGCGAAGGCGCTGATGAGCAAAGCCACCGGAATCAGGACAGCCTTGTTGAGCAGCGAGCCCTTGGCCACCGCCCACACCACAGGCAGCTCGCGTTCGGCCTTCACGCCCGTGACCTGCTGGGCGTTGAGCGCCAGGTCGTCGCCCAGTACGCCGGCGGTTTTCTTGGCGGCGACCTTGGTCATGACCGAGACGTCGTCGAGGATGGTGGCAATGTCGTCGAGAAG
>JASGEH010000167.1:0-7679 GCA_047606565.1 Comamonas sp.
ACGCCCGCGCCGCGCACGCCGCGCGCCTGCCGGCCGCGCTGCTGGCCTTGCCGCACGTCGACTGCCTGCCCAGCGCCGCCGCGCTGCTGCGGCTGGCGCCCGCCCTGCTGGCCGCCAGCGGCGCGGTTGCGCCCGAGCTGGCGATCCCGCGCTACGTGCGCGACAAGGTCGCCAAGACGACGGCCGAACGCGAGGCCGAACGTGAGGCAGGGCGCGAGGCCGGAGTGGCACGATGATGAAACCGCGCCCATGAACGCCGCCATCCATCCCAGCCCCCCCGGCCCACTGGAGGCGCCGCGCCCCGACCCTGACGCCGTGCGATTCGCGTCCCTGCAGACCACCACCCCGGCCGGCCAGGCCCAGCTCGACGCCCTCATGCGCATCGAGAAAGCCAGCTACAGCCACCCCTGGTCGCGCGGCAATTTCGCCGACTCGGTCGACAACGGCTACCAGGTTCAGTTGCTGTTGCACGGCGAGGCCATCGTGGGCTACTTCGTCGCCATGAAGGGCTATGACGAAGTCCACCTGCTCAACATCACCGTCGCCCCAGCCTATCGCGGCCAGGGCTGGACGCCGGTCATGCTCGACGCGCTGGCGCTGTGGTCGCGCGCGCAGCGGGCCGTCACGCTGTGGCTGGAGGTGCGCCGCAGCAATGCCCGCGCCCGCGACACCTACCAACGCTACGGCTTCAGCGTCGTGGGCGAGCGCAAGCGCTACTATCCCCTGACCTGGACCCAGCGCGAGGACGCCATCGTCATGAGCCTGCCGCTCGACCGCCCCGCCGCTGCGGCCTGACCGTCCCATATCCCCGCCGCAGCCCCGACCGCCCTTGCCCGCCATGCCGCCCACCGCTACCCTCACGCTCGACGCCCGCCAGCGCGCCATGCTCGCCGAAATGGGCATCCGCCTGTGGCAGCCCGGCGCCGAAGCCCCGGTGGCCGACGATGCGCCACCGCCCCGGCGCGGCATCGCCGAGGCACGCCCGGCGCGCGTGCCCGCCCCTTCCTCGGTCGTGCCCGCCGTCCCGGCAGCGCCCACACCGGCATCCGTGGCCGACCGCGCCAGCGCCGCATCCGCGCGCCCGACGACCGCATCGCCCGTGCCAGCGCCTGCGGCCGCCACGCCGCCTCCAGTTGCACCCGTCGGCCATGCCGCCAGCAACCCAGGCTCCTCGGCGCCATCGGACGCCACCGACCCGTCCACGCTCGACTGGCCCGCGCTGCAGACCTGGCTGGCACAAGACGCCTGGCCCGCCGGGCAAGCGCGCGTGCTCTCCGGCCAAGGCGACACGCAGGCCACTTGGCTGTTCATCAACGACGCCGCCAGCAGCCCGCCCCCGCGCGGCGCCGCGCCCGCCGCGCCGCCCACGGAGCAGTTGCTCGACAACATGCTGCGCGCCTGCGGCCTGAGCCGGCAGGCTGGCGCCTTCCTGGCCTATGCCCATCCGCTGCCCGAACAGGTCGCCGACCCCGAGGCCTTGCTGCGCGCCTGGCTCGAACAGGTCGTCCAGGCCCTGCGGCCCTGCGTCGTCGTGCTGATGAGCCGCGCCGCCACCCACAGCCTGCTGCAGACCCGCGAGGCGCCGGGCCGGCTGCGCGGACAAGCGCTCACGGCCTGCGGCGTGCCGGTGGTCGTCAGCTACCCGCCCGCGTTGCTGCTGGGCAAGGCCGAGAACAAGCGCCGCGCCTGGGCCGACCTGTGCCGCGCGCGCGCCATCGTCGAAGGCTAGCACCCCTCCCCGCCCGCGTGGACAAGCTCAAGCAACTCGAAACCCTGGTCGCCGTCGCCACGCGCGGCAGCCTGACGGCCGCCGCCCGCGCCGAAGGCGTGGCCCCCGCCGTCATCGGCCGGCGGCTCGACGCGCTGGAAGCCCGGCTGGGCGTGAAGCTGCTGGTGCGCACCACGCGGCGCATCACCCTCACCCCCGAAGGCAGCGCCTTCGTCGAGGACTGCCAGCGCCTGATCGCCGAACTCGACCACGCCGAAGCCGCCGTCAGCGCCGGCAGCGTGCAGGCGCGCGGCCACCTGCGCATCACCGCGCCGGCCGGCTTCGGCCGCCAGCACGTGGCGCCGCTGCTGCCGCGCTTTCGCGACCTGCACCCGGAAGTCACGCTCTCGCTCAACCTCAGCGACCGCGTCATCGACATCGCCGCCGAGGGCTACGACTGCGCCGTGCGCGTGGGCGACCTGCCCGACTCCTCGCTGGTCAGCACCCGCCTGGCCGACAACCGCCGCCTGTGCGTGGCCGCGCCCGCCTACCTGCGCCAGCACGGCACGCCCGCCCAGCCCGCCGACCTGGCGCGCCACCAGTGCCTGGCACTGTCGAGCGAATCCTCGCAAACGCGCGGCTGGGCCTTCCGCGCCGAAGGCGGCATCGTCCACGTCAAGCCCGCCGGCCCGCTCGACTGTTCCGACGGCCAGGTGCTGCACGCCTGGTGCCTGCAAGGCCTGGGCATCGCCTGGCGCAGCACCTGGGAAGTCGCCGCCGACATCGCCGCCGGCCGGCTGGTCTCGGTGCTCGACGACCACGCCGCCCCGCCCAACGGCATCTACGCCGTCTTCGCCCAGCGCAAGCACCTGCCGCTGCGGCTGCGGCTGTGGATCGAGTTCCTGCGCGGCACCTATGGGGACGAAGGGTATTGGGAATAGCCACAACCCGAGTCATTGCTGAAAGCCCCCATGCCCCGCTTCGCCGCCAACCTCTCCATGCTCTACAACGAGGTGGACTTCCTCGACCGCTTCGCCGCCGCCGCCCGCGACGGCTTCCAGGCCGTCGAATACCTGTTCCCCTACGCCTATGCGCCCGAACAACTGGCCGCCCTGCTGCAGGCGAACGGCCTGCAGCAGGTGCTGTTCAACGCCCCGCCCGGCGACTGGGAGGCGGGCGAGCGCGGCATCGCCTGCCTGCCGGGGCGCGAGGCCGAGTTCCAGCGCGGCATCGCCCAGGCCATCGCGTACGCCCAGGCCCTGGGCTGCCCGCGCATCCACGTGATGGCCGGCCTGGTCCCGCCCGGCGCTGATGCTGCTGCCGTGCGCGCCACCTACGTCGCCAACGTTCGCCACGCCGCCCGGCAGGCCGCGCCGCATGGCCTCCAGATCCTGCTGGAGCCGATCAACGGCCGCGACATGCCCGGCTTCTTCCTCAGCCGCCAGGACCAGGCCCACGCGCTGGCAGCCGAGATCGGCGAGCCCAACGTGAAGGTGCAGATGGACCTGTACCACTGCCAGATCGTCGAGGGCGATCTGGCCATGAAGATCCGCCAGTACCTGCCCACCGGCCACGTCGGCCATATCCAGATCGCCGGCGTGCCCGAGCGCCATGAACCCGACGTGGGCGAGATCAACTACCCCTACCTGTTCGCGCTGCTCGACACGCTGGGCTACAACGGCTGGATCGGCTGCGAATACAAGCCCGCGCGCGGCGCCGTGCCCGGCGGCACGAGCGACGGGCTGGGCTGGCTGCGGCCGTGGCTTTGAGGAAGGGGCTTATCGCACTTCATAACCCCAGGTTCTTAGATTTACGTAGAATAACGAGCCCATCCATTGGCGTTCATTCCATATAAATCCATGAACCTGCACCAGTTCCGATTCGTCCAGGAGGCTTCGCGCCGGGGCCTGAACCTGACGGAGGCGGCCAAGGCGCTGCACACGTCGCAACCCGGCGTTTCCAAGGCCATCATCGAGCTGGAGGAGGAGCTGGGCGTGGAGATCTTCGCGCGCCACGGCAAGCGCCTCAAGCGCATCACCGAGCCGGGCGAGCATGTGCTGCGCAGCATCGAGGTCATCATGCGCGAGATCGGCAACCTCAAGCGCATCGGCGAGCAGTACAGCGCGCAGGACAGCGGCACGCTGTCGATCGCCACCACGCACACCCAGGCGCGCTACGTGCTGCCCATGCCGGTGGCGCGGCTGCGCGAGCAGTACCCCAAGGTCAACGTCAGCCTGCACCAAGGCTCGCCCGACCAGGTCGCCAAGATGCTGATCGACGAGGTCGCCGAAGTCGGCATCGCCACCGAGTCGCTCAACAACTACCCGGAGCTGGTCACCCTGCCCTGCTACGAGTGGCAGCATGTGCTGGTGATGCCGCAGCACCACCCGCTGGCAGCCAAGGGGCTGCAGGGGCTGCTGACGCTGGAGGACATCGCGCAGGAGCCCATCATCACCTACCACCCCTCGTTCACCGGCCGCACGCGCATCGACCAGGCTTTCGCCGCCAAGGAGCTGCAGCCGCGCATCGCGCTGGAGGCCATCGACTCGGACGTCATCAAGACCTATGTGCGCCTGGGCCTGGGCCTGGGCATCGTCGCCGAGATGGCAGTGACCGAGGACCCCACCGCCAACGCCGACCTGGCCGTGCAACCGCTGGGGCCGCTGCTGGGGCACAACGTGGCGCGCGTGGCCTTCAAGCGCGGCGCCTACCTGCGCAACTTCGTCTACCGCTTCGCCGAGCTGCTGAGCGACCGCCTCAGCCGCGAGCTGGTCGTCAAGGCCATGACGGGCGGCGACGAGCCCAGTTATCGACTCTGAGCCACACCATGTCCCGCGAACCTTCGGCGCCAACGCGCACCCCCACCCTGCAAACCAAGCTGCCCAAGGTGGGCACCACCATCTTCAGCGTGATGTCGGCGCTGGCCGCGCAGCACGGCGCGGTCAACCTGGGCCAGGGCTTTCCCGACTTCGGCTGTGACCCGGCGCTGACCGATGCCGTGGCGCAGGCCATGCGCGAGGGCCACAACCAGTACCCGCCCATGCCCGGCGCGCTACCGCTGCGCCTGGCCATCGCGGCCAAGATCGAAGCCCTGTACGGCCACCGCTACGACCCGGCCGAGGCCATCACCGTCACCGCCGGCGCCACCCAGGGCATCCTGACGGCCGTGCTGGCCGTGGTGCGGGCGGGCGACGAGGTCATCGTGCTGGAGCCCTGCTACGACAGCTACGCGCCCAACATCGAACTGGCCGGCGCCACCGTGGTCGGCGTGCCGCTGACGCCCGGCACCTTCCGACCCGACTTCGACCGCATCGCCGCCGCCATCACGCCGCGCACCCGCGCCCTCATCGTCAACACGCCGCACAACCCCAGCGGCACGGTGTGGAGCGCCGCCGAGATGCGTCAATTGGAAGACCTGCTGGCACCCACCGACATCGTGCTGATCGCCGACGAGGTCTACGAGCACATGGTCTACGACGGCGCGCGCCACCACAGCGCGGCCGAGTTCCCCGGGCTGGCCGCGCGCACCTTCATCGTCAGCAGCTTCGGCAAGACCTACCACGTCACCGGCTGGAAAGTCGGCTTCGTGGCCGCGCCGCCGGCGCTGACGGCCGAGTTCCGCAAGGTCCACCAGTTCAACGTGTTCACCGTCAACACGCCCATGCAGCACGGCATCGCCCACTACATGGCCGACCCCGCGCCTTATCTGCAACTGTCGGACTTCTACCAGCGCAAGCGCGACCTGTTCCGCGCCGGGCTGGCCGCCACGCGCCTGAAGCTGCTGCCGTGCGAGGGCACCTACTTCCAGTCGGTCGACATCTCGGCCATCAGCGACCGCAGCGAAGCCGATTTCTGCCAGTGGCTCGCCACCGAGATCGGCGTCGCCGCCATCCCGACCTCGGCCTTCTACAGCGACGGCTTCGACCAGCGCATCGTGCGCTTTTGCTTCGCCAAGAAGGACGAGACGCTGCAGGCGGCGCTGGAGCGGCTGGCGCGGCTTTGATGGCGGCCGCCGCGCGAGGGCGCGGCCTTCAGAAGCTGTTCACGCTCTTTTCATGGGGTACGCATCCCGCTTGCCTGAGCCGTGTGGCGCAGCCGAGCACCGCAGCGGCGGATGGATCAGGGCGCGCGCTTGTCTGAGCCCGAAGGACGAGTTTGCGCGTGCCCCATCCGCCATGAGGAGCGCAGGGAACCTGGGCCACAGGCCCAGGCTGCGACTTCGGTGCGCCTTCTTTTGCTTACTTTTCTTGGCAAGACAAGAAAAGTAAGTGCGCCGCCGGGCGCACTCCCGGCCTACGGCCTGCGTCCCGACGCATTGGCATAGACGTTCCCTTGCACGTTGGCCGCCATGGGCGAGACGGATTTGCCGCGCCACGGGTTGCTCGCGTAGCTGTAGTCCTGGCCGGCCGGCTGCTGTAGCCAGCATCCATGACGGTGTCGTGTCAGCTACTCAACTGCGCCCACACCTTCTCCAGCCGCTTGACGCTGACCGGCTGCGGCGTGCGCAGTTCCTGCGCGAAAAAGCTCACGCGCAGTTCCTCCAACAGCCAGCGGAACTCCAGCATGCGCGCGTCGACCGCGCCCTTGCGTTCGGCCACCAGCCGCCAGTAGCGCTGCTCCTGCGGCCGCAGCTCGGCCAGCCGGGCGGCGTCGCGCGCGGGGTCGGCGCGCAGCTTGTCCAGGCGCAGCGTGATGGCCTTCAGATAGCGCTGGAAATGCTGCAAGGCCGGCCAGGGCGTGTCCAGCAGGAAGCGCTTGCCCACCAGTTTCTGGAGCTGTGCGTCGGCGTCCTTGACGGCCTCGGGCTGGATTTTGGTGTCCTTGATCTTGCGCGCCGCCGTCGCGTATTCGGCCAGGATGCCCGCAGCCAGCCGGGCCACTTCGTTGGCGATCAGGGTCAGGCGGCCCCGGCCTTCGTCGATGCGGCGCTTGAAGTCGGCCGCGCTGGCGGGCAGCGGATCGAGCAGAAAGGCGCGGTCGAGCGCCACGTCGATGATCTGCGCGCGCAGCTCCTCGGCCGTGCCCCCGCCCGCGCCGTCGGGCGTGCGGCCGACCTGCATGTAGGCCACGGCCATCTTCTGCAAGTCGGGGATGTTCTTTTCGAGGTACTTGAGGGCATCGCGGATCTGCAGCGCGAACAGCCGGCGCAGGCCGCCGCGATGCCGGCTGGCGGCCGCCTCGGGCTCGTCGAAGACCTCGATGGTGACGGCGTCGCCCTGGTCGATCAGCGCCGGAAAGCCGATCAGCGTCTGCCGGCCGCGCTGGATCTCCATCAGCTCGGGCAGCTCGCCAAAGGTCCATGCGGTGTAGCGCTGGTCGGCGGCGACCGTCGTGTTCCCCGCTTTCTCCGTTTTCGCCGGCGTGCCGGCGGCGCGGGCCTGGCGCACCGGGGCGGTCGCTTCGGCAGCATCGGGCGTCGTGGATTCGTCCGGCGCCGCCGGCACGCTGGCACGCAGCGCGGCCAGGGCCTGGAAGGCGCCGCGCGCCAGCACGCCCAGCTCGGCCTTGAGCGCACCCAGGTTGCGGCCCTGGCCGAGCTGGCGGCCGTGCTCGTCGACCACGCGGAAGTTCATGAACAGGTGGGGGCTGAGCATGTCGAGCTTGAAGTCGGTGCGCTTGACGTCCAGGCTGGTCTCGGCGCGCACCTGCTTGAGCAGCACGTCGGTGAGCGCACCTTGCCCGAAGCGCTCGGGCGCGCCCAGCTCGGCCTCCAGCCGCGCGGCCGATTCGGGCAGCGGCACGAAACGCGAACGCGGCTTTTGCGGCAGGCTTTTGAGCAGCGCCTGGATCTTCTCGCGCAGCATGCCGGGCACCAGCCATTCGCAGCGCTCCTCGCCGACCTGGTTGAGCGCGAACAGCGGCACCTCCACCGTCAGCCCGTCCTTGGGGTCGCCCGGGTGGTGCAGGTAGCTGGCGCGGCAGTCGATGCCGCCCAGCCGCACGCTGCGCGGGAAGGCGTCGGTGGTGATGC
>JASGEH010000168.1:0-5776 GCA_047606565.1 Comamonas sp.
AGCGCGAGAGTTGCACGGCCGCGGGGTCGGTCGCGCCGCCGGTGGGCGCCATGACGGCGGTGGCCAGGTAGCGGTGGCGGCTCTTGCCCCAGCGCGTGGTGTTGCGCAGCGTGGTGTCGGCGGAGAAGTCGTGCTCGAAGCGCGCCGTGGCCATGTCGGCCGTGACATGCTGGAAGTCGTCGGCCGTGCCGTAGAAGGCCGACGAGCTGACCGGGTGCGTGTTGAGGTAATCGCTGACCGCCGAGGAGAAGACCGGGGTACCGCTGCTGGTGATGTTGGCGGCGTTGTAGCCCTTCAGGCCCACGGTCGGCACGCCGCCGTCGGGGATGTTGTTCTGCTTGACGTGCAGCAGGTCCAGGTACAGCCGGTTCTCGGTGCCCAGACCCAGCGCCAGCGACGGCGCCACGCCCCACTTCTTGTTCTTGACCGTGTCGCGCCCGGCCACGCCGGAGTTTTCGCCCATCAGGTTCAGGCGGAAGGCCGCGCCCGGCAGGCCGGTGAGCTGCTTGTTCCAGTCCACCGTGGTGCGCTTGTAACGCGCCGAGCCCAGGCCCAGGCTGGCGTCGAACGAATCTTCCAGCCGGGGCTGCTTGGTGACCATGTTGATCGAGCCGGAGGCGGCGGTGCGGCCGTTGTCGCTGCCGGCCGGCCCCTTGAAGACCTCGATCTGCTCGGTGTTGAAGACGTCGCGCGTGATGTTGCCGAGGTCGCGCACGCCGTCCACGAAGATGCTGTTGGAGGTATCGAAGCCGCGCATGGACACCGAGTCGCCAGTGTTCATGCGGCCGTTCTCGCCGATGTTGAAGGTGCCCACGCCGGGCACGTTGCGCAGCGCCTCGGTCAGGGTGGTGGCGCCTTGTTCCTTGAGCACCTGTTCCTTGATGACCGAGACAGTCTGCGTGGTATTGACCAACGGCTGGGTGAACTTGGGCGAGGCGACCTTGTCGGCCTTGTAGTCGTCGGCCGAATCGCCCGTGACCGTGACTTGCGGCAGCGTGGCTGTGGCGGCGGTCTGCGCGTGCAGCGGCAGGGTCAGGGCCAGTCCGGTCAGGACGGTGGCGGCCCGGGCGCCGGCGGCCAGGGTGGCGCCCTGGGCGGGCGGGTGTTTGCGGCTCTTGATGTGCGCCATTCAATGCTCCAGAAGCGTGCTGTGGTTTGTTCTTTTGCTTGGCTGCAAACCGACGCAACGGGACAGCGGGCGGCACCCGGCGAACGCGGGCTTTGTTGTCGAAGAGCGCCGTTCGGAGAATGTCGTTCGCGCAGGCCGGATGTCGTGATCAGTCTGACTGGCTGGGCGGGATTCGAGGGGGCCTCGAAGGCACGGATGGTAATAACTATCAAAAGCAGTAGATGTCAAAAATTAACTAAATAGACATATTTTCTTTACATCAGTTGCGATGAAGCAACAAACGACCATGCCGCCGCCGCCAGGAGCAGGCAGCCCCCATCGCCCCTCTTCATGTCTGAAAATGATCGATTCCAGCCTGTTTCCGGTGGGTCAACTCGGTTTTTTCTCAACAAAATAAGGACTCTTTCTGACCCACCGAAAGCACCCGATGCCGAATACATGTCTTCTCGTGATCGATGCGCAGCAATCCTTCACGCAACGCCCGTTCTACACACCACACGACGTGGCGCCCTATCTGGCGGCCCAGAACGCCTTGATCAGCGGGGCCGCCGCGCGCGGCATTCCGGTGGTCCGGGTATTCCATTGCGCGGGCGAAAAGTCGCCGGACAACCCCTTCGCGCAGGAGTCCGGCTGGGTCCGGCCGCTGGAGGGGCTGGCCGCGTTCGCCGAGGCCGCCTGCTTCGTCAAGTCGCGCCACAGCGCGCTGGTGGGCAGCGGGCTGGACGTCTGGCTGACCCGCAACGGCATCGGGCGGCTGATCGTCAGCGGCATCCGCACCGAGCAGTGCTGCGAGACCACCACGCGCCACGCCAGCGACCTGGGCTGGTCGGTGGATTTCGCGCTCGCGGCCACGCTGACCTGGGACATGACGCAACCCAATGGCCGCACGCTGCCGGCAGCCGACATCAAGCTGCGCACCGCCACCGTGCTGCAGGACCGGTTCGCCCACATCTGCAGCGTCGACGAGGCACTGGCACGCGCGCAGTGACGATGAGCGCGCCCAGCCACCGGCCGGACCAACGGCCCGCCCGGCCAGACGACGACGCCCCCATCCACGTCTTCTTCGCGCTGCAGGCGCAGAGCCTGGCGACCGACTGGGCCGGGCCCGCCGAGGCCCTGCGCATCGCCAACCAGTTGCTGCAGGGGCTGGGGCGGCCGCCGCGCTTCGTCACGCACTTCGTGGGGGCGCGGGCACAGGCCATGACCTCGGTGGGCGTCGCGGTATGCGGGCTGCAGCCGCTGCCCACGCCGGCTGGCCTGCCGCCGCGCAGCTGGATCGTGCTGGTCGGCCAGGCCGGCTCGCGCATCGCGGTGGACAACGACGAAGCGCGCGCGCTGCTGGACTGGCTGGCCGGCCTGCGGCTGGCGGCCGGCGCGGTCGAGCTGCTGACCATCTGCGCCGGCACCCTGCTGGCCGCCCATGCCGGCTTGCTGCGCGGCCGGCGCGTGACCACGCACCACCATCACCTCGACGAACTGCGGCAGGCCGCGCCCGGGGCCGAGGTGGTGGCCAACCGCGTCTTCGTGCTCGACGAACCGGTCTGCAGCAGCGCCGGCATGACGACCGGCATCGACCTGATGCTTGACCGCATCGGCCGCGTCTGCGGCGAAGCCGTGGTGGCGCACATCGCGCAGGCCATGGTGCTGCCGCTGCGGCGCGGCCCGCATGACCCGGAGCTTTCGCCCTTCCTGGCCGGGCGCCAGCACCTGCACGCCGCGCTGCACCGCGTGCAGGACGCCGTCGGCACCGACGTGGCCCAGGCCTGGGATGCCACGCGCATGGCGGCGGTGGCCTGCGTCTCGCCCCGGCATCTGGCGCGCCTGTTCCATGAGCACGTGGGCATGGCGCCGCTGGACTACCTCAGCCACATCCGGCTGGCCGTGGCCCGGCAAAACCTGGCCACGGGCTGCAGCGTGACACAGGCGGCCGAGCGCGCCGGTTTCTCCAGCGACACCCAGCTGCGCCGCGCCTGGAAACGCCACCGGCTGCCCGGAACACCCGCCTCGGCCCTGCCCGGTTTTTAGGCAGATCAAGCAAACACGAGACGAATCAATGGCTTGCGCTTCCCATACGCGCGCCGCCCCACCTTATCCACAAGCTTGTCCAGCGCGGACGGGGACAAGGCGCGGCGGCCGCGCCCGGCAAGCCCGGGCCGGCGTGGCATCGCCCGGTTAGGGCACCGCCAGATCGCGCGCGGCCCATTCGAGCAGCGCGTCGGTGGCCGGCCGCACGGCGGGCGCGTTGGGGTCGTTGGCGATCATGATGACCACATAGTGGCGGCCGCTATCGCCCTGCACGTAGCCGGCCACGCCGGAGGCGTCGCGCAGGGTGCCGGTCTTGAGGTGACCGGTCACGCCGCTGCGGTTGCGGCGCATGGTGCCGTCCACGCCCACGATGGGCAGCGAGGCAATGTATTCGGCCGCGTAGGGCGAGCGGTAGGCCAGTTGCAGCAGGTGCCCTAGGCCGTCGGCGCTCAGCCGCGCGGCCCGGCTCAGGCCGGCGCCGTTGTCGGGCTCGGGCACCGGCACGCCGGGCAGGCGCGCCTGCCACCAACGCTGCAGCGCCAGCCGCGACAGGTCGAAGCTCGCGGCAAAGCCCGGGCGCGCGCCACTGGCGGCGGGCTGCGGCAGGCTGAGGGCCAGGAAGACGTGCTGCGCCATCACGTTGTTGCTGTATTTGTTGACGTCGCGGATCACCTCGGCCAGCGTGGGCGAGGCCGCGCCCAGGACCGGCGCCAGCCCGGGCGGCACCCGGCCGTCGCGCACCTGACCGCCCAGCGTGCCGCCCAGGCCCTGCCAGATGCCCAGCACCGCGCGCGCGGCGTAGCTGGCCGGGTCGGGATAGGCCACGGCCCAGCTCTGCTCGCCGCAGGCGGCCGGATAGCTGCCCGCCACGCTCACCCCGGCCGCCGAGATGTCGGCCTGCAGGCCGGTGCGCCAGTCGCCGCAGGGCTGCGTGGGCGCCAGCGGCACGCGGGCCGGCAGTTGCAGGCCGGCCAGCGGCGGCTCGTAGTGCACCGCCGCATAGCCCGGCGCGCCCGCGCTGGCCGGTTGCGGCACGAAAGTCATCACCAGCGACTTGTAGTTGATGAGCAAGGCGTCGGGGCTGGCGTTGTAGGGGCGCAGCGGCTCGCCGTCGAAGGCAGCGGCATCGTGCGGCGGCAGCGCGAAGGCGTTGTGGTCGAGCACGATGTCACCAGCGATCGCGCGGATGCCCAGCCCCTGCACGCGGCGCATCAGCAGCCACAGTTTTTCCACCACCAGTTGCGGGTCGCCGCCGCCTTCGATGACCAGATCGCCCTGCAGCACGCCGTCGCGCACCGGCCCGCTCAGGTAGACGTTGGTGCGCCAGGTGTAGGCCGGCCCCAGGCTGTCGAGCGCGGCGTAGGTGGTGACCAGCTTCATGATCGAGGCCGGGTTGACCTGGGCCTGCGTCTGCCAGGCCAGCCGTGCCGGCTGCTGCCCGCTCGCGTCCACCACCAGCGCCGTCACCGACCCGGCCGGCATCCGGGCGGCGCGCAAGGCGGCCTCGACGCTGGCGGGCAAGGCGGCGGAGGCGCCGAACGCTGCGCTGGCCCGGGGCACGGCCTGTTGCTCGGCGTGTTGCGCGGCGGGCGGCACGGAGGTCTGGACTGATGGCTGAACGGATGGCGGCAGTGCCTGCCGCGCCGCCCGCTCGCTCAGGAACTGCCCGACCGCGTCGTCGGCCTCATCCTGTGCCCGCGCGCCGCCCGCAGCCAGCAGCAGCGCCAGCGCCGCCCAGGCCAGAGCGCCCGTCGCCATTCGCCGGCCCGAAGCTGGCCGGACTGTTTCGGGCCGCCTTATCCGCATGTGTTCCCGCATGTGTTCGCGCTTTCTCTCATGAGAACGTGTTGACGATCTTTTCCTGGCCGCGCCCGTGCGCGAGCCAGCGCCGATTGTGCGCGAGCAGGGACACGCGCCCTGCCAGACGAGGGCTCGGCCAGGCCGCCGCGCGGCGTCTAGAATTCCGGGCGCGCATTTGCCGCCCTGCCTCCTGCCTTTTTTCCGCCATGAAACTGCTCGCTCTGGAAACCAGCACCGAAACCCTGTCCATCGCCCTCGGCGAGGCGGGTGCCGACGGCCGGATGCGCCTGGTGGCCGGCCACGAAGGGCCGGGCGGCGCGCAGTCCTCGGCCACGCTGCTGCCCGCCGTCGCCGGCCTGCTCGACCAGGCCGGCTGGCGGCTGCAGGATCTATCGGCGATCGCCTTCGGCGAGGGGCCGGGCTCCTTCACCGGCCTGCGCACGGCCTGCTCGGTCGCGCAAGGGCTGGCGCTGGGCGCGGACCTGCCGGTGCTGCCCATCGACACGCTGATGGCGGTGGCCGAGCAGGGCTGGGCGCAGCACAACCCCACGGATACGCTCACCGGCACTCTCGACGGCGGCCCAGGCCAGCCCGCCGTCCTGGCCGCCATGGACGCCCGCATGGGCGAGGTCTATTTCGGCCTGTACACGCGCCTGCCACGCCCGCCTGCCGAGCCGCCCGCCTGGGCGCACGGCCCCGTGCAACTGGCCGCGCCCGAGGACATCGCGCTGGCCGCCGCCGTGCTGCTGGCCGGCAACGCCCGCGCCGCGCACGCCGCGCGCCTGCCGGCCGCGCTGCTGGCCTTGCCGCACGTCGACTGCC
>JASGEH010000169.1:0-4504 GCA_047606565.1 Comamonas sp.
CCGGGCAAATGCCGCAGGACATCCTGGGGAGGTCCTGGATTTTCGAGATGGAGCGGGTGAAGGGAATCGAACCCTCGTATGAAGCTTGGGAAGCTGCCGTTCTGCCATTGAACTACACCCGCGTCGCGCCGGGATTGTACCGGCTTGGCGCCGGCCCATCCGGCCGCAAGAGGCCGATGGGCCGGATTTCAGCGCTGCATCAGCAGCATCAGTACGTCAATGCAGGTGGCGCGGCTTGCGGCCGTTGCCACCGCGGCCTGGGTTGCCGCTGCCGCGCGGGGGGCGGCCGACTTGCAGCGATTCAACCAGAGCGTCGAAGCGGGCTTCGAACAGCTTGTCGATTTCCTGCACCACGCCGCCCAGTTCGGCGCCGTCGAAATGGCGCTCCATGAGCTGCACCACGTCCTGGATCAGCAGGTCGCGCTGCACCTGCAGGATCGCCGCCGGGGTGGGGCCGACGAACAGCATGACGAAGTCGTCGCGAGACTCGTCGTCGGCGCTGGCGTCCTCGTCTTCCTCGTCGTAGGCGGTGTCATAGAAGGTGACTTCGATGAAGGCGCCGCGTTCGGCCAGTTCGTTGAGCGACATGCACATGTCGTCGAGCGACTGGCGGAAATCCTCGTCGCCGCCGACGGTCCAGCACATCTGCAGCGTGTGCGTCTTGGGATCGAAGCGCAGGCCGGGTTCGTCCTCGTAGGCACTGGCGGCGCCGTCGGCCAGCGAGCGGGCGCCGGCATAGCTCCACAGCGGTTTGAGCGCGTCCTGCAGCTGGCTCAGTTCGACATCGGCCCGCAGCGGCACGTCGCCGTGGACATGGATTTCAAAAGGGGCATTAAAAAGAGACATCGCGAACCGATCAGAAAAGGAGTCGATGACTGGCCGGGGCCGTGCTGCCGCAGCGATCAGCCATCGAACCGGCAATTTTAATCGCCGGCACCGGCCGTGCCAGTATGCTCCAGCCTGGCGCCCTGCTCGACTTCATTTCCATCACCATGACTGTTTCCCCCCCAGCCGTCCTTTCCGCCCACCCGTTGCCAGCCAGCGCCGGTCCCGGCGAAGTCGAACTCGCCTGGGAGGCGGCCGAAGACTGGGTGCGGCAGGTGCTGGAAGCCAACGGCGCGACCCTGGCGGCCGCGCGTGCCGCCGCGCGGGCCCTGGTCCTGGCCGAAGCGCAGGGGCTGGCCTCGCACGGCCTGGCGCGCATTCCCTCCTACGTCGGCCACCTGCGCTCCGGGCGCGTGCACGGCCAGGCCGAGCCGCGCGTGGTGCACCGGCGCGGCGCGGCGCTGCTGGTCGACGCCGGCGACGGCCTGGCCTTCCATGCCTGCGCGCTCGGCATCGAGCAGGCCATTGGCTTGGCGCGCGAGCAGGGCATCGCACTGCTGGGCGTCACCAACAGCCACCACGCCGGCGTGGTGGTCGACCACCTGCGCCCGGTGGCAGCGGCCGGCCTGCTGGGGCTGGGTTTCAGCAATGCCTCGGCCTGCATGCCGGCGGCGGGCGGCAAACGCGCCCTGTTCGGCACCAACCCCATCGCCGCGATCTTCCCGCGCCAGGACGGCGGCCAGCCCGCCGACCCGCTGATGATCGACCTGGCGCTGTCGGAAGTGGCGCGCGGCAAGCTCATGACGGCGGCGCAGCGCGGCGAAGCCATTCCGCTGGGCTGGGCGGTGGACCGCGACGGCCAGCCGACCACCGACCCGAATGCCGGCCTGGCCGGCTCCATGCTGCCCATCGGCGCAGCCAGCAGCCCCAAGGGCGCGATGCTCGCGCTGATGGTGGAGGTGCTGACCAGCGCCCTGCTGGGCGCCCATTTCAGCTACGAAATGGGGACTTTCTTCACCGACCAGGGCGCGCCGCTGCGCAGCGCCCACCTGTTCATCCTGATCGACCCCGGCGCCCTGGCCGGCCAGGCCGCTTTCCAGGGCCGGCTGGAGGAACTGGTGCTGGCCTTGCTGGAGGGCGAGGATGTGCGCCTGCCCGGCGCCCGGCGGCTGGCGCTGGAGCGCCAGGCCCGCGTGGCGGGGGTGCGAATTCCGCGCGCGCTGTTCGAGACCATTGCCGGGCTGCTGGAGACCGCCGGTCCAGCCACGTCCTGAAGACTCAGTGCCGCGCGCCGCAGACCGGGCAATCGGGCTGGCGCGCGATGCGCAGCTCGGTCCAGCGCATGGCGCGGGCGTCGAGCATCTGCAGCCGGCCCGCCAGGCTAGGGCCGATGCCCAGCAGCAGCTTGAGCGCCTCGGCCGCCTGCATGCTGCCGATGATGCCCACCAGCGGCGCGAACACCCCCATCACGGCGCAGCGCGTTTCCTCCGGCGCGTGCCCGGGCGGGAACACACAGGCATAGCAGGGTGAATCAGCCCCGCGCAGGTCGTAGACGCTGATCTGGGCGTCGAAGCGGATGGCGGCGCCGGCCACCAGCGGCTTGCGCTGCCGCACGCAGGCGGCGTTGACGAGTTGCCGCGTGGCGAAGTTGTCGCTGCAGTCGAGCACCACGTCGGCCTCGGTCACCCGCTGCTCGATCGCGTCGGCATCCAGGCGTTGCGCCAGAGCGCGCACGTCGACCAGCGGATTGATGGCCTGCACACGGCGCGCGGCTGACTCGGCCTTGTTGCGGCCCACAGCGTCCAGGTCGTGGGCGATCTGGCGTTGCAGGTTGGTGAGGTCGACGGCATCGTCGTCGGCCAGCGTCAGGCGGCCGACGCCGGCCGCGCCCAGAAACAGCGCCACCGGCGAGCCCAGGCCGCCCGCCCCCACGACCAGCGCATGGGCAGACTTGAGCCGCTGCTGGCCCTCGTCGCCGATCTCGTCGAGCAGGATGTGCCGGGAATAGCGCAGCAGTTCGTCGTCGGTCATGGTCGGTCGAGGGCCGCGCGGCGCTCGGGAACGCGGGCGCGAAGGAATCGGTTGCAGGAACACACAAGCATAAAGACAAAGGGCACCCGCCGTTGGCGGATGCCCTCGCAAGCACGGGATTCGGTACGAGACCGGGTGCGTGACTCGGTCCGAGACCGGCTGCTGGCCCCAGCCCGGCCGGGGATCAGGGCGCGGACTTGACCGGCGGCACCGTCTTCTCGGCGGGCGCAGGGGCCTTGCCGCCGCTGGGGGTCTGGGCCGGCGACTTCGCGTCGGCATCGCTGGCGGCCGGCGGCGTGCCGCCCTCGGGCACCGCCGGGCGTTCCGTCAGCGTCTGGCTGACGACCACCGGCAGGCCCTTGAGCTGGTTGAGCGCCTGCTGCAGCTGGAAGTCGTCGGCGGCACCGAACTCGGGCACCTTGCGCTCGGATTGCGGCTTCTTGGCCTCTTCCTCCAGCCGGCGCAGGGCGTCCTCGCGAGCCTTCTCGCGCGCCGGATCGACCGCCGCGCCTTCGGTGCCCTTGCCAGCCGTCAAGTGCTGGGCCAGATCGGCCTCGCGGGTGCGCAGGATGGCGTAGGGGCTGCCGTCCTTGGTGTCGTCGACCATCACGTCCGGCACGATGCCCTTGGCCTGGATGGAGCCGCCGTTGGGCGTGTAGTAGCGCGCCGTGGTGATCTTCAGGCCGGTGTCCGGCCCCAGCGCGCGCACGGTCTGCACCGAGCCCTTGCCGAAGGTCTGGCTGCCCATGATGGTGGCCCGCTTGTGGTCCTTGAGAGCGCCGGAAACGATTTCGCTGGCCGAGGCCGAGCCTTCGTTGACCAGCACCACCAGCGGCACCTCCTTGAGCGCGGCCGGCAGCGTGCGCAGCACGTCGGGCGCGCCACGGCGCGAGTAGTCGGCCGGGGTGGCGCGGTACTCGGCATTGCTGTCGGGCAACTGGCCCTTGGTGCTGACCACCAGCGCGTTGTCGGGCAGGAAGGCGGCCGACACCGCGACAGCGGCATCGAGCAGGCCGCCCGGATCGTTGCGCAGGTCGAGCACCAGGCCCTTGAGCTTGGGCTGGTCGGCGTAGATTTCCTGCACCTTGCGCACGAAGTCCTCGACCGTGCGTTCCTGGAACTGGGTCAGGCGGATCCAGGCGTAGCCCGGCTCGATCACCCGGCCCTTGACCGATTGCGTCTTGATTTCCTCGCGCGTGATGGTTACCGGAAAGGTCCGGTTCTCGTCCTTGCGGAAGATGGTCAGCGTGACCTTGGTGCCGGCCTCGCCGCGCATGCGCTTGACGGCGTCGTTCAGGCTCAGGCCCTTGACGGCCACGTCGTCGATGCGGGTGATGAGGTCGCTGGTCTTGAGGCCGGCACGGTAGGCCGGCGAGCCCTCGATGGGCGAAACTACCTTGACCAGCCCGTCTTCCTGCGTGATCTCGATGCCCACGCCCACGAAACGGCCCGAAGTGCCCTCGCGGAATTCCTTGAACGTCTTCTCGTCGAAGTACTGCGAATGCGGGTCGAGGCTGGACACCATGCCCGAGATGGCATCGGTGATGAGCTTTTTCTCGTCGACCGGCTCGACATAGTCGGTCTTGATGATGCCGAACACGGCGGCGAACTGCTGGAGCTGCTCGAGCGGCAGCGGCGTCAGCCCGCC
>JASGEH010000170.1:0-22172 GCA_047606565.1 Comamonas sp.
ACCGCGCCAGCCAGCCGAAGCTGCGCTCCACGACCCAGCGCCGGGGCAGCAGCACAAAGCCTTTCTTGGCCTCGGGCAGTTTCACGATCTGCAGATCGATGCCGCTGTCCTGCGCCGCCTGCACGGCCTTCTCGCCCGTGTAGCCCTGATCCGCCCAGGCCAGCTTCACCGTGCCGCCCGTGGCGTGCTGCACCGCCTCGCACAGCACTTGCACCTGCGCGCGTTCCTGTTCGTCGGCCGGTGTCACGTGCACGGCCAGCAGATGCCCCAGCGTGTCCACACGCGATGTGCACCTTGGTCGGGGCGCGGAACCTCGCGACGGTGCCCCGGCGTGTCCCAGAAACGGTCGGGATCGCCGTTGACGACCTGGACGGTGAGGCGATCCGGGACCGCTATGTCGCACTGATGCAGGAGCACGTGCAACGACGGTCGGCATGAGCAACCTCAAGCCGTCAGGTTGGCTTGACGCATGCCTGAGTATTGGATATCTTATTGATATCTAAAAGGAGTTTTTCATGCCTTCCCGTGCCACCGCGAATCAGATTGCCTTCCGCTACCGCTCGATGGACAGCGCCACCGGCGTCACGCGGGAGACCGCCAAGCGTCTGGCCGAACACCTCGGCGTCGACGAGACGCAGGCGATCCACCGTGCGCTGCATGAACTGGCCGTGCGGGTGCTGCCGCAGTACGAGGCCGACGATGGCCCGCTGACGGTCGCCCAAATCCGCCAGATCAAGAAGCGGGTTCCGCAGGGAGAAAAGCGTTCGGTGCGGTCGAGCCTGTTCGACATGGAAACGGCGTGATCCATCCGTGGTGGGGCGAACCCACCGCTGGCGAGATCGTCTGGTGTCATTTCCCCGACGACATTCATCCCCGGCCAAAACCCCGGCCCGCGTTGATCCTGACCGTGTTCGACGACGACGCGCCGCAGTTCACGGTGCGGGTCGCTTATGGCACCAGCCAGCGCACGACGACGCTGCACCAAGGCGAATTCTCCATCCTGCGCGAGCGCAACCCGGCCGCGTATGCGGCCGCAGGGTTGAGCTACGACACCAAGTTCAACCTCAAGCGCGCCCTGGACCTGCCCTATAGCGCCGAGTGGTTCTCGGTGCCACCCGCCGCACCCCACGGGCAGACGCCCAAGCTGGGTGTGTTGCACCCCTCGCTGGTCCGCACGGTCCAGGCCGCTTTCCGCGCAGCCTCCGAATGACCGGCTGAGACCCGTCGCCATCGTTCTGCCGTCGTCTCGGAGTCTCTGGCGCGGATATCACTGAGGACTTCCCGCCGCGCTCAGTTCAGATGCTGATGCACCAGCTGTACGAAAGCGGGGCGTAGCCTTCGGCCCGGATCGACCGCCAACACCTCGCGCCGTCCGCTGGGCCAGCGCAGTTCGCCGCGTGTGCCATCGAAGACCAGGACGGCACGGTCGAAGATGCGTTTCGACGGCTGGCCGCTGCCGACCACTTCCAGCGACGTGACCGTATTGCCCTCGATCCAGAGCCATCGACTCTCTTGCTCCGCGGGCAGGTCGGGTCGCGCCAGCTCGATCTCGGCGAGGCTGCCGTGGGCGGCGTCGAGCAGTTGGAGGATGGTGTAGCGGACGGACATGGGCAGGAGAAAACCGCGAGACAGGACAGGCCCCTCCATTGTCCCCGAGCGCAGGGCGGCACGTGGCGTCGAGGGAGCCGCGTGCAAAATCCCATTTGACATGATGGCCTCGGCCCTGGCCATGCGCGACCTCTGTCAGCGGCAGATTGACAGGCATCGCCCCCTCGACAGTCTCAACCTCAAGGCCATCGTGGAGCGGGTGCAGCGGGACACGGCGGCCCTGCTGCCGTGTGCGGATGACGTGTTCCAAGGCATAGCCCGGGCCATTCAGGCGCAAAGCCATTGCACCGAAGCCGAGGCCTTCGCGCAGGCGCTGCACGTTTTGGACCCTTCGCGCCTGTTCGCCTACACGCGGTGGCGGCACGGCGGCTGGTACGTGATCGGGGTCCGCTATCCGAGCGGGGCCTGCGGTTGCGTGAGCAGCAACTACCCCGACAAGAAGTGGCGGATCGTCTGCGACGGTCGAAGGCAGGACTTGAACGCGCCGGGCGACGTGACGTTTCGCTTGCGCGAGGCAGCGGCGCGCGCCGAGCAGGTGCTGGCGCTGCAAGCCTGGGCGGCGGCGGTTCACCCGCTGACCTGACCGATTTTTTCGAGAGGGGGCCCTGCTGCACCGCGCCCTTGAAGGCGCGCGGTGCGGCGGGACCATGACTGCATCGCAACCGACGCGGCCTGCCAGGAGAAACCATGACCCTGCCCATTCAGCCCACCTTGAAGATCCGCCAGATCGTTCAAGGCAAGAACCCCCGCGAATACTTCGACCCGATTGAGATAGCCGAGCTGGAGGAGGGCATCCGCGCCGTGGGCGTACTTGAACCCATCGTCGTGCGGCCCGTCCCAGGAAGCGACCGGTACGAGATCATCGCCGGCGAGCGTCGCTGGCGCGCCGCGAGGAATGTCTTTGGCGATGACTACCCCATGCCCGTGGTCGTCAAGGACGTCAGCGATGCCAGCGCCGAGGCGATGGCCGTGATCGAGAACCACCACCGCGCCGCCATGTCGCCGGCCGAGGAGGCTCGAGCCGCGCTGCGCCAGTTGCATCGCAACCACGGCGACCGCGAGGAAACCGCCCGCGCCATGGGCTGGTCGCTGGACGTGCTGGATCGCCGGCTGGCATTGCTGACCTGCACCCCCACCGTGCTCAAGGCCTTGACCGAGCGGCGCATCCAGATCGGCCATGCCGAATTGCTGGCGGGCATTGCACCCGACAAGCAGGACAGCGTGCTCAACGGCCTTGTCGCGCACAAGGTGACCGTGGCGATGCTCAAGGCCCAGCTCGGGCAGTTTGCCCGCAAGCTGGCCGAGGCGATTTTCGACACCACCGCTTGCGCAGACTGCCCGCACAACTCGGCCCGGCAGGCGGGCCTGTTCGCCGAGTCTCTGGGCGAGGGCTACTGCCAGCATCCCACTCATTTCGAGGAACTGACACAGCAGGCCGTCCAGGCCCAGGCCGATGCGCTGCGTGACGAATACCCGGTGATCCGCATCGTGAAGGCCTCCGATGGCTTCACGCCGCTGCGGGTGGGTGCGGATGGCGATCTCGGGGTGGGCCCATCGCAGTACGCCGCCTGCCAGGGATGCCAGTCCTTCGGCTGCGCGGTCTCCGCGATGCCGGGCAGCTATGGACAGGTGACGGCCTCGCTTTGTTTCGATGCGGCCTGCAACAGCCAGAAAGTCGCGCGGTGGCGCAAGGCACAGCGCGAGGCCTTGCAGGAGGAGACGGCCACCGCCGACGCGGCCACGAAGTCCGGCGCGTCCCGCACCGGCCAGCCGCCCAGCGCGAGGCCCGCCGCCAAGGCCTCCAACCAGACCCCGCAGCGTGTCGTCTCGCATCGCCTGTCCGAGTGGCGCAAGTGGACCGCCCGCGCGCTGATGAAGCAGCCGCAGCGCAACCAGCGCGTGCTGATCGCGCTGGCCCGCTATGGGCATGCGGGCGATGCGCGGGCCAACGAATATGGCGTGGCCTTGCGGCGGATCGCGGGCGATTGGATCAGCGAATCCGGCTGGGGGCTGGACGCTCACCTGTCGTATGCCGACCAACTCGCGGCCGAGCATCTGGATCGGCTGGTGCAGGCCGTCGCCGCCTCCGCCGCCTTTGGCGTGACCGAGCAGGACTTGCTGGCGCTGCTGAACTACCTGGAAGTGAACGAGGCGGACTACTTCAAGTGGGACAAGACGTTTCTCGACCTGTTCACGATGAGCGAATTGGAAAGTCTCGCCGGGGAAGTCGGGTTGAAGAAAGCCATGGGCTCGCGCTTCAAGGCGGCACGCGCGGGGCGCAAGCCGGAATTCATCGTGGCGCTGCTGGGCGTCAACGGCTTTGCCTACGAGGGCACGGTGCCCGCCGTGATGCGCTATCCCCGGCAGTCCCTGCATGGCGAAACCCGGTCCGAGGGGCGCACCAGCCTCGCGCAGATCGAGCCGCAGGCGCGGGAGGAGCCGGAGGTCACCTGACGGCGCGTGCCCTGGACGTGGCCGCGTCCGGGGCCAACATGGACGCAGGCCCCTGAATCCCTCAAGGAGAACCCACATGACGATGTTCGAGGAACTGTATGCGCTGGCGCTCAACGCCACGCTGACGATGACCGTGAGCGCCGACGAGAAGTCGGGTCGGTTGACGGTCAACGTCATCCCCAAGCCCCGCGCCGATGCGGGCGAACCGGCGCTCGCGCAGCCCTTGAGCCTGACGGCCACGCCGCAGGAGTTCGATGCCGGCTTCATCGACGCCCTGTGCGGCTACCGCGAGACGCGCCTAAGCCTCGCACAACAGGCCGAAGCGACCAAGGAAGTGATCGAGGCGGCGAAGGCCGTTTGCGTGAAGAAGGCCAGCGAGGCGGCCGCCAAGGCCAGCGCCGCGAAGGCGGCAGCCAAGACCGCACCTGCCGCTTCCAGCTCCACACCGGCGCTCGCTTCGGCCGACGGCGACGATATCCCGGCCCCCGTGTCCACCGTCGCCCCCGCTGCGGCGAGTGGCGACACCTTCGACTTGTTCGGTTGAGGGGCGATGCCCGGTTGAAGGCAGCGGACGCACTGAGAAACTGATTCGCAAGGCGGTCGTGGCGACCGCCAGCACCCACTGACACAAGGAGAGCGCCACCATGTCGATCGACGTCAGTCCCATCGTGCGGACCTTCAACTACCAGGGCATCATGCTGCCGGACGTTCCCGGCCTTGCGCCCCGCGAGGTGCGCGACCTCTACAGCGCGCAGTACCCCGAACTCATCAGCGCCGAAATCGACGGCGGAGAAGTCGTCAACGGACGGCAGGACTACACCTTTCGCAAGGCGGTCGGCGTCAAAGGGGCGACGCGCAGCGACGGCGGGCGGCTCGCCGCGCTGCGCCAGCGTGTGCAGGACGAGGCCGTTGGCCGTGGCGACTCCGACCCCCGAATCGACCTCGCCCTGACGCACAGGGCCTCCCAGTCCTGCGCGCGGGCATGGAGCGGCTTCGCGAAACTGGACAACGACCGACAGGTGGATGCTCGCACTGCTGTTGCCGCCACAGCCACCAGCGACATGCTGACACCGCTGCCATGAGCGCCGTCCACCCGTCATCTCCGGCATCGGCCGTGCCGCTGGTGCTGCCGCGCCTGTCGGGCGCAGTGCCGCGTACCGTGGTGCCGGGTGTTCTGGCGGCGGCGAATGCGCGAATTGCCCGCTTCCTGATCGAGGCAGATGTGTTCGGCGATGCGGATATTCCCGAGTCCTGGGACGATGCCCTGCGGGCGTGCGAGCAGGCCATGGCCGCCAGCATTCGCCGCGAGATCGGGCCGCTGCATTGCCTGCGCCCCGGCTTCGGGATGGACATCCTCGATGCGGAGGGCAACCCCATCGGCGGCTACGGCGTGGGCCGGTCTTGCGAGAAGCCCCGTGCCTGCGCAGCCATCGAGGTCTACTGGTGCGAAACCGGCGAGCAGGAGTGGCCGGTGGGCGCCGGGCTGCATGCCTTGGAGACGGCGCTGCCGGGCCTGGGCCGAACGGTGCTTCAGGTGCTGCGGCAGGGCTGCGCCCAGGTGTATCCGCTGTTCACCCCCGACATCGCCTGCGACGTGGCGAGCATGCTCTATTGGTATGGCGAGGAGAACGAGGAAGTCGCCCTCGACATGAATTGCGGCGATGACGAGGAAGAACGCGAGGCCATGCGCCGTGACATGCTGACGCGCGCCGAATTGGACGAGGCCTATCCTGAGTGGGCACGGCCATGGATGGGACGAACGGTGAAGAAGCGCTCCGGGGGATGCAGCCTGCGCCGTGCCGCCAAGACGCTGACCGACCCTGGCCTGCGCCAGATCGCCGCCGATGCGCTGTCGCTGTCGCGGCTGCAATGCGATGACAGGTTCCGTCCCGAGATCGAAGGCGAGTACATCGGGTTCGGTGCTGTCCTGGCGTGGAAAGAGGGCGACCTGACCACGCGCATCTACGACGACTTGCTCCAGCTGGCTCACGAGGGTGAGTTCTGCGACCGCATGGGCGAGTTCACCATCGCGCTGGACGATCCGGGCGCATTCGGCGCGTGGCGGCGGGCGATGCGTCCGCGCTTCCAGGCCATCGGCCTGATCGACCGCTTGATCCACCAGCTCGCGGCCTGAGACTGTGCCCAGGAGGTATCGACCATGAATGAGGCAGAGTTCCGCATCCATGCGCCCTCGGACGGTGTGCTCGCGCTGGATGCCGCCGTACTGATCTACCGGGGCGCATCCGGCGGCGCGCTGGCCACGCTGCATGACGTGCATCACGTGGACGGCGAGGCGGTGATCGGCGCGGGCCAGCCGATGACGCCGCGCAAGGCCATCGAACTGTCGCGGGCGCTGCTCAAGCGCGTCGGCCACGGCGGCTTCCTGCCCGCCAACGTGCTCTACATGGACGGCGATCTGATCCTGTGGTGGGAGCCCCCGGCGCGGCGGCATGTCACCTTCCGGGTGGATGGGAGCCACGCCGACCTGCTCGGCGGCAGGGAGCGCGGCGAGCCGGTGCCGCATCCGGGCTTGGTGTTCGCCGCATCGACCCGTGTCTGGCGGGTGTGGGCGGTCAAGGGCTGCAAACGTCCGACGCCGCAGACGGTGCTCTACCAGGCCCCTTATTTCAACGTCAGCGAGCAGGGCCAGATTTGCCAGGGCAGCGTGCCCCGGCCCGAAGGTACGACCCTCGACAAGATCCTGGCCTGGAACGACGCTTTTTTTCGTTCCTACTTCACCCACCCCAACGCCTACAAGCTGGTCAGGCACCGGGGCGGTGCCTATGTCTTCTGGCGGGAACTGCTCGACGGCCGATTCGGGAAATTCCCGGAGCGCGCGTTGCTGCCACTCAACACCACGCTCGGGGCACTGCTCGGCATGAAGGAGAACCCATGATGGACCCACGTGATATTGCCTTGCAGGCCAGTTGCCCGGTCGTGGCCGCACCCCGCTTCGGGGCACTGCCCGAGATGGCCAACGGCCAGCGCCTGATCGCCGCCGCCAATGGCCTGTTCGTGCAGGTGCGCCTGGATTGGCTCGACTGTGTGCAGCGGCTCACACCGGCCATCGACCTGCCGCTGCCCTATGGCCTGCTGGAGGAGCGGCTGCGATTTGCCTTCGGCGTGCTGCCCATCGGGCTCATCGAAACCTTCGTGGACGCGGGCCGCAAGGGCCTGCCCGATGAGGTCGCCGGTGTGCTGATCTACCGGCGCTCCACGCGCAGCCTGCGTCTGGCCCTGTGCGAGCCGTTGTACGCCTCGCCCGGCCGCATCGAGTACCGACGCCCCAGGTTGGCGGACGACGAGACGGTCGCGGTCGATCTGCATACCCACGGGCGCGGCCTGCCGTTCTGGTCGGCGGACGACGACCGCGACGACCAGGGCATCAAGGTCGCAGGCGTGTTCGGCTGCCTGCACCAGCCCAGGCCGCTGGCTGAGTTCCGGCTGGTCCTCAATGGGCGCTACAAGGCGCTGCCGCACCCTTGGCAGCCGGTGACCGCAGCGGCCGTCGATGACCGCCTGGACAGCGGCCTTGAGCCGGGTCTGCTGCGCCGGATACTGGATCGGTGGCTTATCCGAGGACTTCCATGGAACACCTGATCGACCCCGTTCTCATCGACCGCCGCGTCACCGTGCATCTGGTCGGCGTGGGCGGCAATGGCGCGCAGATGGCGGCTTGCCTTGCCCGGCTGGATATTGCGATGCGTGCCTTGGGCCACCCGCACGGCCTGCACGTCACGGCCTTCGATGCCGACCGCGTGAGCGAGGCCCACGTGGGGCGGCAGCTCTACAGCGCGGTGGACATCGGACGCCACAAGGCCATCGTCACCATCCACCGGCTCAACCAGTTCTACGGCTTGGACTGGCAGGCTCAGCCCCTGCGCTACGAGGCTTACCAGCAGAACCGCCGCCTGCGCCAGTCCTGCGACTTGCTGATCAGTTGCGTGGACAGCCGGTCGGCGCGGCGCACCCTGCACGACTTGGCCTTCGATGCTTACGCGGACTATCCGTATTGGCTCGACCTTGGCAATACCGAGGCAACCGCCCAGGTGGTCCTGGGACAGCCGCCGGATTCGCATCCGGGCAGCCGGTTCCGTCGATGCCCGCGCCTGCCCTGTGTCACCGAACTGTTCCCGGAACTGCTGGACGACACGACGCCCGAGGACAACCAGCCGTCCTGCTCGGTCCGCATGTCGCTGGCTTCGCAGGGGCTGTTCGTCAACGACGTCGCTGTGCGATTCGCGGCGCAGATGCTCTACGAACTGTTCTCGAAAGGACGGCTGACGGCGCACGGCGTGGTCATCAACCTGGACTCGAAGCGCACCGGACCGATCGAGGTCGATCCCCGGACCTGGGGGCGGTTCGGCTTCCATGCCGAGGTGTCTCCACAACCTGACGAAGCGGCCGTGACGGAGTGAATGCGCGTCACTTGGCCGGCTTGCGCGGCAGGACCGCGCCGATGTAGGCGCCCGAGGCGCGCATCCTCGAGTGGCCGGCACGTTCGGCCACCGCCAGTCTGGCGGCACGGTCCACGTCCACCGGCACCGGCCCGCCGCCGCGCACGGGCGAGGCGCTGCCTGACTGGCTGGCGTAGAAGTCGTTCAGGTTGCCATGCCGCAGGCCGTGCCCGGTTGTGCCGGCCTGCCGCCGCGTGATCCCGAATTTCTCCAAGGCGTAGTCCAGCCGGCGCAGGTTGCGCGCGAGGCTGTGCGCAGGGTGGCCCATGTGCGCGTCGCGGCTCGTGACCAGCGCGCGCGCCAGCGCCACCGCCGCGTGCTGCGCGGGCGTTTCAAGGGGGACCCAGCGAACGCGTCCACCCTTGCCTTTCACCCACACATAGTCATCGGCCTTGCGCTTGTCCGGAGGCAATCCGGTCTGCTCGAAAGGCAGGACATGCTCGTACGGCCGGAACATCACCGATTCCTTGCGGCGCAGCGCCAGGGTGTGCATCAGGCGCAGCGAGGCAGCCACGCGCGGATCGAACACGGCCACCTCGGCCAGTTTCGCCTCCACGTCCACGCCTTGCGCAGCCCAGCTCTTGTCGCGCTGCGCGTATTCGTGCCGCTCGTATTCCTCCAGGCTCAGGCCGTAGTGGGCGGGGCCGCGCACGAAGCCGGGCTTGTCGAGCCAGGAGGCGAGTCCGCGCAGGAAACTCAGATAGGTCTGGATGGTCGCCGGTGCCAACTGCTCGCGCTGCCACACCTGCACCATCGCATGTACATGCTTCTGGCCCAGGTTGCGCGGGTCGGGCGGCGTGCGGAATCCGCCCTTGCGCTGGAGGTCGCGGAAGAACTGCCGAAGGAAGCGCGCGCGCTCGTGGCGCGTCTTGTGCGAGACGGTTTTCTCGCGGGCGGTGTGCCGGGCGTTGAACAGGGTGATCAGCACGTCGAGCACTTTCATCGGGTCGGCCCTGCCGGGCTGGTAGCGGGTCAGCACTTCCTTGGGGGATTTTCCGGCCCAGGCCTGGCGACGCGGGGTGTCGGAGCCTGGGATGCGGCCAGGACTGACCGGATCGGTGCTGCCTGGGCGTGGGATACGGGACATGGCGGTTCTCCATCAAGATCGGCCCGCCGCCCGAACGGCGTGCCTGCTGGAATCGAAGGGCTCGCCGCAGCGGACGGATTCCGTCATCCGCTGTGGCGCGTGGTCTGGCGATGCCGGCGGCGCGCGACCACGGCGTCGCGCCGCCTCCCCAAGGGTTTGCCGGGCGCGCTTGCACGTGCCGGCTCGGTCGGTCTTAAAAATGAAAACGTGATCCAACTCCGCCCGCGCATTTCTGCGACCGCGGAGGGGGTGACGTGCAGCCGCCTCGAAGGGCGTGCTGCCGCGTCGGCGCGGAGGTCTGGCCTCGCGCCCGCTGGGGGGATCAGTCCTGAGATGCGTAGCGCCATCCGCTCGCATGGGGCCACCCCTGACCGAAAGTCCAGGGCGGTGTCGAGCGTCCGAGCGGGGACCAGCAGGGAGCCCACAGGGGCAAACACAGCTGCTGGTGGCGTGAAACACGCTTGCCCGGTGATGGCGGGATCGGGAGTCGGCATCGGGTGCCGGCCCGGGAGATCGACGGGTCTTGACGCGCTTCGGGGAGCGCCCAGCCGCAGGGCTGGCGATGGTCAGAGACCTGTTCACTACGAAGGAAAACCTCGGGGCGGTCGCCTCGGGGGCGACGGCCACCCCGACTCGGGGCCGGGGCTTGAAGGGCAGGTAACGACTGCGACGCCTTTTGCTCCATCAAGGAGCGGGCCAAGGGTGGCCCTCGGGAGCCTGTAGTGGATGACGAAAGCGGCTTGCCCGTCAATGGCCGCGCGGTAGTGCGACGGCATGGGAGGCCGGTTCGGCGTGGCGCTTGCCGGTACGCGATGGCGTGATAGGGGCGATCTGGCGTCGCAAACGCCCGCAGATCGTGAGTGCGTGCGGGCTTGACCCAGGCATGCCCTGCCTCTGGTCCCGGGCGGTGGCCTCGAGCTGGCGCTGGCGGCGTCGATGGAGGTGGCGCGCCGGCCCACGCTGCTGCGGCGCGGACGGGGTTGACGCGTGTCGACGGGGTGAGACCGTGGTGACACGCGCACGATGGGCCGCGGGGAGAAACGGGCGGTTGATGTCAGTGCGGTGTCGCCGCGCTCCCGGTGGAGTGGCGGCCGACAGCCGCCGATGACGAAATCCGGTCGATTCCATGCGGATTGTGCGTGGCGTGGCCGCGTCGGCTTGCCGATGCTGGCTGTCATCGTTTTTCACCAGGAGCACTCACATGGAATTGATCGTCCGAGCCGTGGATGTCGGGTCCGGCAACACCAAGTTCGTCACCGGCGTTGCCGGGACCGAGATCCGCTGCGCCAGCTTCCCCTCCGTGGCTTATCCATCCAGCGGCGAGACCCCGCACTGGCCGGCCGGCGAGCGGCGCAAGACTGTCTGCATCCCGGTCGGCCCGCTGTTCTACGAAGTCGGACCCGATGTGGGTCTGGCGGCCGACACCTTCCGCGCCAAGCAATTGCACGACGACTACATCGACTCACCTGAGTACATGGCGTTGCTGCGCGGCGCGCTGAGCCTTATGAAGGTGCCGCACATCGAGCTGCTGATCGTCGGCCTGCCGGTGGCCTTGTTCACCCTCAAGAAGACCGCGCTCGAAAAGGCCATGGCGGGCAGCCATCCGGTCGGCAACGGCAAGACCGTGACGGTCGCCAAGGCGATGGCCGTGGCTCAACCGCAGGGGGCGCTGGTCCACTATGCCGCCGGGCACGAGAAGATGACGAGCATCGGCAACGAGCAAAGTCTGGTGATCGACCCCGGCTCGCGCACCTTCGACTGGCTGGTCACGCGCGGCATGCGCCTGGTGCAGAAGCAGTCGAACTCGATCAACCGCGGCATGTCCGACGTCCTGCGGCTGCTGGCCGACGAGATCTCCAAGGACATCGGCACGCCTTACCGCGACTACGACGCGATCGACCTCGCGCTGCGCACGGGCAAGGCGCCGGTGATCTTCCAGAAGCCCTACGACATGAAGAAGCACCTGCCGCTGGCCGAGAGTGTGGCCCAGCAGGCAGTCTCGACCATGCGGCAGTGGATCGAGACGCCGGAGAGCCTGCAGAACATCATTCTGGTCGGCGGCGGGGCCTTTTTGTTCAAGAAGGCGGTGAAGGCGGCTTTCCCGAAGCACCGCATCCACGAGGTCAAGGACCCGATGTTCGCCAATGTCCGCGGCTTCCAGATCGCGGGGCAGAACTATGCCGCCACCACGCTGGCCGCCAGCCGTGATCGCGCGGCAGGGGAGGTCGCATGAACGGGAAGACGCAACAGGAGCCGAAGCCGGTCCGGCTGGTGTTCGAGCTGGCGCGCGCGGACAACCCTCGGCTGTATGACGAGCTCGTGCGTTTTCCCCAGGGGGTCAAGCGCGTCAACCGGCTGCGCGTGCTGGCCTACGACGGGCTGATCGCCCAGTACGGCGTCTTCACGTCGGGCGGGGCGGGAGGCGTGCCGACCGCAACGAAAATCGACATGGCGCAGGCGAGAGCGACCGCCGTGACCAATGCGGTCTTCGAGCCTGGACTTTCTGAGTGAGGTGGTCATGACACAACGTAAAACAGGCCGCCGTGGCGAGGTCAGCGCCACGGATTTGGCCAAGATGGGGTTCTGCGAGAAGCAGGTGCAACTTGCCCATCTGTATGGCGAGCGCACCACGGCCGAACAGCGCAAAGGGATGGCCCGCGGGCAGGCGGAACATCAACGGTATTTGAGGGAAGGCATGGCTGCTACTGCAGATCGCCGTTGCTTCGTGGCGACCTGTGTATTCGGTCCAGACGCCGCGGAAACCCAGGTGCTGCGCACCTACCGCGATGCCGTACTCATGCGTCGGCACTGGGGACGGTGGGCGGTGAAGGCGTACTACTGGACTTCGCCGGCCGTATGCCGGGTCCTCGACCGTTCCCCCGCGATGGCGGCATGCGTTCGTGCGGTGCTGCGCATCGTGGTCGCCGGGTGCCGCAACAGGCTGGCCGGAGGGCGATCATGGAGGGGCTGAGCTTTGCGGCATGGGGCGTCGCGTTACTGCTGCTACTGATCTGGTGGTGGACCAAGGGAAGGGGCACGGCCGAGCGGGCATCGAGACCCAGGGCGTTGGCCAAGGCTGAGCTGGTCTACATGGAGAAGCTCTTTCGCATCCAGGCCCCGATTCGGCTGGTGGCGAAGGTCGACCGCGTGTATCGGCTGCCGGGTGGTTCGCTGGTGCTGGTGGAACTGAAGACCCGGCGGCAGGACCGTCCGTACCAGTCCGACATCATTCAGTTGTCGGCGCAGCGGCTGGCGATCGAGGGGCAGACGGGAGAGGTCGTGGAGCCCTATGCCTTCGTTTCCATTCCGAGGCCTGGGCGTCGCAGCGAGGTCCAGTCACATCGTGTCTTGCTACTGGATGCGGAAGCCGTCGTCAGGCTTTACGAAAGGCGGGAGGCAATTCGCGCCGGCGAGCTCACTCCTGCTTACGCTGTGTCGGAGCGGGCGTGCCAGGGGTGTGCCTTGAAGGCACGATGTGATCGCCCTGGCAGTCGCGGATGACGCAATTTCCTTGTGTCTGCTATGTGGAACTATTGTGCTTCCCTGCGCCGGATCGCAGGCCGAGGTGTACTGAGCAGCAGGATACCTTCAGTCGACGATTCCCAGGATTCGTACCCATCCTCCTCAATGTGGTCAGGTGGAGCATTTCCTTGCTCGAGCGAATGAAGGTACGTTGCCCATCTGCCCAGTGCCGCCCTGCGTTCTCGCATGTAGTCGTATTGGTTGTATATGCCCTCGGTCGACTGTATTGCATGGTTCAAGGCTCGCTCCGCAATGTCTGAGGCGATGCCCATGCGTGCGAGATGCGTTCGGGCGGTGCGCCGCATGTCGTGGACAGTGAAATGCGCGATTTCCAGGCCGGTCAGGCGTTTTAGCGCCACGTTGAGCGTGTCAGGGGAGATGTGGGGGAAGCGGTTCGTGACAGCCTTACCCAGCCGCGTTCGAATGCGCCGCCGTGCTGGGAATAGATATTCGCTGTTGCCCGAGAACACCATGACTTCCTCCAGCCAGGCGATCACGACATCAGGCAGGGGGATGACAAGGGGTGCCCTCGTTTTTGTATCCTCGCTCATCAGCGTCCATTCGGCGCGCCGGAAGTCGAAGGCCGTTTTCTTGGCGGAAAGCAGCTCCATCTTGCGTACGCAAAGCGCCAAAAGCAGCCACACGGACAGTTCATTGATCCGGCCAAAATTCTCCGTCTCGCGCATCGACTTGGAGAGGTCGGCCAATTGGCCGCCATCGAGCCACCTGGTTCGTGAGTATTCCGTGCCGCCTGCGTCCTGCAGGGTAAAACCGATGGTGGGGTTGTCCGTCCGGTAGCGCTTTCGCACGGCAAAGTCGAACATGCGTACCAGAAACCGAAGTAAGTCGTTGGCGACGGTGGGCGCGCCCGATTTGACAGTTCGGTTGAGTATGCGCTCGATGTGTTCCGGCGCTACCTGGTCGATCGGTATATGTCCGATGATGGGATCGACATAGGTGATGAACGACGCCTCGACTCGCTCCGGCTTGCCGTAGTTCGGAACGATGTAGCGCTTGTACCAGACCTTCCTCAAGGCGAGGCAAGGACGGCTGCGCTGAGCGAGTCGTTTGTTCTGTTGCTTCTCCGCAGCAACGTCTACGCCTTGTTGGATCTTTGCTCGATCAGCCCGAGCAAGCTCGCGAGCTATCTGTAGAGAGATGTCCGGATAGCGCCCGATCCACTTTTCCTTCCCTTTCCCAGCGTAGCGGTAGCGCAAGACCCAGGACGCCTGCCCATTGCGGGCGGAATGCGCCGAGGCGATGAAGGTCAGGCCACCCCCGACTCCCTTGTCGACTGAGCCGGCACGCAGCCATGCCCTTAGGGTTATGTCGGTCACGCGTTTTTCGGCGGTCTCATTGTTGGCTGTTGACATCACGCAATCTCCTCTCCAAACGTCTTGGAACATGGAGTGCGCGCCAATCTGGCCAAAGCAGTAAATCGCGTAGATCCAGTCCTGGCGCGGCTCTCCGGGGAGTCTGTGGGGGTCGGTGGCAAAAAACGGTGGGATTTGAGGCACCAAGCCTAAAACCCCCACACATACCCCCACAAACAGCGTGCACTGTGATGAGATGCCGTGCTACTGCCTGAACCTACTTTCCAATGAAAATCAATGACTTGAACGATGGTTTGAGGTGGCATGAAACCACCTGAAAACCTACTCCAAATTTTGCACCTGCTCCCGCATCTGCTCGATCAGCACCTTCATGTCCACCGAGATCCGGCTCAGTTCGAGCGTGGCGGACTTGGAGCCCAGGGTGTTGGCTTCGCGGTGCAGTTCCTGGATGACGAAGTCCAGGCGCTTGCCGATGTCGCCGCCTTTCTTGAGCAACTGGCGCAGTTCGTCGAGGTGGGCCCTCAGGCGGGTGAGTTCCTCGGCGACGTCGATGCGGATGGCGAAGGCGGTGGCTTCGCTCAGGGCGCGGTCCTGCGCGGTGTCGGCGCTGGCCGGGGTGCCGGCGTTTTCGCCTTGCCGCAGGGCGTCCTGCCAGCGTTCGAGGAAGCGCTGGCGCTGCTGCTCGACCAGTTGCGGGACCAGCGGGCGGGCCTGTTCGGCCAGGGCCTTGAGCTGGTCGATGCGTTCGACCAGGGCCTTGACCAGCCGGGCGCCTTCGCGTTCGCGCGAGGCCAGCAGATCCTGGATGGCCGATTGGGCCAACTGGACGGCGGCCGCCGGCAGGTCGGCGCTGGCGGCGGGGCCGGCGCTGGCGGCCAGCTTGAGGACGTCGGCCACGCTCAGCGAGCGGGCCTGCGGTAGCCAGCTCTGGACGTTGTCCTGCAGCGTGGCCAAGCGTTGCAGCAGGGCGGGGGCAGGGGCCGAGAGGCCGCCATCGTCCTGGCCGGCGAGGGTGGCGCGCACTTCGACCTTGCCGCGCTTGAGGCGGGCGGTGAGCAGTTCGCGCAGCGCGGGTTCGGCTCCGCGCAGTTCGTCGGGCAGGCGGAAGGCCAGGTCGAGGAAACGGCTGTTGACGGCGCGGATCTCCAGCCCCAGCCGGGGCTGTGCGGGGCTGTCGGCCGTGGTGGGTGTGGGGCCAGTCTGGGCGCTGGCGTATCCGGTCATGCTGTAGACGGCCATGTTTCTTTCGGAGTCGGGTGCGGGGAGTGGGGGGATTATGTCAAAGCGTGAAGCGGCGGCCTGCACGTTGGCTCTTGGACTGAGATAATTGCGGGTTGCCGCCCATCCCCAGGATTTTCATGAGCACTTCTTTCATCCGCAGCAGCCAGCGGGCTGCCGATGCGCTGCGCCCGGTGCGCATCACGCGCCGCTACACCATCCATGCCGAGGGTTCGGTACTGATCGAGTTCGGTCAGACCAAGGTGTTGTGCACGGCCTCGGTCGAGGAGCGCGTGCCGCCGCACAAGCGCGGCAGTGGCGAGGGCTGGGTGACGGCCGAGTACGGCATGCTGCCGCGTTCGACCCACACCCGCAGCGACCGCGAGGCCGCGCGCGGCAAGCAAAGCGGCCGCACGCAGGAGATTCAGCGCCTGATCGGCCGCTCGCTGCGCGCGGTGTTCGATCTGGCGGCGCTGGGCGAGCGCACCATCCACCTCGACTGCGACGTGATCCAGGCCGATGGCGGCACGCGCACGGCGGCCATCACCGGGGCCTTCGTGGCGGCCCAGGACGCCGTGAACAAGCTGCTGGCCGACGGCAAGATCGCCGCCTCGCCCATCCGCGACCATGTGGCGGCCATTTCGGTCGGCATCGTCCAGGGCGCGCCGCTGCTCGACCTGGAATACGTCGAGGACGTCGATTGCGACACCGACATGAACGTGGTGATGACCGGCGCCGGCCACTTCGTGGAAGTGCAGGGCACGGCCGAGGGCGTGGCTTTCACGCGCGCAGAGATGGACGTCTTGCTGGGGCTGGCCGAAAAAGGCATCGGCGAACTGGTCGTGCTGCAGAAGCAGGCCCTGGCACAGGACTGAAAAGCGGAAAGACACCCGATGAAAATTGTTCTGGCATCCAACAACGCCGGCAAGCTCGCCGAGCTGCAAGTCCTGTTCGCGCCGCTGGGCGTGACGCTGGTGCGCCAGTCCGAGCTGGGCGTGCCCGAGTCGCCCGAGCCCTTCCACACCTTCGTCGAGAACGCGCTGGCCAAGGCCCGCAACGCTGCTCGCCACACCGGGCTGCCGGCGCTGGCCGACGACGCCGGCCTGTGCGTGGACGCCTTCGGCGGCCAGCCTGGCGTGGACACGGCCTATTACTGCACCCGCTTCGGCTACGAGAAGAGCGACGCCAACAACGTGCGTGCGCTGCTCGAACAGCTCCAGGGCCAGGCTGACCGTGGCGCCGCCATGGTCAGCACGCTGGTGGCCGTGCGCAGCGCCGACGACCCCGAGCCGCTGATCGCCGTGGGCCGGGTGCGCGGGCGCATCGCCGAGCAGCCGGTGGGCGAGGGCGGCTTCGGCTTCGACCCGGTGATGTTCCTGCCGTCCTTCGGCCAGACCTTCGCGCAATTGCCGGCCGAGGTGAAGAACGCCAACAGCCATCGCGGCCGCTCGTCGCGCCTGATGCTGGCGCTGATCCGCGACAACTGGCTGCCCGAAGCGTCGGCGCGCCAGCCGGAGTTGGCGTGATCCCCATCCTGGCCATCCCGGTCAACCCAGCCGTTCCCGGGCCGCCCGGCGCCGGGAAGGGCGGGGCGCCCGCCGGGGCTGCCGCCGAGGGCGCGCCGGCCCTCGCCGATCCGCGCCACTACATGCGGCCCGGCACCCTGCAGTTGCCGGCGCCACCGCCGCTGTCGCTGTACGTACACCTGCCGTGGTGCATCCGCAAGTGCCCTTATTGCGACTTCAACTCGCACGAGGCGCGCCGCGATGCGCCCGAGGGCGCACCGGTGGGGACGGCCGGGGGCGCCTCCTTGGGCGCGTCCGTCGAGGTGTCCGGCCAGCTCGACCCGGCGCTGGAGCAGCGCTACCTGGCCGCGCTGATGGCCGACCTGGAGGCCGCGCTGCCGCTGGTCTGGGGCCGTGGCGTGCACAGCGTGTTCATCGGCGGCGGCACGCCCAGCCTGTTCTCGCCATCGGCCATCGACGCGCTGATCGCCGGCATCCGCGCGCGCGTGCGGCTGGAGCCACAATGCGAGATTACGCTGGAGGCCAACCCCGGCACCTTCGAGAAGAACCGCTTCAAGGCCTTCCGCGAGGCTGGCGTGACGCGGCTGTCGGTCGGCGTGCAGAGCTTCGACGACCAGCACCTGCGCGCGCTCGGCCGCGTGCACAGCGGCGCACAGGCGCGCGCGGCGGTGGAGGAGGCCGCCAGCGCCTTCGAGACCTTCAACCTCGACCTGATGTACGCGCTGCCCGGGCAGGACCTGGCCGGGCTGGACCGCGACCTCGACACGGCGCTGGCGCTGGCGCCGCCGCACCTCTCGATCTACCACCTGACGATCGAGCCCAACACCTATTTCGCCAAGTTCCCGCCCCGCGTGCCCGAGGACGACACGGCCTACGCCATGCTCGACCGCATCACCGAACGCACCGCGCAGCACGGCATGCAGCGCTACGAAGTCTCGGCCTACGCCCGGCCCGGGCACCGCTGCCGCCACAACCTCAACTACTGGCAGTTCGGCGACTACCTGGGCATCGGCGCGGGCGCGCACGGCAAGCTCAGTTTCGCGCACCGCGTGGTGCGCCAGGTGCGCTGGCGCGATCCGCAACGCTACATGCAGCAGGCCCTGGCCGGCCAGCCGCTGGCGCAGGAGCACGAGGTCAAGCGCGCCGACCTGCCGTTTGAGTTCATGCTCAACGCGCTGCGGCTGGTCGATGGCTTCGACCTGCGGGCCTACAGCGACCGCACCGGCCTGCCGCTGAGCAGCATCGCCGCCGCGCTGGAGCGCGCCGAGCGCAAGGGCCTGCTGGCGCGCGACTGGGTGCATGCGCGGCCGACGCCGCTGGGTTTGGATTTCCTGAGCGACCTGCAGGAGCTGTTTCTGCCCGAAGGCGACTGAATACGCGCCGGGCCATCTTCTCGCCGCCGCTGTCATACTGGCGCGACACGCTGATTTCCCTCACTTTTTTGCCACGCCCGACCATGACCACTTCCCTGACCATGCCGCGTCCGCCCATCGAGATCGAGACCGGCGACCAGCCCGAGTCCGCCATCATCATCCTGCACGGCCTGGGCGCGGACGGCACCGACTTCGTGCCCGTTGCCCAGGAACTCGACCTCGCGGTGGTCGGGCCGGTGCGCTTCGTCTTTCCCTACGCGCCCGTCATCCCCGTGACCATCAACGGCGGCTACCGCATGCCGGCGTGGTACGACATCCTGGGCGCCGACCTGGTGCGGCGCGAGGACGAGGGCGGCCTGCGCGCCTCGCTGCGCCTCGTCGGCGAACTGATCGACACGCAGATCGAGCGCGGCATCGCGCCCGAGCGCATCGTCATCGCCGGCTTCTCGCAGGGTTGCGCCATGGCGCTGCTGGCCGGTGTGCGCCACCCGGCGCGGCTGGCGGGCATCGCCGGCCTCTCGGGCTACCTGCCGCTGGCCGACACCACCGCCCGCGAGCGCCACCCCGCCAGCGCGGCCACGCCCATCTTCCTGGCCGCCGGCGAACACGACGGCATCGTCGCCCCGGCGCGCTCGCAGGCCGCGCGCCAGACGCTTGAACAACTGGGCTACGTGGTCGACTGGCACACCTATCCGATGGCGCATTCGGTCTGCGCCGAGGAGCTGCGCGACCTCAACGACTGGCTGCTGCGCGTGCTGGCGCGCTAGCGGGCGCGTGGCCTGACGGCGCTAAAGCCCCTGGCGCGGCAGGCCGGCGCGGCGCGTGATAACGTCCGCCACCCCGAAGTTCAGCAGTCCTGGGCCGTCTTTCGATCAGGCCGGTCGGGAGAACCCAATAAAAATCAAGATTCAAGAACCGAAAGCCCTCCATGAGCCGTTTGCACGACCGTTTGCAAGACCGATTGACCGCCCTGACCGCCGCCCGCCTGCAGGGCATGCGCCGGGGCATCGAAAAGGAAAGCCTGCGCGCCTTGCCCGACGGTGAACTGGCGCTGACGCCGCATCCGCCCGAGCTGGGCTCGCCGCTGACGCATCCGGCCATCACCACCGACTTCAGCGAGTCGCAGATCGAAATCGTCACCGGCGCCCACACCCGCGTCGAGGCGACGCTGGCCGAGCTGGAGGACCTGCACCGGCAGGTCTACCGCGTGCTGGCCGCGCGCGGCGACGAGACGCTGTGGCTCTCCAGCATGCCGTGCCGGCTGCCGTCCGACGAGAACATCCCGATCGGTCGCTACGGCACCTCCAACGTCGGCCGAGCCAAGAGCGTCTACCGCATGGGACTGAGCCACCGCTACGGGCGGCGCATGCAGACCATCTCGGGCATCCACTACAACTGGTCGCTGCCGGACGTGAGCAGCGAGGACTACTTCGGGCTGATCCGCAACTTCCGTCGCGACGCCGCCGTGCTGCTCTACCTGTTTGGCGCGTCGCCGGCGCTGTGCGGCTCTTTCCTGGCCGCGCGCGAGCACAGCCTGCAGCCGCTCGGCGAGCGCAGCCTGTACCGGCCCCACGCCACCTCGCTGCGCATGGGGCGGCTGGGCTACCAGAGCGACGCGCAGTCGGCGCTGGCGGTCAGCTACAACGACCTCGACGGCTATGGCGCCTCGCTGCAGGACGCGCTCACCCGCCCCTATCCGCCCTACGAGACGGTGGGCGTGCGCAACCCGGGGGGCGACTACTCCCAGCTCTCGACAACGCTGCTGCAGATCGAAAACGAGTTCTACGGCACCATCCGGCCCAAGCGCACCGTGTTTCCCGGCGAGCGCCCGCTGCACGCCCTGCGCGAGCGCGGCGTGCAGTACGTGGAGGTGCGCTGCATGGACCTCGATCCCTTCGAGCCGCTGGGCATCGGCGCCGCCACCGCGCGCTTCCTGGACGTCTTCCTGCTCCACTGCCTGCTGGCCGACAGCCCGCCGGACACGCCCGCGGAGATCGAGGCGCTCAACCGCAACCAGCAGCTCGCCGCCGAGCGCGGGCGCGAGCCTGGCCTGCTGTTCTGGCGCGCCGGCCGGCAGGTGACGATGCCCGACTGGAGCCGCGACCTGATCGCGCAGTGCCGCCAGATCGCCGCGCGCGTGGACGAACTGCTGGGCGGTGAGGCCTACACGCAGGCCGTCGAGTCGGTGGCCCAGGGCGCGGCCGACCCGGCGCGGCTGCCCTCGGCGCGCGTGCTGGCCGCCATCGACGGGCAGCATGACGGCAGCTTCATGGCCTTCTCGCGCCAGCAGTCGGCCCAGGCGCGTGAGCAACTGCTGAGCCCGCCGCTGCCGGCCGAGGCCATCGCTGCCTTCGCGCGTGACGCGGCGGCCTCGTTCGAGGCGCAGAAGGAGATCGAGGCCGGCGACACCTTGCCCTTCGAGCAATACCGCCAGCAATACCTGCAGCCCAACCGGCTCGGGTTCAAGTCGGTGCCGCCAGCCATCGATCCGGCCCTCGGCGCCGCCAGCGCCACGGCGGCGCGGTAACGCCGCGGGCCGCGCGGCCCCGCGGCCACCGTCTTCAACCCTCCAGCGGCGGCGCCGGGCGCACGCGGTCGGCGGCCTGTGCCGCATCCGGCGCCATCCGTTGCGCGTCGAAGGCCATGCGCTGCTGCGGCAGGTGCTGCGGGTACTCGCGTTGCATGAAGTCGATCAGCCCCTCGCGCACCTTGCAGCGCAGGTCGAAGGCCAGGCTCGAGGACTGGGCCGTCACCAGCACGCGCAGCTGCATGGTCTTCTCGGTGGTGTCGGTCACCTGCAGCAGGATCAGGCGGCCGTCCCATTCCGAGAAGGTCGGCACGATGCGTTCCAGCTCGGCGCGCAGCGGCGCCAGCGGCATCGTGAAGTCGACGTTGAAGAACACCGTGCCCAGCAGGTCGGCGCTGGTGCGCGTCCAGTTCTGGAAGGGGTTCTCGATGAACCACTGCAGCGGAATGATCAGGCGCCGGTCGTCCCAGATGCGCAGCACCACGTAGGTGGCCGTGATCTCCTCGACCCGGCCCCACTCGCCCTGCACGATCAGCACGTCGTCGACGCGGATCGGCTGCGCCAGCGCGATCTGCAGGCCCGCGATGATGTTGCTGAACACCGATTTGGCGGCCAGACCCGCCACCAGCCCGACGATGCCGGCCGAGGCCAGCAGGCTGGTGCCGACCTGGCGCGCGCCGGGGAAGGTCATCAGCATCATCGACAGGCCGACGATGCCGACGGCGAACATGCCGACACGCGCCAGCACCAGCGTCTGGGTGTGGATGCGTCGTGCCTCCAGGTTGTCCTGCGTGTCGAGCGGGTGCTTGGCCATCACGCCGCGTGCCAGCCCGGAAATGGCGGCCACCAGCAGCCAGGTGACCCCGCCGATCAGGGCCAGCCCGCCGTAGTGGCGCATGCCGTCGATGGCGGCCAGGTCGTCCGGCGCGCCGTGCCACACCGCCTGCAGCGCCACCAGCGGCAGCAGCCACGCGGCCGGTTTCTTGGCCCGCCGCACCACCTGGTGCATCAGCGTATGGCGGCGCGTGGCGCGCTTGATGACCGAGTGCGCGACCACGTGCGCGCC
>JASGEH010000171.1:0-3971 GCA_047606565.1 Comamonas sp.
AGGCCGGTGGCCACCGCGACCGGGCGCGCGCCCGTGGACGACGTCGCGGCCGGGCGCGGGGCGGCGGGCGGCACGCCGTCCGGGTTCCAGGCCGGCAGCGGAACGCTCGAACAGGCGCTCAGCGCCAGCACGGCGGGTGCCGCCAGGGCGGCCAGCAGATGTTTCTTCATCACCATTCACTCCATCATCATTGTTCGTGTCGGACTCGCCTGGCGCGCCCACCCACGCGCAGGCGGGCGGGTCGGGTTGCCGCGTCAGTGCAGCGCCCGGTAGATGTCCTCGGCCAGGTCGCGCGAAATGCCATCGACGGTGGCCAGGTCGTCGACCCCGGCGCTGCTCACCCCGCGTATGCCGCCGAAGCGCTGCAGGAGTTTCGCACGCCGCTTGGGCCCGACGCCCGGAATATCCTCCAATTTGCTGCCGCCCGTGCGCACGCTGGCACGCTTGGCGCGCATGCCGGTGATGGCGAAGCGGTGCGCCTCATCACGAATCTGGGCGACCAGCATCAGCGCGGCCGAGTCCTTGCCCAGGTAGACCTTGGGCCGGCCGTCGGCAAACACCAGTTCCTCCAGCCCCACCTTGCGGCCCTCGCCCTTTTCCACGCCGACGATGCGCGCAATGTCCAGCCCCAGCGTCTCGAAGACCTCGCGCGCCATCGCCACCTGGCCCTTACCACCGTCGATCAGCACCAGGGCCGGCAGGCGCGGGCGCGCCGCGCGCGGCGGCGCCTCGCCGGCCTCCATGCCCGTGCCGGGGTGGTCCGGTTCCGCCGGACCAGGGCCGCCGCCCCCTTTCGGGGAAGGCGCCGCAGGCGCTTCGGGGGTGGGCTCAACCTCGGCCAATTTGCCGTAGCGGCGCATCAGCACCTGGCGCATGGCGGCGTAGTCGTCGCCGCCGGTGATGCCCTCGATGTTGTAGCGGCGGTAGTCGCCGCTTTGCATCTTGTGGTGATGGAACACCACGCACGAGGCTTGCGTCGCCTCGCCCGCCGTGTGCGAAATGTCGAAGCACTCGATGCGCAGCGCATCGAGGGCGTCCTCATCACCACTGGCATCCTCATCGAGGACCAGCCCCAGCGCATCGACCAGCGCGCGAGTGCGTGCCTTCTGCGAGCCCTCCTCGGCCAACAGCCGGGCCAGCTGCAGCTCGGCGTTCTTCTGCGCCATCTCCAGCCAGATCCGGCGCGGCCCGCGCGGCTGGCTCACCACCAGCACGCGCTGGCCGCGCTGCTGGCCGAGCGCGTCGATCAGGTCCTTGCCGACGGCCTCGCTGGTGAACAGGGTGGCCGGCAGCGGCGCCTCGATGTAGTGCTGGGCGATGAAGGCTTCGAGCACCTGCTGCTCGGGCGAGAGGCGGCTGGCGGCCGCCGCATCGACCTCGTCGCCCTCGCGGTGCACGGCCGTGGCGTCTTCCACATGCGACGGGAAATAGGCGCGGTCGCCCAGGTGGCGGCCGCCGCGCACCATGGCGAGGTTGACGCAGGCCTTGCCGCCCTGCACGCGCACGGCCAGGATGTCGGCGTCGCGCTCCTCGCCGTTGGCGCTGCTGACGTCCACCGACTGCTGCTGCAGCACCGCCGACAGCGACTGGATCTGGTTGCGCAGATCGGCGGCGGCCTCGAAGGCCAGCGCCTCGGCGTGCGCGAGCATGCGCGCCTGCAACTCGTCGAGCAGCTCTTGCGTGTCGCCTTGCAGAAAGGCCTCGGCATGGGCCACGTCCTCGGCGTACTGCGCGGCGGTGATATGCCCCTGCCAGCGCGCATCGCTGCCGGCCAGGTGCGACACGCACGGCCCCGAGCAGCGCTTGATCTGGTAGAGCAGGCAGGGCCGGGTGCGGTTGGCGAAAACCGTGTCCTCGCAGGTACGCAGCCGGAACACCTTCTGCAGCAGCTGGATGGTTTCCTTCACCGCCCAGGCGTTGGGATAGGGGCCGAAATACTGGCTCTTCTTGTCGACCGTGCCCCGGTAATAGGCGATGCGCGGATAGCGATGGCCGCTGATCTTGAGGTAGGGATAGCTCTTGTCGTCGCGAAACAGGATGTTGAAGCGCGGATTGAGCGTCTTGATGAGGTTGTTTTCGAGCAGCAGCGCCTCGGCCTCGGTGCGCACCACCGTGGTCTCCAGCCGCGCGATGCGGCTGACCATCAGGCCGATGCGCGTGCCGCCATGGTCCTTCTGGAAGTAGCTGGCCACGCGCCGCTTGAGGTTGCGCGCCTTGCCCACGTACAGCACCTGGCCGGCGGCATCGAAATAGCGGTACACGCCGGGCAGCGCCGGCAAGGCGGCGACCTGGGCCAGCAGTGGATCGGAATGCGTTTCGGACATGGGCCGTATTGTGGCTGCAGGCCCCAGGGATAATCGCTGGCGCCGGAAAAACCCGGCGCCGCTCCGGTCCGCCCGCCCATCTCCCCGCAACGCCCGGCGATCGGCGATGGCGTGCGACGCCCACCTGGTTCAGCCATGTCCTCCGCCCTTTCCCCTGCTGCTTCCCCCGCCGTTTCGCCCGGCCACACCCCGCCCAGCCTGCTCTGGGACATCTTCTGCCGCGTCATCGACAACCACGGCGACCTGGGCGTGTGCTGGCGGCTGGCGGCCGACCTCGCCGCGCGCGGGCAGCGCGTGCGGCTGTGGGTGGACGACCCCGCCGCGCTGGCCTGGATGGCGCCCCGGCGGCCGCCGGCCATCGCGGTAATCCACTGGACCGCGCCGCCATCGGTGCACGGCGCGGCCGACCTGGCCAGCGGCGTGCCCGTGGCCGCGACGCCCGGCGATGTGGTCATCGAGGCCTTCGGCTGCGAGATTGACCACGCCTTCATGGCGGCGGCCACCGGCACGGCGCCGCACTGGATCAACCTCGAATACCTGTCGGCGGAAGACTATGTCGAACGCAGCCACGGCCTGCCTTCACCGGTGATGAGCGGGCCGGCGGCGGGCCGGCGCAAGTTCTTTTTCTACCCCGGCTTCACCCCGCGCACGGGCGGCCTGCTGCGCGAGGGCGAGCTGGCGGCGCGCCAGGCCGGCTTCGACCGCTCGGCCTGGCTGGCGCAACAGGGCCTGGCGCCGCCGCGCCCCGGAGAAAGGCGGGTCAGTCTGTTCTGCTACGAACCGGCGGCCCTGCCCGATGCGCTCCAGTCCTGGGGCCGGGCCGGCACGCCGCTGCGGCTGCTGGTCACCCCGGGCCGCGCCCAGGCTGCCGTGCGCCAGGCCATGCAGACCCTGCCGGACACGCGGCCCGGCCCGGCCCTCGCCATTCATAACTTGCCTTACATGCAGCAACCCGATTTCGACGGCTTGCTGCAGGCTTGCGACCTCAACTTCGTGCGCGGCGAGGACTCGCTGGTCCGCGCCCTCTGGGCCGGCCAGCCCTTCGTCTGGCAGATCTATCCGCAGCACGACCACGCCCACGAGGCCAAGCTGGCGGCTTTTCTCGACCGCTGGCTGGACGGCGCGCCCGCGGCGACCGCCACGCTGGTGCGCCAGTGGCATGCCTGGTGGAACGGCCTGCCGCCCTCACCGCCCGTGGCCAGCGGCGAGGCGCCGCAACTGTCCGCCGAACAGCTCTCGGCCTGGCGGCAATGGGCGCTCGTGGCGCGCCAGCGGCTGTGGCGCCAGGACGACCTGGTCACGCAGCTGACGCGCTTCATCGGCCAAACAGGGTAAAATCGCCGGCTTTGCGCGGCCAGCCGGCTGCCGTCCTTGCGGGATGGCGCTTCTGTGTTGTTTGAAACAGCACCGGCCACTTGATGTCGCGCAGCCGACCAGGATAACGCGGCTCCCCTTGGATTTGAAAAGGGAAGACGGGCTTCCTGCGCCGGGAGGACCTCCCGTCTTTTCCAGCCGCCCCTGCGGCGCAACCGACTCAAGACTTATGAAAATCGCTCAAGAAATCCGTGCCGGCAACGTCATCATGCAGGGCAAGGACCCGATGGTCGTGCTCAAGACCGAATACGCCCGCGGCGGCCGTGGCGCGGC
>JASGEH010000172.1:0-25506 GCA_047606565.1 Comamonas sp.
GCGCAAGATGGCGGCGCGTGCTCGGCTGGTAAGCCAGCTCCAGCCGGTAGGCCAGGGCGATGAACAGGCTTTGGGCCAGGCCCATGGTGCTGGTCAGGGCGCGAAAGCCGAAGGTCTCGGACTCTTGCAGCAGCAGGGCCGCGTGGGCCTGGCTGGCCAGCGGGTTCAAGCGGCTGTCGGTCAGCGCGATCAGGGTCGCCCCGCGTGCCAGTCCGGCCTGGATGACGTCGAGCGTTTCCTCGGCATAGGGCGTGAAGGAGACCGCGAGCATGACGTCGCCCGGTCGCAGCGAGCGCAGTTGGCCTTCCTGCATGCCGCCCAGGCCGCTGACGAGCTGGATGCGCTTGTCGGTGTGCTGCAGCGCATAGTCGAGGTAGGCGACGACCGCGAAGGAGCGGCGCACGCCGACCAGCCAGATGGAGTCGGCCTCGGCCAGCAGATCGACCGCCCGGCCGAAGCTCTCGCCGTCGAGCGTCTGGCGCAGTTGCTCCATGCCCGCGACACTGCCGCCCAGGAATTCGCGCGCGATGTCGCCGCTGTCCATGGGCGCGCCGCTGTCGATCACGTCGCGGATGCGCGACTGGTAATTGCCCCGGGGCGCGACCTGCCTGGCGATGGCCGCGCGAAACAGCTTCTGCATTTCGGAAAAGCCCGAGAAGCCGAAATGCTGGGCAAAACGCACCACTGCGGAAGGCTGCACGCCGCAGGCCCGCGCCACGTCCTGGATGCCCTGCAGCCCCAGGCGGTCCTGCTGGGCCTCGATGTGGCGCGCGATCGACTTGAGTTGCCGGCTCAGCCCGTCATAGCGCGCGGAAATGGCATGCAAAAGTTGATCGGAGGTGCCGAAGGGCAGCGGCGGGACGTCGGGCGGGGCGGATGGCATGGAGGAATCGAAGGGTCCGTCGTGATTCTAGGGTCCGGCCGGATCTCAGAACCTGCTCACACGGCCTCGACCTGGCCACTGTGCAGCGAGCGCGTGATGGCCTGGCCGATGCGCGTGGCCTCGGTGGCGTCGGCCAGCGTGATCGCCGGCGGATGTTCGCCCCGGCAGGCGCCGACGAAGTGCTGCATCTCGGCCAGGAAAGCGGCATCGAAGCGCTCGAAGAAGTCGCCAGTGGCCTGGAAGCGCACGCCCTGGGCATCGCTGGTGACCACGCGGTCGCGCGCCGCGCCGTGGCCGACTTGCAGTTTACCGCCGGTGGCGATCACCTCGGTCTGCGTCTCGTGGCCGTGCGCAAAGGTGCGCGAGGCGTAGAAGACGGCGCGGGCGCCGCCGTCGAACTCGACGAGGGCGAGGCCGTTGTCGACATCCCCCAAGGCTTGCAGCCCCGGGTTCAAGGCGATGGTGCCGCTGGCGAAGACGCGCCGTGCGCGCGGGCCGCCCAGCAGCCAGCGCGCCAGGTCGATGTCGTGCACGCTGCAGTCCATGAAGATGCCGCCCGAGCGCGGGGCGTAGTCGAGCAGAAAGCCCGAGTCGTCATGGCGGTCACAGGTTTGCGAGCGCACCAGGAAAGGCCGGCCCAGCTCACCCGCGGCCAGGCTGGCATGGGCCTGCCGGTAGCTGGCATCGAAACGGCGCATGAAGCCGACCATGGCGACCTGACCCGGATGGCGCTCGCCCGCCGCCTGCACGCGCTCGCAGTCGACGGTATCGAGGGCCAGGGGCTTTTCCACGAAGACGTGCCGGCCCGCCTCCAGCACCTGCACGACCTGCTCGGCGTGGTTGGCCGTGGGCGTGACCAGCACGATGGCGTCCAGGCCGGGCGCATGGACCATGGCCTCGAAATCGGTGCTGAAGTGCGCCACGCCCAGTTCGTCGCGCGCGTAGGCGCCGTCGGCGGCATCGGCGCTGCAAGCCCAGGCCAGTTCGACGCCGCGCACGCGGTGGGCCAGGTTTTGCGCATGCTTGCGGCCCAGGCGACCAAGGCCGGCGATGCCCACGCGCAGGGGCCGGCGGGGAAATGTGCTGCCCATGGCCGAGGGCTCCTTCAGTCCAGCACGACGGGCTGGCCGGTGGCCAGCGATTGCGCGGCCGCGTCGGCCAGCCGCTGCGCGGCCACGCCGTCGGCCACCGTGGTACGGAAGGCGCCGCCGGTCTGCAACTGCGTGAAGAAATGCTCGATTTCGAGCCGATAGGCCTCGCGGTAGCGCTGCAGGAAGAAATGCTCGGGCAAGTCGCCGTGCGCGCCCTGCGCGTCGAGCAGGCTGACTTCAGTCGGCCGGTGGTTGCCGCAGGCCAGCAGGCCGCGACTGCCCAGCACCTCGAACCGCTGGTCGTAGCCGTAGGCGGCGCGGCGCGAGGTGTTGATCTGGCACAGCCGGCCCGCGCGCGTGCGGATGGTGACGGCGGCGCTGTCGATGTCGCCCGCGTCGGCGATGGCCGGGTCGGTCAGGCAGGAGCCGGTGGCGCTGAGCCAGGCTGCCTCGTCACGCCCGTTTTCGCCCAGGATCCAGCGGAAGACGTCGAAGTCGTGGATCAGCATGTCGCGGAAGATCCCGCCCGAGCTGCGGATGTAGTCGAGCGGCGGCGCGCCGGGGTCGCGGCTGGTGATGACCAGCATCTCGGGCGTGCCGATGTCGCCGGCCTCCAACCGCGCCTTGGCCGCCGCGAAGGTGGGGTCGAAGCGGCGCTGGAAACCGATCATGCAGGCCACGCCGGCGGCGGCGACCGCCTCGGCGCAGGCCTGCGCGCGCGCCACCGAGAGATCGACCGGTTTCTCGCAGAAGACGTGCTTGCGCGCCGCCGCCGCGCGGGCGATGAGGTCGCTGTGCGTGGTGGTGGGCGAGGCCACGACGATGGCATCGATGTCGGCGTCGGCGAAGACCGCGTCGATGTCGGCGCAGGCCTGCGCGCCATGGCGGGCCGCCAGCGCGTCGGCGGCCTGCGGCTGGGGATCGCTGATGGTCTTGAGGCGCACGCCCGGCAGGGCGGCGAGGTTTGCGGCATGGATGCGGCCGATGCGGCCAGCACCGAAGAGGGCGACGGTGGTCACGATGCGTAGTCTCCTGCGAGAGCGGTGGGTGTTTTTCCCGGAAGCTGTTTACCGTTGTCTTTCCAGCATCCATTCGTGCGCGGGATCGTTCTTGAAGATCCACAGGCGCTCGGGCCCGGCCATGACGTTGAGGTAGTACAGGTCATAGCCGTGCGGCGCCACGCACGGGTGGTAGCCACGCGGCACCATGACGCAATCGCGGTCCTCGACCGCCATGGCCTCGTCGAGGCTGCGGTCGTCGGTGTAGACGCGCTGGAAGGCAAAACCCTGCGGCGGGTTGAGGCGGTGGTAGTAGGTTTCCTCGAGCAGCGTCTCCTCGGGCGGCGCGTGGCGGTCGTGCTTGTGCGGCGGATAGCTCGACGAATGGCCGGCCGGCGTGACCACCTCGACCACCAGCAGATGCGCCGCCGTGGGATCGGTGTGCGGCAGGATGTCGCAGACATGGCGCGTGTTGCTGCCCTGGCCACGCACGCTGCGCGCCATCGACGTGGGGTCGATCACGCGGACCGCGCGCGGCGCGTCGCCGGCCGGCGCGAAGCACAGACCGACTTCGGCCGCGCGGCCGGCGCGGATCGCCACATGGCAGCCGCCGGGCACGTAGACCGCCGCCGGGGCGATGGGCTCGAACACGCTCTCGCGCGTGCCCAGGCCGCTGTAGGTGTGGCCGTCGACGCTGACGTCGACCTGCCCGCTCAGCACGACCACGCACAGCTCGCGCGCGCCGGTATCCAGTGCTTCGGTCTCACCGGCCGCCAGCCGCACGGCCCGAAAACCGGTATAGGTCCAGCCCGCGCGCTCGGGCGTGACCTCGACGATGGTGCGGCCGGCAGGCGCAGCCTTGGCCAACAGGGGGGAAATCGGCATCTCAGGCTCCTTGGACAACAGCGGACGGCAGACTGCGAACGGCGGCGGACGCAGCCCCTGCCCCCGTCTCGGCATCGAGGCGGTCGACAATGGCGCGCAGCGTCTCGTAGCCCTTGCGGGCATAGGCGTAGCTGGGCGCGACGGCCGGATCCTGCTCGGCCTCGACCACCAGCCAGCCCTGGTAGCCGCCGGCACGCAGGGTGCGCAGCACGGCGTCGTAGTCGATCACGCCGTCGCCCGGCACGGTGAAGGTGCCGGCCAGCACCCCGTCCAGAAAGGACCAGCCCTCGTTGCGCGCGCGACCGATGACCTCGGGGCGCACGTCCTTGCAATGCACGTGGACGACGCGCGACACATGGCGCGCCAGCAGCGCCACCGGGTCGCTCGCGCCGCCGAACCAGGCATGGCCGGTGTCGAACAGCAGGCCCACGCAGGCCGGGTCGGTCAGGGCCATGAGGCGGTCCACGTCCTGCGGCGACTCGATGTAGGCGCCCATGTGGTGGTGGTAGGCCAGCGTCAGGCCGTAGCGGTCGCGCAGGTGCGCGCCGAAGACATTGAGCCGGCCGGCATAGGCGAGCCAGTCGGCTTCCGAGGCGAAGCGGGGGCGCCGCGACAGCGGGGTGTCGATGCGGCCCTGGATGGAGCCGGCGACCTCGCCATAGACCACCACCCGGCAGCCATTGGCGCGCAGCTTGTCCATGTGGGCATGGCCGGCCTCGATCTCGTCGGACACCGTGCCCTCGGCCAGCCGGCCGGAGTACCAGCCCGACACGCAGGCCAGGCCGTATTCGGCCAGTTTCGCGGCCAGGGCCCGGGGCTCCTGCGGGAATTTGTTGCCCAGCTCGAAACCGGCATAGCCGATCTCCGCGCCTTCGGCCAGGGCGGTCTCCAGCGGCGTTTCCGCGCCGAGCGCGGGCAGGTCGTCGTTCATCCACGACAGGGGATTGATGCCGATGCGAACGTTCCAGAGTGGCATGGTGCGGGTCCTAAAGAAGAAATCGGGTCAGCGGCGCTGGCGCTGCTTGGCGGCCTCGTAGGCCCTGCGGGCCTGGACCACTTCGGGCCGCGCCGAGACTTCGGGGATCGCCACCTCCCACCAGCAGCCGCCATCGCCGGTGGTGCGCTCGGCCGTGGTGTCGATGACGATGACCTGGGTGGTGGCCGCCGCGCGCGCCGCGCGCAGGGCCTGCCGCAGCGCGGCCACACCGCCGACATGCACCGCCTGGGCCCCCAGGCTGGCGGCGTGCGCGGCGAAATCCACGGTGCTCGTGCGGCCGCCCTCGGGCACGCAGTCGTCGAGCATGTTGTTGAAACGGGGCCCGCCGCTGGCCCGCTGGAGCCGGTGGATGCAGCCGTAGCCCCGGTTGTCGAGCACCACGACGATGAGCTTGCGGCCCAGCAGGACCGAGGTGGCGATCTCCGAATTGAGCATGAGGTAGGAGCCGTCGCCCACCATGACGATGACCTCGCGCTCGGGCCGGGCGATCTTCACGCCCAGGCCGCCGGCGATTTCGTAGCCCATGGTCGAATAGCCGTATTCCATGTGGTAGCCCCCGGGCACCGCGGTGCGCCAGAGTTTGTGCAACTCGGCCGGCAGGGTGCCGGCGGCGCAGACGACGATGTCGCCGCCCGGCGAGTCCGCGGCCGAGTCGCGCACGGCGCCAATCACTTCGGCGTCGTAGGGCAAGGCCTCGGCGGGCGGGGCCTGCCGGGTCAGCGCGTCCACCCGCTCGACCCAGGCCCGGGCCTGCGCGCGGGCCCGGTCGGTCCAGCCGGCCTCGGCCGCCCAGCCCGCCAGCGCGGCCTGCAGGGCCTGCAGCCCGGCGCGCGCATCGGCCACCAGCACCTGGCTGCCGCGCTTGCCGGCGTCAAAGGGCTGCACGTTCAGGCCCAGCACCGGGACGTGGCCGAACAGGCTGTGCGAGCCGGTGGTGAAGTCCTGCAGCCGCGTGCCCACGCCGATGACCAGGTCGGCCTCGCGCGCCAGTTCGTTGGCCGCGGGCGAGCCGGTCACGCCGATGGCGCCCAGGTTGAGGGGATGGTCCCACGGCAGCGCGCCCTTGCCCGCCTGGCTCTCGGCCACGGGAATGCCGTGCGCATCGGCCAGCGCGCGCAACGCCGCCCCGGCCTGGCTGTAGAGCACGCCACCGCCCGCGACGATGAGTGGGCGCCGCGCGCCGCGCAGCAGGGCCACGGCGCGGTCGAGCTCGCGCGGATCGGGCGGCGGGCGGCGCAGGCGCAGCACCTCGGGCTCCAGGAAGTGCCGGGGGCAGTCGAAGGCTTCGGTCTGGACGTCCTGCGGCAAGGCCAGGCAGACCGGGCCGCAGCTGGCCGGATCGGTCATCACCTGGATGGCACGCGGCAGCGCCGTCAGGATCTGTTCGGGCCGCACGATGCGGTCGAAATAGCGCACCAGCGGACGCAGCGCCTCGTTGGCCGAGACGTCGCCGGCACCGAAATCCTCCAGTTGCTGCAGCACCGGATCGGGCGCGCGCGAGGCGAACACGTCGCCCGGCAGCAGCAGCACCGGCAGGCGGTTGACGTGCGCCAGCGCGGCGCTGGTGGCCAGGTTGGTGGCGCCCGGCCCGATCGAGGTGGTCACGGCCAGGATGCGCTGGCGGAACTGGGCCTTGGCGTAGGCCACGGCCGCGTTGGCCATGCCCTGCTCGTTGTGGGCGCGCCAGGTCGGCAGTTGCGCGCGCTCGGCCCACAGCGCTTCGCCCAGGCCGGCGACGTTGCCATGGCCGAAAATGGCGAACACGCCTTCCACATAAGGCACGACGGAGCCGTCGTCCAGCTCCACGCGCAGCGCCGCGAGGTGGCGCACCAGCGCCTGGACCATGGTCAGGCGCACGGTGGGGGGAGACGACAGCGTCTTGCTGATGGTCATGTGCCCTCCCTTCAGGCCACCGCGCGCCGGGGCTCGGCATCGGGACGGCGGTCGATCCAGGCCTCGGCCAGCGTGGCGAAATTGCGCGCGACGTCGGCCACCAGGGCCTCATCGCCAATCTCCCCGCGCAGCCAGCGCGCGCTGGGCGCGGCCCACAGGGTGCGGCCGACCATGAAACCCTTGACCAGCGGATCGGTGGCTTGTGCGAAGCTCAGCGCCAACTCGTCCAGCGGCTGATTCAGGCCCAGGATGACGGCGCCGCGGCAATGCGGATCGCGCGCGGCGATCAGATCCGACAGCGCGCGCCAGGACGGCTCGTCCATCGGCGCGAGCTTCCACCACTCGGGCTTGAAGCCCAGGTTGTAGAAGCGCTTGACGCTGCGCAACACCGCCTCGGCGTTGGCCCGCGCACGCGCCGCCGCGTCACCGGCCGGCAGCATGGCCGCGGGCGTGATGATTTCCAGCAGCAGTTCGTGGCCGCTGGCGCGCGTGGCCTCCCACAGCTCGCGCAGGCGCGCTTCCTGCTCGACGCGCAGCGCGCTGGCATCGTCGGGGTGGTAATAGACCAGGCACTTGACGACCTGCTCGCGCGGCCAGTGGGCCAGTTGCGAGCCCAGCGAGGCGGTGCGGTCGAAGCGCAGCGGACGCGACAGCGGCAGTTCCACCGGACGGCCGACCCACCAGCCCCGCCCGGTAGCGGCGGCCAGCGCATCGGCGCCGTAATGGCCATCGATAAGCACGCCGATGCGGCCCGCCAGGCCATGGCTGTCTTCGACCTGCTCGACGGCGCGCACCAGCAGGCGCTTGAGCACGGGCAGCCGCTGCTCGCTGGCGCCGGCCTCGCGCGCGAGGTCGCTGAATTGGGCGCGGTGGTCGAAGGCCAGCACGCACAGTTCATCCCAGCGCGGGCGTGCGGCGGTCACGCGGTGCAGGTGGGCCAGTTGCGCATCGGCATCGACCCGCGCTTCGCGGTGGCCGGAGAACCAGTGCGCCAGCTCGGCGGGCGTGGGCATGGCCGGCGCGCAGGCGTGGCGCGAGACGACGATGGCGCCGCAGGCGTTGGCGATGCGCGCCGCGCCGTGAAAGTCCTGGCCACCGAGCAGGCCGGTCAGCAAGCCGGCGGCGAAGGCGTCGCCCGCGCCCAGCACGTTGAGCACTTCGACGCGCTCGCCGCGCGCGGTGGGCGCGTCCTCCAGCCGCTGCGGCACGGCGCCGGCGATCAGGCAGCAACCCTGCGCGCCCAGCTTGACGACCAGGGCCGCGGGGGTGACGCGGCGCACCGCGCGCAGCGAGGCCAGCAGGTCGTCGGGCACGCCCCCGGCGATGCGGAATTCCTCCTCGGTTCCGATCAGCAGGTCGAACTCGGGCAGCACCGCCTGCAGCTGCGCGGTGACGGCGGCATCGGCCACATAGCGGGTTTCGCCGTCGCCGCGCCGCGCCAGCCCCCACAGCACGGGCCGGTAGTCGATGTCCAGCACACGCAGCGTGCCGTGGCGGCGGGCGTGGCCCAGCGCGGCCAGCGCGGCGGCGCGCACGCCCGGCGTGCTCAGGTGGGTGCCGGTGACCAGCAGCGCGCGGCAGCGCGCGATGAAGTCCTCGGAGATCGCCGTGGCATCGAGCGCCATGTCGGCGCAGTTCTCGCGGTAGAACAGCAGCGGGAAGGTGTCGCGGTCCTTGATGCCGAGCAGCACCAGGCCGGTCAGGCGCTGCGCGTCGACCTGGATCTGCGAGGTGTCGCAGCCCTCGCGCTGCAGCGTCTCGACCAGGAAGCGCCCCATCTGCTCGTCGCCCACGCGCGAGATCATGGCTGCGCGCAGGCCCAGCCGCGCCGCGCCGAAGGCAATGTTGGCGGAGCTGCCGCCGAGGTACTTGGCGAAGCTGGCGACGTCTTCGAGCCGGGCGCCGATCTGCTGCGCATAGAGGTCGACCGCCAGCCGGCCGAGACAGGCCAGATCGAACGCGCGGCCCTGCGGGATGTTCAGAAAGTCGTTCATGGTCTTGCCGGGGTTCAGAGGGTGACGCCTTCGATTTCGGCCATCAGGGTTTGCATCTCGGCGCCGCCGGCCATCATGTGGAGGACTTCGTCCTTGCTGATCTGGTCCTTGCGGTAGGTCCCGATGGAGCGGCCCCGGTTGAGCAGCGTGAAGCTGTCGGCGACCGGATAGGCATGGTTGACGTTGTGCGTGATGAAGATGACCGAGATGCCCCGGTCGCGCGCACGCTTGATCAGCTTGAGCACGTTGACGCTTTGCTTGACGCCGAGCGCCGCCGTGGGCTCGTCGAGGATCAGCACGCGCGCACCGAAGTGGATGGCGCGCGCGATCGCCAGGCACTGCTTTTCGCCGCCGGACATGCCGCTGACCATCTGGTGGGGGTCGCGGATGCGGATGCCCATTTCGGCGAGCTTGGCGTGGGCGGTGCGCGCGGCCAGCGCGTGGTCCATGACCGGCAGCAGGCCCAGCCACTTGCGCTGCGGCTCGCGGCCCATGAAGAAGTTGCGCGCCACGCTCATGAGCGGCACCAGCGCGAGGTCCTGGTAGACCGTGGCGATGCCCATGTCGAGGGCGGCGCGCGGCGATTCGAAGCGCACCGGCTGGCCGTCGATGAGGTACCGGCCCGCATCGGGCGCGTGCACCCCGGCCAGCGTCTTGATCAGCGTGCTCTTGCCGGCGCCGTTGTCGCCCAGCAGGCAGTGCACCTCGCCCGGACGCAGCCGCAGCGTGACGCCCGAGAGCGCGATGACCGATCCGAAGTACTTGCTGATCGATTCGAGTTGCAGGATGTAGTCGCTCATGTCCGGGTCTCCTGGGCTCAGCGGCGCCCCTGCGCAAAGCGCCGGCGGATGTAGTTGTTGAACAGCACGGCGGCCAGCAGCATCAGGCCCAGGAAGACGCGGTACCAGTTGTTGTCGATGCTGGTGTAGCCGATGCCGATCTGCACCATGCCGAAGATCAGCGCGCCCACGGCGGCGCCGATCACCGAACCGTAGCCGCCGGTCAGCAGGCAGCCGCCGATGACCGCGGCAATGATGGCCTCGAACTCTTTTTGCAGGCCGCGGTCGGCCGCCGCCGACCCGGCATCGGCGACCTGCAGCGTGGCGAACAGGGTGGCGGCGAAGGCCACGAACACGAACAGCGCGATCTTCACGCGGGCCACCGGAATGCCCACGTTCTTGGCCGCGTTGGCGTCGCCGCCGCTGGCCATGATCCAGTTGCCGGCGCGCGTGCGCGCCAGCACGAAGGCACCGACCACCGTGAGCACCAGCCACCAGACGATGACCTTGGGCACGCCGATGGCCAGCGCGCTGCCGTCGTCGCGCGCATCGAGCAGGCCCGCCTGCGCCAGGAAGTTGAACAGGCCCGTCAGCACGTGGCCGTGGAACAGCAGGCCGACCAGCGGATCGCCGCTCATGGCCTCGCGCAGCGTCGCGCTGCCGTTGCTCGACAAAATGGTGCGCCCCGTCAGCAGCACCGAGACCGCCAGGCTCAGCCCGCGCAGGATGAAATAGAAGGCCAGCGTGACGATGAAGGAAGGCAGCCCGGTCTTGATCACCAGCCAGCCGTTGACCGCGCCCAGCAACATGGCCAGCGCGAACGCAAAAGGCACCGCCGCCCAGGCCGGCCAGCCCCAGTAGAGGATGGGGATGGCCACCATCATGCCGGCAAAGCCGATCATGGAGCCGATGGACAGGTCGAACTCGCCGGCGATCATCAGCAAGGCGGCGGCCACCGCGATGATGCCCAGGTAGCCCGCCACGGTGGCCCAGTTGACGGCGCCCTCGGCACTGAACATGCCCGAGCCCCCGGCGGCTATGCCGAAGACCAGGAAGACCAGCAAGGCGCCGGCCAGCGCGCCGAACTCGGGGCGCGACAGCAGCTTGTGCAGGGCGCCGACGTCGCGCACGCGCTCGTCGGCCGCGACCTGCAGGGCGGCTGGGGAGGAAAGGATGTTGCTCATGGTCGATGTCCAGAGAAATCAGCAAGGCCGTGTGGAAGAATTCCGCGCGCCGCACGGCCACCGCAGCGCGGCGAAATCGATGCCTCTCGCGCAGGCCTCAGCGGTACTGGCCCGCGTACTTCTCGACCTTGTCGACATTGCTCTGGTCGACGATGCCGGGGCCGGAGCTGATGACGCGCTCGCCATAGTGCGGCTGCAGGCCGTAGTCCTGCAGGCGCTGGCGCGCCTTGTCGTTGGCCTTGAAGGCCTCGATGGCAGCGGCCACGTCGCGCGTGCCGGTGTCCTTCAGGTAGGACAGCACGGCCACCGGCACATAGCCCTGCAGATAGGGCTGCTGGTCGATGGTGAAGGCGATGGTGCCGTCTTTGATGCCGCGCACGATGGCCTCGGACAGGTCGACCGTGGCGAAGAAGATCTTGCCCTTGAGCCCACCCTTGGCCACCGCCTGCAACGCCCCCTGGGCCGAATCGGGTCCAATCGCGAAGATGGCCTGCGTGCCGGGGTTCTGGCGCAGGTAGGCACTGGTCATGCTTTCGACCTGGGCCGGATCGATGCCGGTGTCGATGGTGCTTTTGCGGAAATCGGCGCCAATGGCATCGCCAAAGCCCCTGCAGCGCTCGAACGACGCCGGGTTGGTCGCATAGTGGTTGACGCAGACGAAGCTGGACACCCCGCGCGCCTTGGCCTTCTCGCCGGCCAGATGGCCGGCCTCGTATTCGCCCTGGCCGATGTGCATGAGCGCGCCCAGCTTCTGGCTTTGCTCAGGCGTGCCGGAGTTGGCGGTGATCAGCGCGATCTTCTTGTCGGTGACCTTGCGGATCGCGCCTTGCAGCACATCGAAATCGGCCACCGTCACGATCACGCCGTCGTAGTTCTGCGCCGCCGCCTGCTCGACTAAGCGCGCCATGTCGGCGATGTCGCCCGTGGGGGGATTGCGGTAGTCGACCGTGGCGCCGAAATCCTCGCCCGCCTGCTTGAGCGAGTTGCGCACGGTGTTCCACCACGAATCGGAATCGGGCGCATGGCTGATGAACACGAAACGACCGCCAGCGTGGGCGGCACCGGTGGCGACCAAGGCCGCCAGAAGCAGGCTCTTGAGCCAGCGACGAGAAGCGAGTGAGGGCATGTCTGTCTCCGTATCGTTCTTGGAAAGGCGTCTGCGGCGACGCCCGGCAGCAGCACCGGAGAAAGCCACTACACCCTCTCGAATGCCACGGCCTCATCTTGCATGGATTGGAATTTATTTTCCCTAGGTAAATTCCATTAGAAATTTTTTTCTAAAACGCCATATGGCACCCGCCAGCCCGGTGAGCACGCCATGAAAAGACCGTCAGCACGTTCTTACAGCGACAATAGCGGCTTCCACCGACCCGGATTTCTCCCTCTCTTTCCCATGAAACTGTCCGCGTTCCCCTTCCTCACCGGAGTGGGCGACGCTCGATTTCAAACCGCATCCATCTTGTCCTCCGAATCCAGCGCGCCGCACGCCATCCTGCAAGACGTCTTCGGCTACCCGCGCTTTCGCGGGCTGCAGCAGGAGATCGTCGAACACGTCACGGGCGGCGGCGACGCGCTGGTGCTGATGCCCACGGGCGGCGGCAAGTCGCTGTGCTACCAGATCCCGGCGATCGCGCGCCAGCGCATGGGCCATGGCGTGACGCTGGTGGTCTCGCCGCTGATCGCGCTGATGCACGACCAAGTCGGCGCGCTGCACGAGCTGGGCGTGGAGGCGGCCTTCCTCAACTCCTCGCAGACGCTGGAGGAAGCGCGCGAGGTGGAGAACCGGCTGTGGCGCGGCGAGATCACCTGCCTGTACGCGGCGCCCGAGCGCATCAACACGCCGCGCTTCCTGGAGCAGCTCGACCGCCTCAACGAGCGCGGCCGCATCGCGCTGTTCGCGATCGACGAGGCGCACTGCGTGAGCCAGTGGGGCCACGACTTCCGGCCCGAATACCGGGCGCTGGCGATGCTGCACGAGCGCTACGGCAACGTGCCGCGCATCGCGCTGACGGCCACCGCCGACGACCTCACGCGCGCCGACATCATCGAGCGCCTGAAGCTGCAGGACGCGCGCCTGTTCATCAGCAGCTTCGACCGCCCCAACATCCGCTACCGGCTGGTCGAGAAGACCGACCCCAAGAAGCAGTTGCTGCGCTTCATCCAGGAAGAACACGACGGCGACGCCGGCATCGTCTACTGCCAAAGCCGCAAGAAGGTCGAGGAACTAGCCGACTGGCTCAGCGGCGAGGGCATCCCGGCCCTGCCCTACCACGCCGGCATGCCGGCCGCGCAGCGCCAGCAGCACCAGGACCGCTTCCTGCGCGAGGAAGGGCTGGTGATGACCGCCACCATCGCCTTCGGCATGGGCATCGACAAGCCCGACGTGCGCTTCGTCGCCCACCTCGACCTGCCCAAGAACATCGAGGGCTACTACCAGGAAACCGGCCGCGCCGGGCGCGACGGCGGGCCGGCCGACGCCTGGATGGCCTACGGCCTGGCCGACGTCGTCAACCAGCGCCGCATGATCGACGAGAGCCCGGCCAGCGACGAGTACAAGCAGGTCATGCGCGGCAAGCTCGACGCGCTGCTGACGCTGGCCGAGGCCGCCGACTGCCGCCGCGTGCGGCTGCTGGCCTACTTCGGCGAGGCCGCGCAGCCCTGCGGCAATTGCGACAACTGCCTGAACCCGCCCGCCACCTGGGACGCGACCGAGGCCGCGCGCAAGGTGCTGTCCTGCATCTACCGCGTGCAGCAGCACAGCGGCATCAGCTTTGGCGCCGGGCATATCCTTGACATCCTGCGCGGCAAGGCGACCGACAAGGTCGCGCAGTTCGGCCACCAGCAGCTCTCGACCTTCGGCATCGGCGCCGACCTGGGCGAGGTGCAGTGGCGCGGCGTGATCCGCCAGTTGATCTCCATCGGCGCGCTGGAGATCGACGCCGAGGCCTACAACACCCTGCGCCTGGCCGGCAGTGCGCGCGCCATCCTCAAGGGCGAGCAGCGGCTGTCCATGCGCATCAGCGACAAGCCCCCGGCCACGCGCAGCCGGCGCGGAGCGAGCGGCACGTCGTCCAGCGACAGCGCCCGCAAGAAAGCCGTGGAAGCCGATCTCGACGCCGCCAGCCTGGCGCGCTTCAACGCGCTCAAGGCCTGGCGCAGCGAAGTCGCGCGCGAGCACAACCTGCCGGCCTACGTCATCTTCCAGAACGCCACCCTGGCCGCCATCGCGCAGGACAACCCGGCCGACCTCGACGCGCTCGGCCAGATTCCCGGCATGGGCGAGAAGAAGCTGGCGGCTTATGGGCAGGAAGTGCTGCGGGTGTGCGGCGGGACTTGAGCACTGCGGCGCGCACCGGGAGAAGTCGCGGCGGCGAGGCGGGCTGAAGTTTTGCCAAATTTTGCCAAGATGCCTATGATCGGCCCATGAGCACGATGAACATCTCCTTGCCCGAGACGCTCAAGACTTTCGTCGATGAGCAAGTCACCCAGCGCGGCTTTGGCACCAGCAGCGAGTACGTGCGCGAATTGATCCGCAAGGACCAGGATCGCCAACAGTTGCGTCGCCTCCTGCTGGCCGGAGCCACTTCGACGCCCGGAGCGCCTGTGGATGGCGACTACTTCGACGCCTTGCGCTCCCGCATCGGCGGCACGCTCGGATGAAGGCCAAGCCGGTCGTACCACGGGCGCAGGCTCGACAGGATATCGACGATGCGCTCGACCATCTCCTGAAGGAAGGGGGCCAGCAGGTGGCGCTCGGTTTCATCGATGCGCTGGAAGACGCTTATGCCCACATCAGCCGGCATCCCGCGACGGGCTCGCCTCGCCATGCGCATGAACTCGACTTGCCTGGCCTGCGAAGTTGGCCGCTGGCCCGGTTTTCCCACCGGGTTTTCTACGTCGAACGCGATGACCATGTCGATGTCTGGCGGGTCTTGCACGAAGCCCGTGACCTCCCCGCCTCGCTGCAGGAGGATGCCGGCCCACTGCGCTGAAAACGGTTAGGCTCGATTCCTCGACCACAACTTCTCTTTAGAACGTATTCCATCTAAAGAATTGGCACTTCATATCGCCCAGCGGTATGATGGCGGCCTTTGCCCCATCCACCAACTCCGGGTGAGTCCTGCTCACCCCTTTCAGCATGGCAGCCTTCGAACCTGAGCGCGTCCTGAGTGTTCACCACTGGAACGACACCCTGTTTTCCTTCACGACGACACGCGGCCAAAGCCTGCGTTTCGAGAGCGGCCACTTCGTGATGATCGGCCTGCAGGTCAACAACAAGCCGCTGCTGCGCGCCTACAGCATCGCCAGCCCGGCCTGGGAAGAGCACCTCGAATTCCTGTCGATCAAGGTGCCCGACGGCCCGCTCACCTCGCGCCTGCAGAACCTGAAGGTCGGCGATGAGCTGCTGGTCGGCCGCAAACCCACCGGCACGCTGGTCATCTCCGACCTGACGCCGGCCAAGAACCTCTACCTGTTCGGCTCGGGCACCGGCCTGGCGCCGTTCATGAGCATCATCCGCGACCCGGAAACCTACGAGCGCTTCGAGAAGGTCATCCTGGTGCACGGCGTGCGCTTCATCAGCGAGCTGGCCTACCGCGACTACCTGGCCGGCGACCTGCTCAAGATCGAGGGCCTGGGCGAGGAAATCGCCGAGAAGCTGGTCTATTACCCGACCGTCACGCGCGAGCCCTTCGACAACGAAGGCCGCATCACCACCGCGATCTCCGAGCAGCGCATCGCCGCGCGCACCGGCCTGCCACCGATCAACCCCGAGACCGACCGCGCCATGCTGTGCGGCAGCCCGCACATGCTGCGCGACGTGGCAGCCGAACTCGACAAGCTGGGCTTCCAAGTCTCGCCCGGCATCGGCCAGCCCGGCGACTACGTGATCGAGCGCGCCTTCGTCGACCGCTGATCTCCCGCCGCGCCGCCCTTGGCGCCCGGACTCGGAACCGCCCGGCGGCCTGCGCCTCGGGCGGTTTTGTTTTGCAGCCTCGCTGGCCAGTCCCAGGCGCCAGCGCGCGATCACCGCGGGAGCGGCGCGGGCATGCCCTATCCTTGCGGGCATGCTTGCCGCCGCCGTCTTTCGCCTGCCGCCCCCGCGCCCTGCCCTTTCTACCGCACCTGCCAGACTTGCCGGGCCAGTGCCGGCCGTCCCGCCGTACCCCGCCCTCCGGCTGCCGTACTGGCTGAGCGCGCTGGCACTGGCGGTTTTGCTGGCCGGCTGCGCCAGCGGCCCCAAGCCGGGCAGAGGAGCCGGCCACACGGGCGGCCAGGGCGGTGGCTTCTACCAGCAGGACGGCCCGGGCGAGCGCGGCCGGCTGCAGGGGGCTGAGCTGGCCGACGCCGTGCCGCGCATCGAGCCGCTGATGTCCGGCCCCAACAAGCCCTACACCGTGCTGGGCCGCAGCTACGTGCCCGACACGCGCGAGCGGCCGTTCCGCCAGCGCGGCGTGGCCAGTTGGTACGGCAAGCAGTTCCATGGCCGCCAGACCTCCAGCGGCGAGCCCTATGACATGTACGCCATGACGGCCGCGCACCCGACGCTGCCGATCCCGAGCTACGCGCGCGTGACCCGCGTGGGCACGGGACAGAGTGTGATCGTGCGGGTCAACGACCGCGGCCCCTTCCTGCGCGGGCGCGTGATCGACCTGAGCTATGCCGCCGCCTACAAACTGGGCTACCTGGACCAGGGCTCGGCCGAGGTCACGGTCGAGCGCATCCTGCCCGACGAGATCCGCACCGGCAGCTGGCCGCGCGGCGGCACGACGGCACTGGCGCAAGCCAGCGTGGCGCCGGCCCTGCCCGCGCCAGAGCCCTCGTTGCCGCCCTCGCCGCCGGCATCCGCCGGCACGACCGATCCGATCGCCAGCTTCGCCACGGACAGTCCGGCACCAGCACCAGCGCCAGCACCAGCACCAGCACAGGCGCTACCGCGCGCCAGCGCGCCGGGCGTCTACATGCAGTTGGGCGCTTTCCGCGCCGCCGACGGCGCCGAGTCGCTGGCACGCCACCTGGGCAGCACGCTCGACTGGCTGGCGCCGCGCCTGGCGCTGGACGACGCGGGCGGCTGGTACCGCCTGCAGGCCGGGCCGTATGCCACGCGCGGCGAGGCCGATGCGGCGGCCACGCGGGTGCGCGACGCGCTCGGCATGCGCCCGGTGATCGTGGAGCGGAACTGAGGACGTGTTGACGATCTGAGGCCGAAGCCCGACCGATCAGGCCAGCGGCAGCTCGGTGTAGAACTGGCCGCCGTGGAACAGCAGCGGCTGCGCGCCCGGGGTGTGCGTGCAGCGCAGCACCTCGCCCACGAAGATGGTGTGGTCGCCGGCCTCGTGGCGCGCGTGCTGCACGCACTCGAAGACCGCCGCCGCCTGCGCCAGCACCGGCGAGCCGCCCTCGCCCGGGTGATGGTCCACGCCGGCCCAGCGGTCGATGTCGCGCGTGGCGAAACGGCGCGCCAGCGGCAACTGGTCGGCGGTGAGCACGTTGACGGCGTAGTGGCTGGCCGCCGAGAAGGCCGCGAAGCTCGACGAGCCGTGCACCAGGCTCCACAGGATCAGCGGCGGGTCGAGCGAGACTGAGTTGAACGAGCTGGCAGTGAAGCCGCGCAAGGTGCCGTCGGCCTCGCGCGTGGTGATGATGGTGACGCCGGTGGCGAACATGCCCAGGGCGGCGCGGAAGGCGGGCAAGGGCGCGGCGGGCGGCGCAGGGGGAGGAGCAAGGGGCGAGGATGAAGTCACGGCAGTGGGCGGCAGGCGCGCAAGCCTGTCGGGCAAGGGGTCACTGGCGCATCGGCGCCGTGGCAGGAAAGAGAAGAGGACGACAGCCGCCGATTATGGCAACACCGACCGTGCTACTGGTGGGCCGGGATGTAGCCGGTCAACGCCCAGTCGTTTTCGGGCTGCAAGCGCTCCATCAGGGCAGCGGCCTTTTCCTTGGAGTAAAGGCCCTCGGCGCGCGCCAGCACGTGGCCCTGGCGGTTGATGACGATGGCGTAGACGTGTTTCTGCGACGGCAGGCCAAGCGCGCTGGCAAAGGCCTCGCGGTCGGTGAACAGCGGCACCACGGTGGCGCGCGAGTCCGGCGTGGTGTAGGTGGCTTGCAGGTGGTGCTCGATGTCGTCGCGGTTGCGGCTGGCGGCGACGTCGAACACCCGCAGCCGCATCCAGGCCCCCGGGGATTGCTCATTGAGGCCCATGCCCTCGATCCAGTGGCTCACGTCCACGTTCTGGCCGCGCATGAAGCTCACGAACACCAGTGTGCGCTCGGCCGGCAAGTCTTCGGGGAAGGCCAGTTGGCGCTTGTTGAGGTCGGCCGCGGCCACGCGCGGCAGGTGGCCCAGCACCGACAGCCCGGTGGGCGCCATCAGCGTCAGGCCCACGGCGGCGCCCACCGTGAGCATCCACGCGAAGGAATCGGTCCAGATGGTTCGCATCGAATTGGCCCTCCAGCCAGGAACGAGGGGGCACTGCCATTCGGCTGAGACTATCACCCGCACGCACGCGCCGCAAACCCCGGCGCGCGGTTTCGGCGGTTTCGCGCGCTTGTCCTACGCCTGCGGCGCGCCTTCCTGCAGGCCGCGGCGCAGGTCGAAGCCGCTCGGGCTCTGGTACAGGCGCAGGCCGAATTCGGGCAGCACGGCCATCAGGTGGTCGAAGATGTCGCCCTGGATCGCTTCGTAGGGCACCCACGAGGTGGTGGTGGTGAAGCAGTAGACCTCCATGGGCACGCCGTCGGCGGTGGCCTCCATGGTGCGCACCATGAGCATCATGTTCTGGTGCACGCTGGCGTGGGCGCGCAGGTAAGCCTGGGCGTAGGCGCGGAAGGTGCCGATGTTGGTCAGCCGGCGCTGGTTGGTGGGCAGCTGCGCGACTTCGCCCAGCGCCAGCTGCAGCTGGGCATTGGTTTCCTGCACGGCCTCCTGCTTGCTGGCGAGGTAGTCGCGCAGCAGCGCGATGTGCGCGAGCGCGGCGATCTCGTCCTCGTCGAGGAAGCGGATGGAAGTCGAGTCGATGCGCAGCGTGCGCTTGATGCGCCGGCCGCCCGACTCGGCCATGCCGCGCCAGTTGATGAAGCTCTCCGACATCAGCCGCCAGGTCGGGATGGTGGTGAAGGTGTTGTCCCAGTTCTGCACCTTCACGGTGTGCAGCGCGATGTCGGTGACCGCGCCGTTGGCGCCGACCTGCGGCATCTCGATCCAGTCGCCCACGCGCAGCATGTCGTTGGTGGTGAGCTGCAGCCCGGCGGTGAAGGACAGGATGGTGTCCTTGAAGACCAGCATCAGCACCGCCGACATGGCGCCCAGGCCGGACAGCAGGATCAGCGGCGAGCGGTCGATCAGCGCGGCCACCATGACGACCGCACCAGCCAGGATCAGCAGCAGCTGGCCCAGTTGCACGTAGCTCTTGATCGAGCGCGTGCGCGCGGCCTCGCTGTCGGCGCGCAGCGCGTGGCTCTCCAGCGTGGCGTCGAGCAAGGCGGTGAGCACGCGCACGAGGTACATCACGGTCATCGCCGCCGCGACGTTGCTCAGCACCGTCTGGGCGGTGGCATGCAGGTGCGGCACCAGCGGCAGGCCGATTTGCACGATCACCGGCGGGATCACTTGCGTGAAGCGCTTGCCCACCTTGGCGTGCAGCACGATGGCGGCCCAGCGCGCCGGCGGCGTGATGCGCTCGCGCAGGTGGCGGAACACGCGCGTGAGCACCAGCCCGGCCAGGCTGCGTAGCGCATAGGCCACGCAGGCCAGCACCGCCAGCCCGATGCAGGCCTGCAGCCAGGGCTCCAGGCCGCTGAGCAGCGGCAGGTTCTCGGTGTCGATGTTCTCCAGCTGCTCGAGCTTTTTCTCCAGCACGTTGGGGGCGCTCACCGGATGCCTCCCGGCGCGGCCGGCGACAGCGCGCGCCTCATGACAGCTCCTGCGCCGAGAAGCCGCCGGCCTTCAGCGCCTCCAGCACCTGCGCCAGGTGGGCCCGGCTGCGGGTTTGCAGCACCAGCTCGATCTCCACGTTCTGCGCGGCCAGCGGCGTGAAGGCGCGCTGGTGGTGGACCTCGTCGACGTTGGCGCCGGCCTGCGCCACCACCTGCGTGATGCGCGCCAGCACGCCGGGCACGTCGCGCGCGCCCACGCGGATGCGAGCCAACCGCCCGGCACGCACCATGCCGCGCTCGATGATGGCCGCCAGCAGCAGTGGGTCGATGTTGCCGCCCGACAGCACCAGCCCGACCTTGCGGCCGCGAAAGCGCTGCGGATACTTGAGCAGCGCCGCCAGGCCGACCGCGCCCGCGCCCTCGACCAGCGTCTTCTCGATCTCCAGCAGCATCACGATGGCCTGCTCGATCTCGCCCTCGTCGACCAGCGCCAGCGCGTCCACACGCTGCTGGATGATGGCCTGCGGGATCTGCCCCGGCGTGCCCACGGCAATGCCCTCGGCGATGGTGCCGCTGTGCGGCGCGGCCGGGTGGTGCGTGCCCTGCACCGCGTTGACCATCATCGGAAAGCGCACGCTCTGCACGCCGGTGACGCGGATCTCCGGCCGCAGCGCCTTGGCCGCCGTCGCCATGCCCGCGATCAGGCCGCCGCCGCCGATGGCGACCACCAGGTCGTCGAGGTCCGGCACCTCCTGCAGCATCTCCAGCGCCACCGCGCCCTGGCCGGCCACGACGGCCTCGTCGTCATAGGGGTGGACGAAGACCAGGCCCTGCTCGGCGGCGAGTTGGTCGGCATGCGCGCGCGCCTCGTCGAGGGTGTCGCCGTGCAGCACGATCTCGGCGCCGAAGCCGCGCGTGCGCTCGACCTTCACGCCGGGGGTGAAGGTGGGCATCACGATCACGGCGCGGATGCCCAGCCGCTGCGCGTGGTAAGCCACGCCCTGCGCGTGGTTGCCCGCCGACATGGCGACCACGCCGCGCGCGCGCTCCTCGGGCGAGAGCTGCATGAGCTTGTTGCAGGCGCCGCGCTCCTTGAACGAGGCGGTGAACTGCAGGTTCTCGAACTTGAGGTGGACTTGAGCGCCAGTCAGGCGCGAAAGCGTTTGCGAAACCGCGAACGGGGTGCGCTGGACCTGCCCGCTGATGCGCTGGGCGGCCGTTTCGATGTCGGAAAAAGCAAGCATGATGGTTTTGGGTAACGGTTCGAGGTTTCAAACTCGGGCGGCTTTTGAGTGTTGCACAAATACAAAAAGTTGCGCCCTGCGCCGAAATTTCTGGCCCGCCCAGGCCGCCTTGACGCCGACCAACCGCGCCATCTACCGCACCTCGCCCAGACGGACCCCGGACCTGATGCATATATCGACCCTGCAAATTCATGGATTTGTTCACCGCCAGACGGCCCGAGTTGCTGTACAACTGCGCCATGTCGTCCCTACACGGTTTCAAGCCGCCGCGCCAGTCCCCCGCAACCCGGGCGGTGCGATCGTGCGGACGCGGTGCCCCCGGCGCCGCCGTGGAGAGCCTATGACCAAGCGCCTGTCCGATTCGCAAATGATTCCCTCGCCGGGCCTGCTCGATGCGCCGGTGATGGACCTCATGTGCTCACATTTCGTGCTCACCCTGGTGGCCCGTCAGGGCGCCAAGTTCAATGTGCGGCGCGACATCAACGGCCTGCTCGCACTCACCGGCCGGCACCTGGTGTGGCCGGTGTCGGTGCTGCGGCGGCTGCGCGAGTTTTTGCAGCGGCGCTGCGCCGGCAACGAACTCTGGAGCAACCAGCAAAAACTCAGCGACAAGGCCTTCCTGGCCCAGCACGGCGTCTGGCGCGGCCCCTACGAGGAAGGCACGCTGTTCTTCTATCTCGACGACTACGTCAAGGACGCACCCAAGGACGTGCTGACCCTGCTGTCGGTCACCGGCCACTGGCTCAGCGCGTCGGTGCGCCAGCCTTCCACGCTGGTCGAGAAGAACATCGACGCGCTGGCCGATCTGCTGCAGCTCAACCGCGCCGAGCGCGCGCTGCTGCTCTACGGCACGCTGGCGCGCTACCAGCGCGACCTGCGCAGCCTGCTGGTCGAGTTCAAGGTCAGCAACGCGCCCGAGGCCTACGCAGCGATCGCCGAGGTCGCCGGCGTGCGGCCCGAGGAAGTCGGCGAGGCGCTGCGCGCGGGCTCGCGGCTGGAGCGCATCGGCATGGTCGACAACCTGATCTCCGAGCACAACATCACCGACCTGGCCGACCTCATGAAGGTCAGCGAGAAGCTGCCGCCGGTGCTGATGCGCGAGTACCGCAGCCACGCCGAGCTGATGGCCGTCTTCACCCGCCCCTGCGCGCCCAGCGCGCTGCAGCCGCGCGACTTCGCCTTCGTCGAGCAGGACGTGCAGGTGCTGGTGGCGCTGCTGCGCAACGCCGTGGCCCGGCGCACCCCCGGCATCAACGTGCTGCTGTACGGCCCGCCGGGTACCGGCAAGACCGAGCTGGCGCGCGTGCTGGCGCAGGCCGCCGGCCTCGACCTCTACGAAGTCGAGTACGCCGACCGCGACGGCCACTCGCTCTCCGGCCGCGACCGCTACCGCTCGCTGCAGATCGCCCAGGTCTTCCTCAAGGGCAGCACGCAGGCCGCGCTGCTGTTCGATGAAGTGGAAGACGTCTTCCCGCCGATCTCCTCCGAGGCCGCGCAGCTGATGGCCCGCGCCGAACAGGCCTCCGGCCATGCCGGCCGCCACTCGGTGGGCGGTAAGGCCTGGGTCAACCAGATCCTCGAATCCAACGCGGTGCCCACGCTGTGGGTGACCAACCGCATCGAGCAGATCGACCCGGCCTTCCGCCGGCGCTTCGCCTACCACCTGGAGCTGAAGTCGCCGCCGCCCGGCGCGCGCGAGCAGCTCGTGCGCCGCACGCTGGGCGAGGCGCGCGTGTCCGACGCCTTCGTCGCCCGGCTCACCCAGCGCCGCGGCCTCACGCCCGCGCAGATCGGCACGGCGGTGCGCTTTGCCGAACTCGCGCGCGGCGCGCCCGCAAGCGAGGCCAGCGAAACCGCCGACCCGGCCACCTTCGAGGCCCTGATCGAGCGCCAGTTGCTGCACGCCGACGAGGCGCTGGGCAACGCCAGCGGCCCGGCCACCGCCGCGCGCACGTCCGTCACCGCCTACGACTTGGGCATGCTCAACGTCGAAAGCCGCTTCGAGCTGCCGCGCATCATCGACGCCCTGGGCACTCGCGGCCACGGCACACTGTGCTTCTACGGCCCGCCGGGCACCGGCAAGACCGCACTGGCCGAACACATCGCGCAGTCGCTGGGCCGGCCGCTGCTCATCAAGCAAGCCAGCGACCTGATGAGCAAGTACGTCGGCGAGACCGAGGGCAACATGGCCGCCATGTTCGCCGAGGCCAGCCGCGAAAAGGCGGTGCTGCTGCTCGACGAGGCCGACAGCTTTCTGCAGGACCGGCGCGGCGCGCAGCGCAGCTACGAGGTCACCGAGGTCAACGAGATGCTGCAGGGCATGGAGCGCTTCGACGGCATCTTCATCTGCACCACCAACCTGCTCGACCGCCTCGACCCAGCCGCGCTGCGGCGTTTCGCCTTCAAGATCCAGTTCCGGCCGCTGACGGCCGCGCAGCGCCTGGCCATGTTCACCACCGAGGCCCTGGACGGCGATGCCGACGCACTGCCCGAGGCCCTGCGCGCGCGCCTGCTGCGGCTCGACGCGCTCTGCCCCGGCGACTTCGCGGCCGTCAAGCGGCAGACGCTGATCCTGGGCACGCGCTACAGCGCCGAGGAATTCCTGGAGCAGCTCGAAATCGAGCACCGCCTCAAGCCCGAGGTGCGCGAGGCGCGCTCCGTGGGTTTTCTGTAGCGCCCGCGATCCCAGCAAACCACGCAAAAAAAGATCCCTCGGGCAAGCGCTGCGCACTTGCCCGGTCCCCCAAGGGACAGCTTTTTGCCTTGGGGCGGCCCGGCGGCAAAAAAACCGGCGAACCCCAGGGGGCCAGCCGGCAATCATGAACAACCTTGAAATGCGCTCTCGGGCGCGTGTTGGAGCCCCATGGGCCATGTCTTGCCTCGCCTCGCCACCATCAGGCGCTGATGGCGCGTGCCCGGGTCGTTCGGCCAGGCGGTCGGCGGGACGCATGGCGCAGCTGGATTACAGCGGAGCCGGGTCTTCGGAGTGGGCAGGGCGCGACGAGAGGTGTTGCAAGTAACTTTGCAGCTCAGCCTGCACCTGGGCGCGGCTGAGGGGCTGGCCGACCTCGGCGGCGACCGGCGCCGCGTTCTCGGAGCGCACCGGGGCACTGGCGAGCTGCCGCTGGTACTGGGCCAGCTCGGCCTGCACCTGGGCGCGGCTCACCGGGGCACCGGTGTCGGCGACGAAGGGCACCGGGTCTTCGGCGGTCTGCACGGCGAAGGCACCGCCAGCCAGGGTGAGGGAAGCGAGGGCGAGGATGATCTTCTTGTTCATGGCAGTTTCCTTTGATGCATATCGATGTGCCAGGGATCGGAAACCCTGGCGGACTTGCTGGGGTTTTCTCTCGGGCACGGGATGAATTTTGCGTAAAGGCTGCCGGGGTGTCTGTGCGTTTTCTCACCCTCATGAAGAGATCGTAAACACGCCCTCAGCGATCCAGCGTGGCGCCACCATCGACGCGCAGGTCGTGCAGCGTGATGTGGCTGGCGCGGTCGGACAGCAGGAACAGGATGGCCTCGGCCACTTCCTCGGGGGTGGCGATCTTGCGCAGCGGGATGCCCAGGCGGTAGCTGGCAGCGTCGCCCTCGATCACTGCCTGGCGCGACGAGCCCTGGCGCCACATGGCGCGCTGCATCTCGGTGTCGGTCGAGCCCGGCGAGACCACGTTGCAGCGGATGCCGTGCTCGGCCAGCTCCAGCGCCAGGCAGTGGCTGAGCTGGGTGACCGCCGCCTTCGAGGCCGCGTAGGCGCCCATGGCCGCGCGCGGCGTGGTGGCGGCGTTGGAGCTGACGTTGACGATGGCACCGCGCTGGCGTGCCACCATGCGCGCGGCGACGGCGCGGCAGGTGTTGAAGACGCCGCCGGCGTTGACGGCCAGCGCGCGCTGCCACTGTGCGTCGGTCAGATCGATGACGCGGCCCATCTGCAGCACGCCGGCCACGCAGGCCAGCCGCTCGATCGGCCCCAGCGCCGCCTCGGCCTGGGCCACGGCGGCATCGACGTCGGCGGACCGGCTCACGTCCACCGCCAGGGCCAGCCACTGGCCCGGCCGGGCGTGGCTGGCGACGGCCTGCAGCCCGGCTTCGTCGAGGTCGAGCGCCGTCACACGGGCACCACCTTGCAGCAGCAGCCGCGCCAGCGCCGCGCCGATGCCGCTGGCCGCGCCGGTCACCAGCACGTGCTGGCCGGCGAACTCGGCAGCGCTGTGCGTGGGCGTTCCCGTGCCGGCGGCGGCGCTCATTGCGCCCCCTCGCGCAGGCTGTCGATGATCTGCTGCACCCGCAGGCTCACGCCGCAGCGCCGCGCCACGTAGTCCACCGCCAGGCGGTGCTCGGCCTCGGAGAAGTCGGCCACGCCGTCGATCGCCAGGAAGGGCTGCACGTCCTGCATGAAGGCCTCCAGCGCGGTGGCCATGCAGCCGATGTGGGCGTAGATGCCGCAAATGACGAGCTGGTCGCGCCCGGCCGCGCGCAGCCGCTCGCGCAGGTCGCTGCGCTGGAAGGCGCTGTAGCGCCATTTGGTGAGCACGGTGTCCTGCGGGCGCGGCGCCAGTTCGGCGATGACCGGCTGCTGCGCGTGGAACTGCGGCTGCGTCAGGCCCGGGCCCCAGAAGTCGTTGAGCAGCGCGCGGTCGCCCGGCGGCTGCTCGACCGGCTGGGCGGTGTAGAAGACCGGCACGCC
>JASGEH010000173.1:0-6862 GCA_047606565.1 Comamonas sp.
CGCCCAGCACCACCACGGCCAGCGCGTCCGACAGCGTCAGCAGCAGGCTGGCGGCCATCAGCGCGAGCAGCGCGCGCAGCACCCGGCCGCGGCCGAAGCGGCGGCTCAGCCGGCCCGAGGCGGCCGAAGCGAAAGTGCCCAGCATGTAGAGCGTGAAGATGAGGCCGATCACGCTGTGGCTGAGATTGAAGGGCGCGGCCTCCAGCCGGAAGCCCAGGTAGTTGTAGAGGCTGACGAAAGCACCCATCAGCAAGAAGGAGGTGGCGTACAGCGCCAGCAGCCCGCGATCGGCCAGCGCCGCGCGCAACGATGCGGCGAAGCTGCTGCGGCCGGCCACGCTCAGGGGCAGCGGCCGGACCACGAAGCGCCGCGAAGGCGGCAGCCGGCGCGCGAAGTAGACCGCGCCAGCCAGCCCCACCAGCCCGATGCCGAGCGCCGCCACGCGCCACGAGGCCGCCTCCGCCAGCCACACCCCGACCAGCCGCCCGGCCATGCCGCCCAGCGCGTTGCCGCCGATGTACAGGCCCATCACGCTGCCCAGCGCGGCCGGCTCGAACTCCTCGGCCAGATAGGCCATGGCCACGGCCGGCATGCCCGCCAGCATCAGCCCGGCCAGCAGCCGCAGGCCCAGCAGCGCCGACCAGTCCGGCGCCAACGCCTGCGCCAGCGACAGCAGCGCCGCCGCCAGCAGGCCGCCGCACATCAGCATGCGGCGCCCGAAGCGGTCGGCCAGCAGGCTCGCCGGCAGCAGCGCCAGCGCCATCGCGCCGGTGGAAAACGACAGCGCCGCGCTGCTGGAGGCCGGCGACAGACCGAAGTCGTGCGCCAGCAGGGGCAGCAGCGGCTGGATCCAGTAGAGCAGCCAGAAGGTGGAGAAACCGCCCGCGAACAACGCCAGCCGGGTGGCGGCGAAAGCCGGCTCGCCTGCGCGGATGGGCGGCGGCAGGCCCTGGGCGGGGGCTCCAGTGGCGGGCGAAGGCGAAGCGGCAGCGCGAGAAGGCGGCGAATCGGACGCAAGCGGCATGGACAAACAGCGCGAACACGGGGTGGCCCGGCGGGCCGAAGCCGCCATTGTCGGCGCCCACGCGCCAGCACGCGCGCGGCAGGGGCAGAACCCACGGGCCGGGCGCTGTCAAACAGCGGCCGCCCGCACCGGCCGCACCGGCCGCGCCAGCAGGCCCACCAGCGCCAGCCAGCCCAGGCCCAGCAGCCAGCCGGCCAGCACGTCGCTGGCGTAGTGGACCTGCAGCGCGATGCGGCTGCAGCCCACGGCGGCGATCAGCACGGCCAGGACCAGCGCCAACGCGCGCGCGGCGCGGCGCGAATCGCCCGCGCCGGGCGACCAGCCCCACAGCATCAGGCACAGCAGGCCGTAGACCACCAGGGACGACATGGCATGGCCGCTGGGAAAGCTGTAGCCGTGGACTTCCAGGTAAGGCGCATCGGGGCGCTCGCGCCCGAACACCTGCTTGGTCCAGCGCACCAGCAGGCCGTTGCCGGCCACGGCCAGCGTCCACCAGGCCAGCGCCAGCCAGCGCCGGCGCCAGGTCAGCGCCAGGCCGGCGAGCACGGCCACGCCGGTCAGGGTGGTGACGTCGCCCAGTTGCGTGAAGTCGGCCACGCGCGCCAGCAGCGGCTCGGGCAGGCGCGCCGGATGCGCGGCCATCCAGCCGTCCAGCCGCGCCAGCCAGGCCGGCGGATCGGGCTGCACGACCTGCCGCGCCAGCGCGGCGAACAGGCCCAGTGCGACCACCGCGACCGCCGCCGACACCCCGGCGCCGGGCGCGGCCGCCAGCACTGGCGCGCGGCGCGGATCGTGCCGCTGCTGCGCCCAGCGCAGGGCCAGCGCCAGCAGGCACACGGCCAGCAGGCCCCAGCCGGCGGAGCGGTCGATGGCGGGGTACAGCCTCATCAGAAGCCCTCCAGGCGCCGCCGCGCCGGGTCGATCACGGCGCGCTCGTGCGCCAGCAGCCACTGCTTGCGCGGCAGGCCGCCGGCGTAGCCGGTCAGCTTGCCGCTGGCGCCGATCACGCGGTGGCAGGGCACGATGAGGGCCACCGGGTTGAGCGCATTGGCCCGTCCCACCGCGCGCGCCAGCCGGCCGGCCTTCTTGAAGGCCTGGAAGGCGCGCCATTCGGCATCGGCATCAACGGCGGCATCAGGCGCGGGATCGGCATCGCCTACACCGATGCGGCGGGCCAGATCGCCGTAGGTGGTGACCTGGCCGGCCGGGATGGTGCGCAGCGCCCGCCACACTTTTTCCTGCAGCGGGCTGCCTGGGGCAGCGACGTCGAGCGCTTCCAGCGCCTGCAGGTCGCCGTCGAAATAGCGCGCCAGCGCCTGCGCGGCGGCGGTGCCGGAATGGGCATCTTCCGCCAGCGTGTGATGCCGGTGGTGCCGGGCCAGCAGGCGGCGCAGGCGGGCCAGGCCGTCGTCGTCGAACTCCAGCGCGCGCACGCGGCTGGCGGCATCGGTAGCCAGCCACAATGTGCCGATGGGGCTGTCGAGCCGGCGCAGCCGGAAGCACAACGCGGGCTGGAGTGGAGAGAGCGGTGGGGAAATCGGGGTAGCGGCAAGCGTCATGCGGAAAACTCGGGAAGTGCGCAGAGCGGGTTCAGGGCGCAGCCAGGGTATCAGGCGCGAGCAGCGGCGTTTCCAGCACGCGCACGAAGTCTCCGACAGGGTGCGCGGCATGGGCGTCGCGCCGGTAATCCCACTGCTGCACGGCCAGCGCGGCGGGCAGCATGCGGCCATCGGCGGCGCGCGGGCCGGCTGGGCGGTAGCAGATCAGGTTGACCGAGTTGGGTTGTTCACGGCGCACGCGGCTGGAGACGGCGGTGCCGGCCTGCACCGCCCAGCTCTGCGGCAGCACGCCGGCAGGGGACGCACCCAGCGGCCGCACGTAGGCCGAGTGGATGTGGCCGCCCAGGATCAGGTCGGCGCCGGCCTGCGCCCAGCGCCGCACGGCCTCGGCGTGGCCGATCAGCAGGTTCTCGCGCTCGCGCGGCTCGATGACGTGGACCGGCTGGTGCGTGACCACCACCCGCAACTGGCCCGGCGCGGCGCGCTGCAGGCGCTGCGCGACGCGCTCGATCTGGGCGCGCGAGACGGCGCCATCCTTGTGCCGCCAGCGCCGCACGGTGTTGACGCACAGCACCAGCGCGCAGGAGTCGGCGTATTCGGGCTCCAGGTCGGCGCAGATGCTGGCGCGGTACTGGCGCAGCGGCCAGGCCAGGCGCGCGGCCAGGTTGAACAGCGGGATGTCGTGGTTGCCGGCGATCGCCACCCACGGCGCGCCGCAGCGCTGCTGCAGGCGGTCGATGAAGCGGCGGGCCGCGCGGTACTGGCTGGCCTGGGCGCGCTGCGTGAGGTCGCCGGAGAGCACCATCAGCGTCGGCCGCGCGCGCGCCACGAAGGCTTCGAGGGCGGCCATGACGTCGGCGCGCTCGGTGCCGAAATGCGGGTCCGACAGGTGCAGGATGCGGCACGGCGCCCCGGGCGCGGCCTGCTGCACGGCGTGTTCGACCGATTCGACCGATGCAACCGATGGAATCGGATCGGGCCAGGCGCTCATGCCGTCGCAGCGCCGGCCGGGACGGCGGCAGCGCGCTCGCCCATCGCCTCGCGCGCGTCGCGGGCCTCGGCGCTGATCGCGTCGGGCCAGGGCACCAGCACCTGCAGGGGCTGCGGCGAGACGTCGAAGACCAGCGGCGAGGCGTACTCATGGATCTCGCCATCGACCGCGACCTTGAAGCGAAAGCCCGGCGCCGGGCGCCGCACCGCCACTTCGAGCCGCTCGAAGGTGAAACGCTGCAGCCGTTCGTCGTCGGCCAGGCGCTTGAGGGCGCCACGCAGCGCCAGCCCCAGCAACTGCCAGCGCGAGGTGGCACGCACAACCAGTCCGGCGAGCTGGCCGTCCTCGATGGCCTGGGCCTCGGGCAAGCCCAGGTTGGCCATCTGCAGCGCGTTGTCGCTGACCAGCAGCGTGCTGGTCTTGACCGTCGCCGCCTGGCCGCTGCTGCCGCGCAGCGTCAGGCGCAGTGTGCGGTGCTGGCCCAGCAGCGTCATCAGCCCCGACCACAGCGCGACGATGCGGCGGCGGCCGAGCTGCTGCTTCCAGTACTCGCGGTCCTCGATGATCTGCGGATAAAAACCCAGGCTGGCGCTGACCAGGAACAACTGGCGCGGCACGCCCTCGCCTGCCTGCGCCCGCGCCTGCGCCGGGCCGACGCGCCCGAGCCGCAGGCTGCGCATGCAGGGGTCGAGCAGCACGCGCAGCGCCGGCTCCAGTTCGGTCGGGATGCCGAGGTTGCGGCCGAAGAAGTTGAAGGTGCCCTGCGGGATCACGCCCAGCGGCACGTCGGCGGCCAGCGCGGCGCCGGCGATGACGTTGAGGGTGCCGTCGCCGCCCACGGCCACCAGCACGCCGTCGAGGTCGCGTGCCCGGGCGGCCGCCTCGGCGGCGCGCGCGGGCAGGTCGGCGGCGGCGTCGATCAGCACAAAATGCAGCACCCGACCGCTGCGCTCGACCTCGCGCGTGATGGTCTCGCGCGTGGCTTCGGCCTCGTTCGAGCCGGAACCGGCGTTCATCACGAAGACCAGCGGCGCGGCCCGCACCCAGGCGGCGTCGCCGCGCCGCACCGGGGGTTGCAGCGCCTGCACCCGCTGCTCGCCGGTCGGGGCGGGCGAGCCTTCATGCGGGTCTTCATGTCGGACGTCGTGGGCGGGCGGCAGGGTCATGCGGAGGGCTTCCTCGGGACAAGCTGTGGCCAGAAAAAACGGCGGGCCAGGCCCGCCGTCGCTGGGGTGCGGGACGCTGTGTTCAGCAGCCCCTTGACGAGGGATCAGGCTTCGAGCAGCGAGCGCAGCATCCAGGCGGTCTGCTCGTGCGACTGCACGCGCTGCGTGAGCAAGTCGGCGGTGGGCTCGTCGGAGGCCTTGTCCAGCAGCGGGAACAGCTCGCGCGCGGTGCGGGCGGCGGTTTCGTGGCCCTTGACAAGGATGCGCACCATCTCGTCGGCGCGCGGCGGCACGATCGGGGTGTCGGGGACGCTCGCGAGCTGTGCAAACTCCTTGTACGAGCCGGGCGCGTAGAAGCCCAGCGAGCGGATGCGTTCGGCCACGGTGTCGATGGCGTTCCACAGCTCGGTGTACTGCTCCATGAACATGGTGTGCAGCGAGTTGAAGTGGGGGCCGGTGACGTTCCAGTGGAAGTTGTGCGTGGTCAGGTAGAGGCCGAAGGTATCGGCCAGCACGCGGTTGAGGCCCTTGGCGATGGTGGTGCGCTCGCGCTCGCTCAGGCCGATGTTGATGGCCGGCGCGCCGCGCAGCACCTCGGGCTTGGCGGCGGTGCGCGCGCCGGCAGCGATCTTGCGGGTCTTGGCGGCGTGGGCGGCGGCCTTGACGGCGGGCCTGGCCACCGGCTTGGCGGCGGGCTTGCGGGCAGAGGTCGTGGTGGTGGTTTTGGTCGTGGTCTTGCGAGCGGGGGTCTTTTCGGTAGCCATGCGAGGGTCTTTCCTGTTCGTTCAAAAACACCCTCTACTATGCCCTCGAATGCGTCGGGGCGCTATCGGACACGACTGACGGCGCCCGTGGGCTCAGGTGAGCCGCTGCACGCCCGGCAGCGCGCAGGCCATGATGGCGTTGCGCAGCGCGGCGATGGCCTCGTAGCGCGTGAAGCTGCGCCGCCACACCAGCGCCACGCGGCGCGTGGGCGCGGCGCCGTCGAACGGCAGGTAGCGCACCGGATCGTCGTCGCCACGCGCGCGCGGATGGCCGTCGGCGTCGAGTGCCTGCGGCGGCACGCTCAGGCGCGGCACCACCGTCACGCCCATGCCGGCGGCCACCATGTGCTTGATGGTCTCCAGCGACGATCCCTCGAAGCTCTTGCGTATGCCCTCGGCGTCGCTGGAGAAGCGGGCGAACTCGGGGCACACCTCCAGCACGTGGTCGCGAAAGCAGTGGCCGCTGCCCAGCAGCAGCATGGTTTCCTGCTTGAGCTCGATGGCATCGACCTGGTCGCGCGCGGCCAGCTTGTGCTGGACCGGCACGGCGGCGTAGAAGGGCTCGTCGTACAGCGGCGCGACCGCCAGGCCGGTGTCAGGAAAGGGCTCGGCCAGGATGGCGCAGTCGATCTCGCCCAGGCGCAGCATCTCCAGCAGCTTGACGGTGAAGTTCTCGTGCAGCATCAGCGGCATCTGCGGCGTGCGCGCGATCACCTGCCGCACCAGGTCGGGCAACAGGTAGGGGCCGATGGTGTAGATCACGCCCAGCCGCAGCGGGCCGGCCAGCGGGTCCTGCCCGCGCTTGGCGATCTCCTTGATGGCGGCGGCCTGCTCCAGCACCGTCTGCGCCTGGCGAATGATGTCCTCGCCCAGCGGCGTGACGCTGACTTCGCTGGCGCTGCGCTCGAACAGCTTGACCTCCAGCTCGTCTTCCAGCTTCTTGACGGCGACGCTGAGCGTCGGCTGCGAAACGTGGCAGGCCTCGGCCGCCTTGCCGAAATGGCGTTCGCGGGCCACGGCAACGATGTATTTGAGTTCGGTCAGCGTCATGGTCGATCGGGAGTTGCTCCAATGATACGCAGTGAGACACCAGGGCACGCCGCCGGCCCGGGCGCAGGCGGATAATCCGCCGCTATCGGCCCCCGGCCCGATGGATGGAGAACACCCGCCATGTCGCTGCACGAGTTCCTGCTGTTCCTGCCCGCCTGCTTCGCGCTGAACCTGTCGTTCGGCCCGAACAACCTGCTCTCGCTCACCTACGGGGCGCGCTATGGCGTGCCGGTGGCGATGGCCGCCGGCATCGGCCGGCTGCTGGCCTTCGCCATCATGGTGTCGATCTCGGGCCTGGGCATGGGCAC